>JBKPHA010000026.1:0-29766 GCA_046729615.1 Actinomycetota bacterium
TCTACGAGCAGTACTGGGACTACATGAAGGGGATCGTGCTCCACTTCGACTTCGGCTACAGCTATCAGTCGAGCGCAGACGTGCGGACGCTGATCCTCGATCGACTGCCGGCGACGATCTGGCTGGTCACGGGGGCGGCGATCATCTGGCTGTTGATGGGGATCCCGGTCGGGATCATCTCCGCGATCAAGAGGCGCTCCCTGCTGGACCGCACGACGATGGTGACGAGCCTCGTCTTCATCTCGGCCCCGGTCTTCTGGCTCGGCCTGGTGGCGCTGTATCTGTTCGCACAGGACGTCGGCAAGATCCCCATCTTTCCCGGCCAGGGGAGCTTCATCACGGCAAACACGATTCCCGAGAAGGCGGATTCGATGATCCTGCCGTGGCTCGTCCTGGCCGCCGCCTCTGCGGCGATCTACGCCCGCTACCTGCGTTCGAGCATGATCGACGTGATGTCCGAGGACTACATCCGGACAGCGCGCGCGAAAGGTGTCCCTGAGCGCAGCGTGATCATGCGCCACGGCGTGCGCAGCGCCATCACGCCGATCGTCACGCTCCTGGGGCTCGACATCGGCGTCCTCCTCGCGGGCAACGCGATCCTTACCGAGACCGTCTTCAACATCCCCGGGGTCGGTCGCCTGGTGTTCACCTCGATCGAGCGCTCCGACCTCCCCGTCATCCAGGGGGTGACGCTTTTCGGGGCCTTCTTCATCATCGTCTTCAACCTCATCGTCGACATCGCTTACGCATACCTGGATCCAAGGGTCAGGTACCGGTGACCCGATGAGCCTGCTCGGGGTACATGACCTCACGGTCCACTTCAATACGGACGATGGAGTCGTCAAAGCCGTCGACGGGGTTTCGTTCTCGGTGGACCGAGGTCAGACGCTAGGGATCGTTGGGGAGTCTGGCTCCGGCAAGAGCGTCGCGAACCTGACGATTCTGGGCCTCACCCGCTCCCCGATCACCTCGATCTCGGGGCGGATCCTGTTCGAGGGCCGCGACCTGCTCGAGGCCGACTCCGACGAGATGCAGCGCATTCGCGGCGAGGAGATCGCGATGATTTTCCAGGATCCGTTGACCTCGCTTCACCCCTTCCACAAGATCGGAAACCAGCTCATCGAGGCGATCCAGGTCCACAAGGACGTCTCCACGAACGAGGCGCGTGACCGCGCGGTCGAGCTCCTCGGCCTGGTGGGCATTCCCGACGCTGAAGGACGCATGAAGGCCTACCCGCACGAGTTCTCGGGCGGCATGCGCCAGCGAGTGATGATCGCGATGGCGCTCGTGAACGACCCCAAGGTCCTCATCGCGGATGAGCCGACCACCGCGCTCGACGTGACGATCCAGGCGCAGATCCTGCGGCTGATCCAGCGGCTTCAGGAGCAGCTCGGGATGGCGGTGATCCTGATCACGCACGACCTTGGGGTGGTCGCGGTTGTCGCCGAGTACATCAACGTGATGTACGCGGGGCGCATCGTCGAGGCCGGCACGCTCGACGAGATCTTCTACGACCCGCAGCACCCGTACACCTGGGGACTGCTGGGATCGATCGCGCGGCCGGACCGGCCGCGGGCTCTCCGCCTCTCGCAGATCCAGGGCCAACCCCCTTCCCTGCTAGCCCCGCCACAGGGCTGCCATTTCCGGCCGCGCTGCCCCTATGAGTTCGAGAAGTGCCCGGAGACGCCGGAGCTCAAGGCGCGCGGCGGCGATCCGCAGCACCTCGACCGATGCTGGCTGCCGCCCGAGAAGAAGCGCAGCCTGCGCGTGGTCGAGGGAGAGCAGATCGGACTCGAGGTTCCGGCGGCGTGACCGACGCTCTCCCCCCCGCCAGCACCGACGGCTCCCGCGCGAACGGCGAGGGCGGTCTCCTCGAGATCCGCGATCTCGTCAAGCACTTCCCGATCAAGTCGGGCGTGATCATCGACCGCGAGATCGGTCGTGTGCGAGCCGTGGACGGCGTGACGTTGACGGTCAAGGAGGGCGAGACCCTGGGCCTCGTGGGAGAGTCGGGCTCCGGCAAGTCCACGCTCTGCCGGACCGTGCTTCAACTGATCCCGCCGACGTCGGGCTCGGTGCGCTTCCAAGGACAGGAGCTCGTGGGGCGCGGCGCGCGGTCGATGCGGCCGCTTCGCCGGGAGATGCAGATGATCTTCCAGGATCCCTACGCGTCGCTCAACCCGCGCCAGCGGGTGGGGCAGATCATCGGCACGCCGCTGCGGATCCACGGCCTGGCCTCGGGCGACGCCCTCAAGCGCCAGGTCAACGAGCTCCTCGAGCGCGTCGGGCTCGGGCCGGAGCACTACAACCGCTTCCCGCATGAGTTCTCAGGCGGACAGCGCCAGCGCATCGGCATCGCGCGGGCGCTGGCACTGCGGCCGAAGCTGATCATCGCCGACGAGCCGGTGTCCGCCCTCGACGTGTCGATCCAGGCGCAGATCATCAACCTGCTGGAGGACCTGCAGGACGACTTCAAGCTCACCTACGTCTTCGTCGCTCACGACCTCGGCGTGATCCGCCACGTCTCCGACCGCATCGCGGTGATGTACCTGGGGAAGATCGTGGAGGTCGGTCCCGCCGAGGAGGTCTACTCGAACCCGATCCACCCGTACACCCTGTCGCTGCTGTCCGCACTACCGATCCCGGACCCCAGGGCGAACGCGGCGCGCGAGCAGATCCTGCTCGAGGGCGACATCCCGAGCCCCGCGAATCCTCCCGCGGCGTGCCGGTTCCATACGCGCTGCCCGTACGCCACGGAGATCTGCTCTCAGGAGGAGCCGCCGCTCGTCAACTACGGCAACGACCACTGGGCGGCCTGCCACCACCCGCTCCATCGCGAGCACCCGGAGGCGATCGCCGAAGCGCTGCCGGAGCTCAAGCGAGAGCCGGCCTGACGCTCCGGTCTCGCCGGCCACGTGCCGCTCACGCTCCTCATCGTCCTTGTGGCCACGGCGGCCGTGCTCCTCGCCAGTGGCCGCTATGTCGCCGCGATCGTGCTCGCCGCCCTCGCCCTGCCGGTGCTGGCGGCCGCGGCGCTGCGCATGCGCCGGAACTGAGCGCCCACATCGCGCCCACGCTGAGATAGGCTGCAATCCACGGGACGCCGGGAGCATGCAGCGGCTCGGCACCCCAGGAGAGAGGATGGAGATTTGGGCTTCAGATGCGGGCCGGCCCGCGACCGAGGTCGGCGGCGCGCGGCCCTGCGGAGGAGGTAGCGGATGACTCTCGTGCGACGGTTGGGAATCGTTGCGGCGCTCGCCGCCCTGCTGGCGGCCCTCGCCGCCGGTTGCGGATCGAGTGGCGGCGGCGGCGGAGTGATCATCCGCGGCACGACGGACCAGCCGGTCTCCTACGACCCGGCAGGCGCCTACGACCTGCCCTCCTACGACGTGATCTACGCCGTCTACCAGAACCTCATGACGATTCCGCCGGGCAAGACCACGCCGGTCCCCGAGGCCGCCGAGAAGTGCGACTACACGGACAATCAGAACACCACCTACGAGTGCACGCTCAAGGACAACCTCAAGTTCTCCGACGGCAGTGCCCTCACGTCCAAGGACGTCAAGTTCTCGTTCGACCGCAACATCAAGATCGCGGCTCCGAACGGCGGCTCCTCGCTGTTCGCGAACATGAAGAGCGTCGAGGCGCCCGATCCCAAGACGGTGATCTTCCATCTCAAGGCGCCGGACGCCACCTGGCCGTTCGTCATCACCACGGGGTCGGCAGCGATCGTCCCGGACAGCTTTTCGGCCGACAAGCTCCAGCCGTCGGATCAGGTGATCGGCTCGGGCCGTTACACGCTCGCGAGCTACAAGCCCGGGACGCAGACGGTGCTGGACAAGAACGACAGCTACACCGGCAGCGATCCGGCGCAGAACGACCAGGTCATCATCCAGTACTACAAGACCTCCTCGGACCTCGCGCTCGCGCTGAAGCAGGGCGAGGTCAACATCGCCTACCGGAGCCTCAGCCCGACCGACATCGACTCGCTGAAGGGTCAGTCGGGAGTCCAGATCATCTCCGGCAACGGCATCGAGATCCGCTACATCGTCTTCAACGAGGATCTCCAGCCGGGCTCCAGCGATGCGCAGAAGCTCGCCGTCCGTCAGGCGGTCGCCTACACGGTCGACCGCGACGCGATCGCCAGCAAGGTGTACGAGGGCACGGTCCAGCCGCTCTACTCGATGGTCCCGCAGGGCCTGCAGTACGCGACGGAGCCGTTCAAGACCGAGTATGGGGCGCAGCCCGATGTGAACAAGGCGAAGCAGGTCCTTCAGCAGGCCGGCGTGAAGACGCCCGTGCCGCTGGAGCTCTGGTACACGCCGTCACACTACGGGCCCGTGTCGGCGGACGAGTACGCCGAGATCAAGGACGAGCTCGACTCGAGCGGACTGTTCGACGTGACGCTGAAGTCGACCGAGTGGAGCCAGTACTCCGAGGCGGCGTTCACCGACAAGTACC
The DNA here is from genome assembly GCA_046729615.1 of Actinomycetota bacterium. GTDB lineage: Bacteria > Actinomycetota > Thermoleophilia > Solirubrobacterales > 70-9 > AC-56. Next base: position 4,462 of record JBKPHA010000026.1, read on the forward strand.
CCGTGTACCAGCTCGGCTGGTTCCCGGACTACCCGGACGCGGACGACTACACGGCCTCCTTCTACTCGAAGGACAGCTTCCTGAACGCCCACTACTCGAACCCCGAGATGGAGAAGCTCCTCGCCCAGGAGAAGGCGAGCACCAACACCTCCGAGCGGGCGAAGGCGTTCTCGAAGATCCAGGACATCGGGGCCAAGGACGCGCCGACGATCCCGGTCTGGCAGGGCAAGCAGGTCGCGGCGGCGCAGGACGACATCCACGGGATCGAGGAGACGTTCGATCCATCGTTCATCTTCCGCTACTGGCTGATCACGAAGGGCTGACCCAAACTCAGATGGAGCTGGCCAACCGCGCCTCCGCTGGGGAGGCGCGGTTGGTGGGCTTACACGCGGGTACCGGAGGCCGGAGGAGCGACCGTTGACACGCGCGCACGAGACATCGCTGCGCACCTACATCCTGACCCGGATCGCTCTGGCGCTGCCGACGGTGCTGATCCTGCTGACGATGGTGTTCCTGCTGATGCGGGTGGCGCCCGGCAACCCGATCCAGGCGGCCCTCGGCGGGCACGTCCCGCAGGCCCAGATCGAGGCGCGCGAGCACCGCGCCGGCTACGACAAGCCCATCCTTGTCCAGTACGTCAACTATCTCGGCGACGCCTTCACCCTCAATCTGGGCAACTCGCTGACCGATCACACCCCGGTGACGGACATCATCAAGGAGAACGGCGCCGCCACGCTCGAGCTGAGCGTCGCCGCGTTCTTCGTCGCCGTCGTGGTCGGCGTCTCGATAGGGCTGGTGGCGGGCCGATGGCGGGACACTCCAATTGACGTCGCCGGGCGCATGTTCGGGATCGTCGTCTACGCCGCGCCGGTCTTCTTCACCGGCTTTCTGGCTCAGCTCGTATTCGCCGACGCGCTCGGCTGGTTACCAGTGTCCGGGCAGGCGAGCCCGGAGGTGACCGCCACGCTGCCGACGCCCACCCACCTGCTGCTGATCGACACGCTGATCGCCGGCGACCCGAACGCGTTCTGGGACGTCTTCCTGCACCTGATCCTCCCGGCGGTCACGCTCGGGCTCCTCGTGAGTGGCGTCCTGATCCGCCTGGTGCGCGTCAACCTGATGCAGACGATGCGCGGCGATTACGTCGAGGCGGCCCAGGCGCGCGGGCTCAGCGAGCGGCGGGTCGTCCTCCACCACGCGTTTCGCAACGCCCTGGTCCCGGTGATCACGGTGGCGGGACTTCAGTTCGCGCTCCTCCTAGGCGGCGCGATCCTCACCGAGGAGACCTTCAACTGGCCCGGGATCGGGTTTCAGCTCGTGCGCTACCTCAACGAGCGCGACTACATCGCGGTTCAGGGGATCATCACGGTCTTCGCGCTCGCGGTGGTGGTGGTCTCGATTCTCATCGACCTGGTAAACGCGTTCATCGATCCGCGGGTGAGGTATTCCTGAGATGACCCTGAAAGAGGCTCCGGTAACCCAGGCCCCGGGCCCCGCACCCGTCACCGCGCGGCCCGGCCGCTGGCGGCGCCTCGCCGGCGTCCGCCGCTTCGTCGCCGAGATCCGATCCGCCCGCGGGGTGCCGAAGTGGATCCTCTACTCCGGAATCGGGATCGTGCTCCTGTTCGTGATCCTCGCGATCTTCGCCCCGCTGATCGCACCGTACGGATTCGCCGACTCCTCGGCGAATGGCGCCAACTTCCCAAAGCAGGCCGCGCCATCCGGGTCGCACCTCTTCGGCACCACCGTCCAGTCGACCGACGTCCTCTCCCGCGTGATCTGGGGGGCGCGCACCGAGATCGAGGTGGTGATCCTCGCCGTCTTCTTCTCGCTCGCCGTCGGGGTGCCGCTCGGGCTCATCTCCGGCTATCTCGGGGGCAAGCTCGACCGGCTGCTGGTCCTGGTGATGGACGCGCTGTTCGCGTTCCCCTATCTCCTGCTCGCGATCGTGATCGCGTTCCTGCTCTCGGACAAGATCGGCCAGGGGATTCTGACTGCGGCGCTCGCGATCACGATCGTCTACATCCCGCAGTACTTCCGGGTCGTGAGAAATCACGTGATCAGCGTCCGCGAGGAACCCTACGTCGAGGCCGCCCGCGCGCTCGGCGCCAAGCGCCGGACGATCATCGGTCGTTACGTGTTCTTCAACGTGATCCAGAACGTGCCGGTGATCGCCACCCTGAACGCCGCCGACGCGATCCTGACGCTGGCCGCGCTCGGCTTCCTCGGCTACGGCATCCAGCCGACCCAGGCCGCCGAGTGGGGCTATGACGTGCAACGCGCGATCGCCGACGCGGCCAACGGGATCTGGTGGACTGGGCTCTTCCCCGGCCTCGCGATCGTCCTGCTCGTTACCGGCTTTACGCTGGTCGGGGAGGGTCTGAACGACATCCTCAACCCACTGATTCGCTACCGGCGCACACGCAGGCCGGACATCGCGGCGGAAGCCGCTGGAGGCGAGCGGTGATCCACGTGATTGTCGGATTAATCGCCTATACGGCAACAAACCCGACAACCGCGTCGTGTCTGCGGGGAGGCGAGCGGTGAGCGAGGTCGTTCTCGACGTTAGGGATCTGCGGGCGTGGTACGGCACGGAGCGGGACCCGGTACGCGCCGTGGACGGTGTCTCGCTCGAGCTCCGCTCGGGTGAGACTCTCGGCCTGGTGGGGGAGTCGGGCTGCGGCAAGTCGACCCTCGGCAGGGCGATCCTGGGGCTGTTGCCGGAGGGGGCTGCCACCGCCGGCGAGATCCGCCTTCGCGACCGCAACCTCCTGGCGATGTCGCCGAAGGAGGTGCGCTCGCTGCGCGGCCCCGAGCTGGGGCTGATCTTCCAGGAGCCGATGACGCGCCTCGACCCGCTGATGACGATCGAGCACCACTTCATAGAGGCGCTCAAGGCGCACGAGCCGGACACGCCCGAGCGGGAGATGCGCCGGCAGTCGCTCGAGGCACTCGCCGCGATGGGTATCCCGCCCACGCGGTTTGTGCAATACCCACACGAGTTCTCCGGCGGGATGCGCCAGCGCATCATGATCGCGCTCGCGCTGGTCCTGAGCCCGAAGGTGCTCGTGGCGGACGAGCCCACCACGGCGCTCGACGTGATCGTCGAGGGACAGATCCTCGGGATCCTCGCCGACCTGCGGCGCAACTTCGACACCGCGCTGCTCCTGATCACCCATAACCTCGGGATCGTCGCCGAGGCCTGCGACCGCGTGGCGGTGATGTACGCGGGACGGATCGTCGAGCAGGGCGACGCGCGGGAGGTGTTCGCGGAGCCAGCGCACCCGTATACCCAGGCGCTGCTGGAATCGATCATCTCCCTCGGCACGACCGAGCTCAAGTACATCCCTGGGGCGCCGCCCAGCCTGATTGACCCCCCGCCCGCCTGCCGCTTCCACCCCCGCTGCCCTGACGCGATGGACGTCTGCGCGACCAAGTTCCCGATCGAGGTCGAGGTCAACGAGGGCCACGTCACCGAGTGCTGGCTCCACGGGCCCGAGGACCAGGTCCCACCGGATGGTGACCGGCCACTGGAGCGCCAGGAGATCGCCATCGCGGAGGAGGCGTGATGGAGCCGGCAGCAGGTAGCAGGGAGCAGGGAGAGCAGGCGGTGCCCAGCGCGCAGCGCGCGGATCCATCGAGCGACGGGAACGTGATCCTCGAGGTGCGCGACCTGATGACGCGCTTCTCGCTGCGCGGCTCCTTCTTCGATCGGCTGCGCGGTCGGGCCGCGGGCTCGGTCAAGGCCGTCGACGGGGTGAGCTTCTCGCTTCGCCGCGGCGAGGTGCTGGGCGTCGTGGGCGAGTCCGGGTCGGGCAAGACGACCCTGGGCCGCACGCTCCTCGGCCTCGCGGCCGCGACCGGCGGCTCGATCAAGCTCGAGGGCCGCGAGATCACCGGCCTCTCCGAGGGCGCGTTTCGGCCGCTTCGCCGCAGGCTCCAGATCGTCTTCCAGGACCCGCACGCTTCGCTGAACCCCGCGATGACTATCGGCGAGTCGGTCGGCCACCCCTTGCGGATCCACGGGGTCGCGCGGAGTCGGGAGGAGGTCCAGTCGCGCGTGGCCGAGGCGCTGGGGCGGGTCGGCCTGGCGCCGGCGGAGCAGTACATGTCGAAGTATCCGGGTGATCTCTCCGGGGGCCAGAAGCAGCGAGCCGTGCTTGCCCGCGCGATCATCCTCAACCCGGACATCCTGATCGCGGACGAGCCCGTCTCGATGCTCGACATGAGCGTGCGGGCAAAGATCCTCGAGCTGATGATGGACCTGCGACGCGAGCTCGACCTCACCTACATCTACATCACCCACGATCTCGCAACCGCGAAGTTCTTCTGCGACCGCATCGCGATCATGTACCTGGGCAAGATCGTCGAGATCGGGCCCGCCAAGGACATCTACGCGGACCCGAAACACCCCTACACGGTCTCGCTCCTTCGAGCCATCCCGGAGCCGGACCCGTCCCGGGCCGTGCCGCGCGACCTGCCGCGCGGCGAGGTCCCGGACGCGGTGACGCCGCCCCTTGGCTGCTCCTTCCACCCTCGCTGCCCCCGCGCGTTCGAGGTCTGCGGATGGGAGAGCCGCGACCTGCGGGCAATGCTCGAGGCGCGGTGGACCCGCATGCCGGAGCCCGAATACGAAGCGGAGCGCGCGGTCATCGCGTCGCTCGATCCCCTGGACGAGCCCGCCATCAGAGCCGCGCTGGAGCCCGCGTCCGGCCATTCCGCAGCCGAGGTTCTCGAGGTGATCCGTCGCCTTCGGGCCGACGCCCCCGACGATCCCTTCTGGAAGGGTGTGGCCGAAGTCACCGAGCGCGGCGGGGCCGTGACGGTGCGATTCCACGACGGCATCGATCCCCGCGATGTGGAGGCCGGAAGCTCCCGGCTTCAGTGCCACCTCTACGACCCGGAGGCGCTGGAGGCTGCAGAAGCCGTGCGTAGCGGCTCCAACGAGAGCCCGTCCTCCGACCGGGTGAGGCGGGACTAGACGGCGACAGCCTCGTTGCGGTCAGGCGCGGCGGGGCTTCTTCGTCCTCTGATCGTCGCCGCCCCGGCGCCCGCTGTGGCCCGCGACCGCGCGAGTCGCATCGTCGAGGTAGTCGCGCGGATCCCGCACCGGCCCGTCCAGAGGCCGGCCGCACGACGAGCAGTGGTCGAGGTCCTCCCAACCCTCCATCGTGAAGTTCTCGGCCCCGCAGTGCGGACAGTGCATTAGGGGCATGATCGGGTACCTCCGGGCGATCCGACGCCTTACTTCAAGAGGGTCCGACCTCTGCCGTCATTGACCGTCGGCGCCGGCGCCAAGGCCACCGCCGCCACGCCGAACAATGTCACAGATCGCACGGTTGCGCAACTGACGATGCTCCAGTTCGTACAAATCCGGAATGCGGTCCCCCAGTTCAGGCTTCAACGCGCCCAACCCGAGCCTACTCGGGCTCCGGTGCCTCCTCGCCCGGCCACGAGCCGGTGAGGCGTTGGAAGCCATGCCGGGCACCGTGGTCGACGAAGCCGCGTACGAGCCTGAAGATTGCCCCCTCGAGAATGAGAGCCGCCGCCAGCTTGGCGTAGGCGATCTCGCGGTGCTTGGCGTCGGGCGCCTCCTCGTCGTCGATCATGCCCCACGCGCCCTCAAAGATCTTCTTGGCGATCAGCCCGGCAAGGATCCCGCCGACGATGCTGATCGGGAGAAAGACGAACTTCATTCCGCCACCTGTGACTGCGCGTTCGCCGGGGTCGTAGCCGTCGCCGTGGCCTCCTCCGGGGTCCCGTTGCCGCCGAAGAGGGCCTTCCGAAGCTGGGGGCTGGACGCCACGACCGCCGCCGCGGCGCCCGCCGCGACGACGAGGATCACTAGCATGCGCCGGCCGCGCCTCTTCTTCGGCTTTCGCCTGCCCGTCTGCAGCGCGCGCGCTGCCTCCTGCAGCGACAGCGCCGCCTGGCGAACCTGGCGGCGGAGCTTTTCGTCTCGGGTCGGCTCGACGCGGCGCTTCGTTGCGCGGTGGTAGGCCGCCTGGAGGTTGTCGGCGGCGCGCATGAGGTTCTCCTGCACGTAGTCGTTTTCGATCAGCCGCTGGGCGTAGGTGCCCGCCCGGTCTGCCTTCGATGCCATCTCGCCTCCTCCGTGCTAGGTGCTCGTTGGCCCTTGGTTCAGCGATCGTGCTCGGGCTAGCCGCGGGCGAGCATCCACCCGACCACGAGTCCGCCGACGAAGGCGCCGATTGCCGCAGCCTGAACCGGGTTCTCCCGCGCCCAGTGCGCGGTCTGGCCGGCGGCCTGCCGCGCTCCGTGCCCGGCCTGCTCCGCTCCGCCGTGGGCGGAGTCGGGCGCCGCGTCTGCCACCTTGGCCTTGGCGGCCTGCGTTTGCGCCGTTGCCTTCTCCTTCAGCTCCTCGGTCTTGGTCGTCGCCTTCGCCTTGGTCTGGGCGACCTTCTTCTTCGCCTGCTTCTTGACGTCCGCCTTGTCGGCGAGCTCGGCGACGGTTTCGCCCAGCTCGTCGCGCGTCGCGGCGATCTCGGCTTCGATCTGCTCAGGCGAGCGCTCCTCGCCGCCGCTCGCTGCCTTGGGCTTGCCGCTGCTCCTGGCCATCAGCTCCGTGCCTCCTTCGCGCTTTGCTTGACGTGCTCGACGTCCTCCTTGGTCGTGTCAATCGCCCGTTCGGGCACCGGCGGGGTGCCCTCGTCGACCTTTCGCTTCCCCAGCAGGGCGGCGACCCCGGCGATCGCGGCATAGAGGACTGTGACGATGAGCGCCCCGAGCCAGCCGGCCACGGCCGTGTCCAACGCGAGGATCAGCGTCGCCGTCAGCGCTCCGAGCGCGAAGAGGCCGATCAGGCCCGCGGCGCCGAACGCCCCCGCGCCCATCCCGAGCCGCTTCGCCTTCAGCTGCATCTCGGCCTTCGCGAGTTCGACCTCCTTTCGCGCGAGCTCTGAGCTCTGCTGCGAGAGGTCCCTGACCAGCTCTTGGATCGAGCGCTCGCCCTGCGAGTTGGCGCCCGCGTCCGTCCTTTGCATCTCCACCGCCCGACCTCCGTCTCGTTTACGCCGTCTCTCGGAAGGGCATTCCCGCTGAGAACGCGCCGAAACGCCGCGCGAGCAAACGAGACAACGTGACGAGGCCACTGATCGACCCGACGTTGATCATCGAGCCGCCGCCGGCCGCTCGCATCGGGCGGGCCGCGGCCCGAGCGCACGCGTAGAGGCCCGTCGCGTTCACGGCGAGGACCTCCCGAAATAGCTCCACCGACTCGATCTCCTCGTCCTCAGCCGGAGCGATTGCGGCGGCGTCCACGAGCACGTCGAGGTGGCCGGTCGCATCAAGCGCGGAGGCGATCAAAAGCTCAACGTCCGCCTCCACCGTGACGTCTCACTCGACGGCGAGGGCCTCCACCTCCTCCGCGCGAAGGTCGTTTACCAGGTCATGCAATCGATCAACCCGGCGGGCGCCCGACCACCACCGCGGCGCCGGCTGCACCAAGCACCGACGCGAACCTGGCACCCAATCCCGACGACGCGCCGGTGACGACCGCCGTGCGGCCGTTGAGGCGAACAGGTCCGTGAGATCCGGGCGCGGCATCCGCCGCAACCCTACGCTCCACGGCGCCGGCGGCACCTCGATCAGTAATGCACAGCCGATTAGTTAGAGGCCGCGTTCCGGCTGCGACTCGAGCTCGGCGAGGAGCTGCTTGGCTCGGGCCGAGAACTCATGCTCGACCTGGACCTCGTACCGCTCTGCCTCCATGCCGCGAACGGAGGCGAAGTCCCGCCGTCCCCGCTGCGCAGCTTGAAATACGGCTCCGAGCACGGCGCCGAAGACCGCGCCGGCGACCAAGCCGTAGAGCACGACGCCCCAGAACGCGGGGCCCTCGAAGAACAGGCCGAACAGGAGCCCGAACAGCAGACCCAGCATCGCGCCCTGGCTCAGTCCGGCGAGCGCCGCCCGGCCGACGGTGAGGCGTCCGGCGACCTGCTCGACCGTCCTCAGCCCCGTGCCGACGATCGCGACGCGCTCGACGGGGAAGCCTCGATCAGAGAGAAAGTCGACGGCTCGCTCCGCCTCTGCGTACGAGCCATACGTGGCGACGGTCGTCTTGGGCGCGACTCCGACTGCGGGCGTTCCCTCCATGCGGGCTACATCATGCCGGATGATGCAGGCGCAGGATTACTCGACCAGGCGCCGCTCCACGGCCCACCGGCTCAGCTCATGGCGGCTCGACAGCTGGAGCTTTCGCAGGACCGCGCCCACGTGCGCCTCCACGGTCTTCGGCGAGATTCCGAGGCGCATCGCGATCTCTTTGTAGAGGTAGCCGCGCGCGATCAGCCGCAGGACCTCGCGCTCGCGAAGCGTGAGCTGGTCGAGCTCGGGATCGACCTCGCCCTCGGCGGTCTCACCGTGGAAGGCGTCGAGCACGAACCCCGCGAGGCGCGGGGAGAAGACGGCATCGCCGTCGCGCACTCGCTCGATCGCCTTCGCGAGCTCGGGCCCTGAGATCGACTTGGTCACGTAACCGCGGGCGCCGGCCCGGATGATCGCGATGACGTCCTCGGCGGCGTCGGACACCGACAGCGCGAGGAACCGCTGCGCCCGCCTCCGCTCCGCGGCGCGACGGATCACCTCCACTCCACCGCCGCCGGGCATGTGGACGTCCAGGAGCACCACGTCGGGCTTCTCGTCCAGGATCGCCGCCACGGCGTCCTCGACGGTTCCCGCGTCGGCGCGGATCTCGACCAGATCCTCGAGCTCGGCGCGGACGCCGGCGCGGAAGAGCTCATGGTCGTCGACGATCACGACGCTCGGCCGGCCCCCGCTCACGCAGCCCCTCCCTCCCGCTCCGGCACCGTGCGGCTGACCGCGAGCGCGACCTCTGTCCCGCCTTCGGGGACCGAGCGGATCTCGGCGCTCCCGCCCGCCCGCTCCATCCTGCCGATGATCGACTCGCGCACGCCCTGGCGGTCAGGAGGGATGGCCGCGAGGTCGAATCCGGGGCCACGGTCGCGCACGAAGAGCTCGATCCCGGATTCGTCGACCTCGGCGTAGACGCGGACTGGGCCGGCGTCTCCGGCGTGTTTGGCCGCGTTGACGAGCGCCTCGCGGGCGGCGCCCAGCACGGCCTCGGAGCGCCCGTCGAGCTCACCGTCGCCGACCACGACGACCTCGACGGCCACGCGATGTGTGTCCTCGATCTGCTGGGCGGCATGGCGCAATGCGCTGGCGAAGCTGCCCTCGGTGAGACGGCCATCGCCGGCGAGCCATTCGCGAAGCTCCCGCTCCTGGCGACGGGCAAGGGTGGCGACCTCGCGCGGATCGTCGGCCCGCTTCTGCATCAGGGCGAGGGTCTGGAGCACCGAGTCGTGCAGGTGCGCGGCCAGCTCCGCTCGCTCCTGGGACCGGATGCGCGCGGCGCGCTCGGCGGCGAGGTTCCGACCCAGCCGCCACAGGAACGGCGCGAGGATCAGGGCCAGCGCAACGACGACCACCACGGCCGTCACCGCGGCGTCGCGCAGTCCGGCGAGTAGGTGGTTCGACGACAGGAACAGGAGACCCGCCCCGATAACGAGCAGCACGCCGAAGACACCTTGGTATAGCTCGCCCAACGGAGAGCGGGAAGGAGCGGCACGCGGCCCCGCCGGCATGGGCTCGGCAGCGGCCCCGGCGCGTTCGGACACCGGCACGCCCTCGTCCTCGGCGCGGGAGCGCGACCTGGCCCAAAGGAGCGCGACGCCGAACGCCGCGACCACGACCGGCCAAACGATCGCATCACTCCACCAGATGCCCAGCTGGCGGAAGCCGAGCAGGCACGAGAGCGTGAGCAGGCCGACGCCCAACGCCACGCGCCAATCGCCGCGGACGCGCGGGGCACGAGCGAACCGCACGAGCGGCGGCCCCTGCCCCTCAGCGGCCGGAAGCGCTGCCCATGCGATCAGGTATCCGAGCAGCGCGAGCCCGCCGCTAGCGACGACGACGACCACGAAGGCCACGCGCAGTATCAGCGGGTCCACGCGCAGCCTGTCGCCAAGCCCGGCGAACACTCCCGCCACCAGCCCGCGGGCAGGATCGCGATAAAACGGCTTGGAGGACATGGGTCAATCCTGACGTGGTTTCCTTGCGAGACCGCTCAGCACCAGGATCGCCCCGGCCGCACCCGTCAGGGCGACTGCCATCCAACCGAGCGAGAGGTGGAGCGCGCCAGCGGAGTCAAGGAGCATGAGGGCGCCGACGGCCGCGATCGCGGCGCCGGCGCCCAGCGAGAGGATGTCGACGCTCAGCCGGTCCCGCACGCGCGAGCCTCGGCCGCGCGCAGTGGCGCGGTGCCCTGGTGGAATGGCGGTGGCCCGAATCGTGGTCGGTTGACATCAGCCGTGTCGCTGTTAATCACGCGAAGCTGTCCGACGTCCACGCTTGCGTCGATGTCCAGCCGAGGCGCTGCCTTAGGGCGCGCCGCGAGCGAGTGATCGACGTCGAAGCCGTCATTTCGCTGACCGGCAACCTCAGTCTCGCCGACGCCCGTGTGGGTCGTGCCCGTGACGCAGACGCGGTCGGGAACGAACACGTCCGCCTGCCCGGCGCCGAGCGACACCTTGAGCGGGAGGACGCGGTGCTTGTCCCAGTTGAGGTCCCGCAGGTCAACGACCAGCCGGCCGACGCCGAGCCGGTAGCCATCTTCCGGAATCGACCTGAACGCCGCCGGGTGGTACTCGCGCTCCCCGATCCCTCCCTTCAGGTCGAGATCCGAGGCCGCGGCGACGCCTCCCCCGATCGCAAGTGCGACCGCCGGCGCGATCAACCACCGAGCTCCGCCCCGGAACGCCGCGAGCGCGAGCAGTGCTCCGATCGCGATGATCACGATCGCGACCGGAACGCCCCATCCCAGGCCGACTGCGAACGCCGCAATCCCGGCGAGCGCCGAGAGGCCGAAGAAGGCGATGATCGCGATCGCGACCAGACCGAGCGCTCGCCAGACCCCGAGATCCTTGAGCCGGCCGCCAAGCCTCTGGGCCCCGTCGGGATCCCCGTCAGTGGGAACGAAGATCGCGAGCAGCAGGTAGGCCAAAGCCCCCAGGCCGCCGAAGAAGAGCGAGAGCGCGAATCCGATCCGAAACACGACCGGGTCGACGCCGAAGTAGCGGCCGAGCCCGCCGGCGACGCCGGCGATCATGCGATCGCCCGAGGACCTCGTTAGCCGCCGCGGCTGCGGGATCTGCTCGGTCGTTGACTCGCTCTTCGGCTCCTCGCGGGGAGATTCGCTCATGGGCTCGCCGTCGGGCTCCTGGCGCGGGGGCTCGGTGGTGGGAGTGTCGTCGTTCATTCGGGATGCTCCTTTTGTCGTACTGAGTTGCATCCCGAGGGTCCCATCGCGCCAGGTTCCTGTCTATTGGGGATTTCCCCTAGGCGGCCCTGATTGGTCCCCGATCCGATCGTCAGCGTTCGGCGAGATGCTGATGGACGAGCCGCACCGCCATCGATCCCTCGCCCACCGCTGAGGCGACCCGCTTGATCGACCCCGAGCGTACGTCGCCGACCGCGAACACGCCGGGATGGCTCGTCTCCAAGGGCAGTGGACGTGCGTCGCCGTCCAGACGCCCGTCCAGCTCGCGGCCGGTGAGAACGAAGCCCTTCGCGTCGAGGAGGACACCGTCCAGCCAGCTCGTTCGAGGGTCGGCGCCGATGAAGACGAACAGAGCGGTCGCATCGAGTCGGGAGCGCTCGCCGGTCCGGTTGTTCTCGACCACGAGCGCCTCCACCGAGCGCTCCCCGACCAGCTCGGCGACCTCGGTGCGCAGCCGGACCTCGATGTTCGCAGTGCGGTCGAGCTCGTCGATGAGGTAGCGCGACATGCTGCGCTCAAGCTCGTCGCCTCTGATCATCAGCGTGACTTTGCCCACCTTCTGGGCGAGGAAGACGGCCGCCTGGCCCCCGGAGTTACCGCCGCCCACGATCGCCACGTGCGATCCGCCGCACATCGCGGCCTCCATCGGAGTGGCCGCGTAGTAGATGCCGAGGCCGGTCAGTTCGTCGATCCGCGGGACGTTCAGGCGGCGGTACCGGGCCCCGGTCGCGATATCACCGTGCGACCCTCGATGCTCTCGCCGGCGCGAAGGCGAACGCGGTATATCAGAGAGGTGGGTGCCGTCGGGTCGCACCGGCACGTCGTGGACCGTCGTCGGGCAGGGCGGGCCGTTCGGCAGATCAGGTTGTCCGAGCGAGATCAACGTCGTGTCGCCATAGCGGCGAGCAAGCCAGCGCAGCTGTGCGTTGCCACATGGCACCCTCGCGTTGAACGGCGCGTTGATCGCGCACCGTGGATTGGCCGCCGGTCGTCGCAGCCTCCAGGTGGGGGCCCGTGCGGTGGCACCGTCACGAGGTAGAGCTCGCCCCGTCGGAAGTCAGGCGGCGGTGCGCGGCGATCATCGCTCGCCGCAGCGCGCGCCGGTGCTGGAGCGTGCCCGGTCGGTAGGAACTCCGTCGACGAGCATCGGCTCGTTCTCCGTTGCGCTGTACCAGACGACGGCATCCGGCCTGTCCCTCCGGATCAGATCGCTCTCGTGATAGCGATCGGATCGCAGTCACCCTGCCAGGACACCACGTTTCCCGTGGCATCGGTCTGGGTCATGGTGACGACTCCGCACCCCGGCACCGCTGCATCGACGAGCTTGACGTCGGCGCGTCTCGCGGCAACTTGCAGCGACGGCTTCAGCATCTCCGGAACCGAGTCGCCGAACACCAAGGTCAGGCGCCGGTTACCGGCCCGAATTCCAGGGAAACAACGATCGATCAGCGCCGCCGTTCGGCCGGCGATCAAGCCCTCAGGCGGCCCAGGCGAATTCAGACGCCGAGATCCCCGACTGCCCCTCATATTCGATGCCGAAGGCGCTGATCTTTCGAGCGCCTTGCCTCGGGCGTTGAACTCCGACAAGGCTGGGTGGAACACGCCGACGAGCCGGACCGGCTGGCCCGTCTCGACGCCGAAGGGGACGATGTCCTCGATCTCGAACTCGATCGCGTCCCCGATCTTGACGCTGTGCCGGAGACCGTCCTCCACCACCTCGAACGGCGCCCGCTCGACGCCGAGCATCTCGCCGACGAGCGACGGGATCAACTCCATCGGGCCGCCCTTCTGCCCACCGAAGACGGCGGTTAGCTTCTCCATCTGCTCGTCGCCCGCGCGCTCGTCGACGAACATGCCGAGGCGCCAGTTGCCCTCGGTCATGACCTTGGGGCTGTCGACGATCGCGGCGACTTTGAGACCGCGTTCCACCGATGCTCGCAAGACGCGATCCCTCCTCAGTCGAGTCTGGGCCAAGGTCCTTGACAGGACAGCCGAAGTCGAAGAGGATCGGCCCATCGGTTAAAGGGGCCGGGACTTCGGGCTCTGGCCAAGACAGGGGGTCCTCATGAGGAATTTGAAGCGGCTTCGGCCGTCGCCGGCGATGGTCGTCGCCTCGATTGCGCTGTTCCTGGCGATCGGCGGGATCGGATACGCCGCCGCGACGATCGGTACCAACGACATCAAGAACGGCGCCGTGACAGCAAAGAAGCTGCACAAGAAGGCGGTGACGAGGAAGAAGATCAAGAACAACGCCGTCGACAGCGCGAAGATCGAGGACGGAGCTGTGTCCAGAGAGGACCAAAGCGAGGATCAACGCACCCTCTGGGCCGCCGTCCAGTCCAACGGGACGATCGCCGACCAGTCGGGCGGCATCTCGGTCACGGCCCTGGGAGGCGGCGGTTATGTGGTCGACTTCGGCGAGGACGTCTCGGGTCGGGCGCTGGTCGCCACCGGAGTCAACGCCAGGGCGATCGCCGACGCGATCCTCTGCAATGGAGGGACGGGCGTCGGCACCGACTGCTCGCCCGAGGCCCCCAACGACAACGAGCACGTGGGCGTTAACACGGCTTTGGCCGCTGCCACCCCCGCGATCTTGACGAACCTCCCCTTCTACGTGGCGGCGCTTCCGAAGTAGCCCGCACCGAGCATCGGGAGACCGGGTGAGCCGCGGCCTTCGGGCCGCGGCTCTCAGCGTGGGCGCGGGCCGGAGCGCTCCGGGTCGCCGGTCCGAGACCAGGTCGTCGGTCACCCGTCGAACTCACGGCCTTTGCCGTGTGTTCCACGGGTCCGTCGAGCGCCGTGTAGATCAGGAACACCGAGTCACCCCACTCGATCCGCCGCGCCTTGTCCGCGATCTCTGAACCCGCGACACTCTCCCCGAGCAAGCAGGAGGCCTCGACTGACGCAAATGCCATGTCTGCGTGACAGACTTGACACCACGGCGGACGGTGTTCGTTATGTGGGAGTTTGAGCACTCGGTCGAGGCGCCTGCCTCTCGCGAGCGGGTCTGGGCGCTGTGGACGGACGTCTCGGGATGGCCGACCTGGAACCCCGGTGTCGGTTACGCCGAGCTCGATGGGCCAATGATTGAGGGCGCGACCGGCACGGTACATGCCGCTGGTGGGCCTAGCTCGACCCTGAGGGTCTTAGCGATCGAGCCCGAGCGGCGCTTCGTAACGGAGGCCTCCGAGCGGTTCGTGCGTTTGCGTTTCGAGCACGAGCTCAGCGACATGGGGGAGGGGCAGCTGCGCATATCCCACCGCGTCCGCATGACGGGCCCCGGCGCGCCGCTGCTGCGGCACACGATAGGGGCGCGGCTCGAGCGCTCGATTCCGGCAGCGCTTGACGCCCTGGTCGCGCGCGCGACTCCCGCTGACGCCTGACACCACGTGGTGACGGGCCCAGCACTTCATACCGAAGTGGTGCCGATGGCCCTACGACGCCACACCGGTAGCGCGCTCCTTTGGCCGCTTACTGGTCACTGACACCCCTGACACACACGCCACCGGACCCTGCCGGTCTCTCGGGGCTGATCGCTCGTCACCGCTAGGGTCAGCTCGATGGTCTACAAGCCGTGCGATCGCCGTACGATCGCCTGGGTAGCGACTCCGCCTGGCGGGAGCGTACGCAAGCGCTACGAGGTGATCGCGCGGATCGTGGAGTAGGGGGGCGAAGGAGGGAGGCGTAATGGCGATCGACGATGAGTGGCACCAGAACATTTCCGTGTCAGGCGTCCGGCGGAGAGGTGCGGCGGCTGGTCTCGGGTGAAGGCCGCTGCGGGCCGGTGAGCCTCCCGACCAGGAGGGATCTGCACGCACTTGCTAAGCGCCGGCGGCTGCCGCACCTCGACTGGCGTCGGCGGACGTTCGCTGAGGATGGAGCAAGAGCAAGGCCCCCACTACGATGCCGGCGATCACCGCGCCCCGGACGCCAAACGCCGCTACCCCTTCAACCCGATCGGGCGGAGGATGAGTTCGATAACCGCCCCGGCGAGGGCGCCGCTCGCCAGCCCACCGACACGGTGGGGCGGGCGCCACATTGCACCCATCATGACCCATCGAGCCGCCCATCACGGCGAATCCGGCGACGTCGATCCAGTCGGCGGTGTCGGCTGACGGTCTCGGATCGATCAGATTGACCGCGCGCTAGCGATGGACTGTCGCCTACGTCGCGGGCAGCAGTCCTCGGAAGGCTCGCCCGGCTTCGGCGCTTGGTTGCTCAGCCGTCGGTGGCTGTAGGGATCAGAAGCCCGCGGCCAGTGGAAACGACCAGTTCCTCGACCAGGCCGGGGCGCCGCCATTCGCCAGGCTCGTTCTTATGCTGATGGACGTGGCTCTGATCAACCGCGAGGCATGTCCTGCAATCACTGCCCCTGACGGCCTCCGAGGTCCGTGAGCTGGCCAGGCCGCCGCAGCTGGCTCGCAATCGGTCCCCTGGCTGAGGCGACCGTGGCCGCGGGCGCGGAGACCCACGAACACGTCCACCGCATCACTGAAGAGATCTATTACTTCATCTCCGGCTCCCGGCGAATGCGGCTCGGCCGAGATCTCCTCGAGGTCGGTGTCGGTGATGTGGTGGTCATCCCTCCCGGTACGAGACACAAGCTCTTCAACCCTGGGCCCGACCCCCTGGTGTTGCTGTGTTGCTGCTCGCCGCCGTACACGGACGAGGACACGGAACTCTGCGACTGAGGGCCTGGTCCGTGGGCTGGCGAACGCGGCAGCTGACGCCCACGGCGCTCGCCCGCGAGTACATCGACGTCTTGCCTCATCAGCGCGTGAGTCCAGGAGCGGTCATCGAAACCCGCGATATTGGTTCTTGCCGAGGTTCTCATCTCGATGCTGGGCGGCGATGCGGGTCGGCCCGTTGACGGTGCCGGTGATGCCGTTGAGTCTCGATCAAGCGCCTACTCGAGCTCCTCGTGAATAGCGGGGATCGAGTTCGGACAAACGTCTCAGGATTGGCGGATGGGCCGGGCGTCACCCGGCCCATTCGCAGTCCGGCCCGCTTCCGCTTACCCGACCAAGCAGGTCACTCTGGCGTCGACGGCGTGCGCCGCACCGGACCTGTTGTGGAACGTGAACGCCCATGAGGCATCGGAGAAGCGGCGCATCCTGGTTACCTCGACGACGCCGCTCGGGGGCGTGGAATAGCCACCACTGATCGCCTGGTCGCCGGACGGACAGTCCACCGTGACGTTGAGCGTGCCGTTGGCCGGTACGGTCCGGGTCGCGACGCCGTCCGCCGTACCCGCCAGCTTCGGCGCCGTCACCGAGTTGCCGATGAGGTTGCCGGTGCCCACCGCCTGGGCGGCGATCTTCCCGTGCGTCACCGCCGCGCCGTGGATCTTCGCGTTCCCGACGGCTCCGTCGGCGATCTTCTTCGTTTTGACGGCCTGATTCTTGATCTTCTTCGCAATGACCGCCCCCTTGTGCAGCTTCTTCGCTGTAACCGCCCCGTTCTTGATGTCTTGGGTGCCGATCGTCGCCGCGGCGAAAGCACTCCCGCCGAGCGCCACGAACAGGGCGGCCAGCGCGATCACGTGAGCCGAGCTCACGCGCCCGCGTAGCTTGCCGATCATCTACCCCTCCTTAGGGTCGTTGACGCGAGGCCCCGGACTCTCTGGGTCCCCGAGCCCCTACCTGCCCGCTCCTTACCCTGAGTCCCAGCGGCAAAACCGAGGTAGAACTTCCGGGCGCACAACTCGACGCGATCGCCCGCGCCTCCGGATCGGGTTCAAGCCGCCGATGGGAGAACGAGGCGAGTCCCGGGCCGCCAGCCCGCGCATCGCAGAGCGCAACCTGAAGCCCCCGATGGCAGGGTTGAGCCGTGCCGTCGGTTGCTCCTTTGCGCGACAAGCAGCAGCACCCGCGTTAAGTGTTGATGCCTGGTTGACGCGAAAGAGCCGGCTCCGCTTGATGAAGCGGGAACCGGCTCTCTCGTCAGACATCGGGAGTAGGCGACGTCGCAGAAGAACGTCGCGGTTCTTTCCGGGACCTGAACATGTCGTCGGATAGGGTCGGGCCGACCCCAAGCTAAGGAGGACCGACGATGAGCATCGTTGTCCGCTTCACTCCGGCGTCGTTGACGGCCGAGCAATACGACGAGAGCGTCCGTCGTCTGACGGAAGCCGGTGACTTTCCCTTTGAGGGCATGGACTATCACGTCTGCTCCGGGACGGATGGCAACCTCCACGTCAGCGAGGTCTGGGACTCGCGGGAGCAGTTCGCGGCGTTTGGCGAGCGTCTGATGCCAGTGCTCGCCGATATCGGGATAGAGCCAGGCGAGCCGGAGGTGTTCGAGGTCCATAACATCGTCAAGCGCTAACCGAGAATCCAGAAGCGCTCGAAGGGCCGCGCGGGACTAGCGGGGATCCCGGAGAACTGCAACCCGCGCGTCATCGCTGGCTCCGCGGTTCGAGCATGTCGAGCGCGGGCGGCCAGTCGAGCCGAGTCGGGAATCCGGCCGGATGGAGGTTCATCGCGAACTTCAAGTCGATCAGGCCACACTCCGCATCGCGTCCTCAGATGGCCCGGCGAGGCGCCGGCAGTCCGGACACCGCTTTGCAGCGGCCACTTTTGCGGACTTTTGACGCCGGGGAGAGAAATTCGCGGCCTGGGGCGGTCATCATTCGCCATACCCCTCACGATTGACCCGCCCCCATCCCGACTCGTTAGGGTTCCCGCGAACGTGCAACAGCAGGAGAAATATGCGCACGGTGCATGTCGCGTGGCGGCGGTGATGGTTTTGTCGATGCCGCCCGCCGCGTCGTCGCCACTCTCGATTTCTTCGAGACCGCCTTCGGGGTGAGCGAAGCCGAGCAGGCCGACCTGCACGAGCAGGTCATGACCACACTCCTCGATGAGGTCCATGGCTGGCGGGACGGACCCTCGACCCCAGGGGTCCCGCGATGACGGACGCGCTGCGCATGTTGCCTGCCGCCGATGCGAGGGCCCGCGCCTACGAGCAGCTCGTGAAGCTCATCGAGCGTCACTGGGAGGAGGTTGCGACCCTGCCGGTTGACCCGCGCATCAGCTATGAGGAATTGGACGCGCGCGTTCAGGAGTTCGATTTCCAGACGCCTGTCGCGCTCGAGTCACTCCTCGAGGCGTGCGGCGAGCTGTTGCGCGAGGGCATCGTCCACACGTCCCATCCACGCTACTTCGGCCTCTTCAATCCGACGCCGACGTTCGCCGGCGTGCTCGCGGACGCGCTGGTCGCCGCGTTCAATCCCCAACTCGCCGTCACTTCGCACGCTCCGGCGGCGGTCGCGATCGAGCGACGCGTGCTGTCGGTGTTCGCCGAGGCCCTCGGGTTCCCCGATGCGGCCGGCACCTTCACGAGCGGTGGGGCGGAGGCGAACCTGACGGCTTTGCTGCTGGCGTTGGAGCGCCACTTCCCCGAGGCCACCGAGCGCGGACTGGCCGCGCTGGACGCACGGCCGACGCTCTACGCCTCGACCGAGGCGCACCACTCGCTGGTGAAGGCGGCGCGAATGACGGGCCTTGGTCACCACGCTCTTCGCTCGGTCCCGCCCACACGCCGGCTCGCGCTCGACGTCGCCGCCTTGCGTGAACGGATCATGCACGACCGCGCGGCCGGAGAGCGGCCGTTCCTCGTTGTGGCCACCGCGGGCAACACCGCCGCCGGCGTGATCGATCCACTGCCGGCGATCGCCGATCTCAGCGAGGCACTCGGGGTCGACCTGCATGTCGACGCGGCCTGGGCGGGTGGAGCGTGCCTGTCCCCACGGTTGCGCCCCCTGCTCGACGGGATCGAGCGGGCGGACTCGGTCACGATCGACGCTCACAAGTGGCTATCGGTGCCGATGGGCGCCGGCATGTTCATCACCAAGCACCGGGATGCCCTCTCCCGGACGTTCCGGACGACCGCGAACTACATGCCCAGCGCTCAAGCCTCGGACCCGTATCTCAGCAGCGCGCAGTGGTCGCGTCGCTTCACCGGGCTCAAGGTGTTCATGTCGCTCGCCGCCGCTGGGCAGAACGGCTACGCATTGCAGATCGAGCACGACTGTGAGCTCGGAGATCGCCTGCGCGCCCGGCTTCGGCACGACGGCTGGCGGATCGTCAACGAGACGTCGCTTCCGGTCGTTTGCTTCACACCCGGCCAAGATGACTCAAGCGAGCGGCTCGAGTCGATTGCCCGGTACGTCGCGGCCTCGGGGGTGGCCTGGATCTCCGTCGCCCAACTCGCTGGCCGGCCCGCCCTGAGGGCCTGCATCACCAGCCACCGCTCCGCAGAGCAGGACCTGGATGCGCTCTGCACGGAGCTGTCCCGCGCACGGGCTGGTGATGTATGAGGCTGCGGGTCGGATCCGCAGCACGCGGCACCGTCCCAGAGAAGCCGGCGGTGGACCGCTGATCGTGTTCGAAGGATTCTCCACGGACCGAGTGGCCGCGAATGGCACGACGATCCATGTTGTCCACGGCGGCTCTGGTCCGCCTGTCCTGTTGCTGCACGGCTACCCGCAGACGCATGCGATCTGGCACGTGGTCGCGGCGGCCCTCGCCGAGCGCTTCACGGTCGTCTGCCCCGACCTGCGGGGCTACGGCGACAGCGCCGTGCCGGCCTCTGACGAGACGCACGCCGCCTACTCCAAGCGCGTTATGGCGCGCGACGAGTTCGAGCTGATGCGAGCGCTCGGCTTCGAGCGCTTCGCGGTCGTCGGGCACGATCGCGGAGCGCGTGTTGCTCGCCGCCTGGCGCTCGACCATGGCGCAAACGTCACTCGGCTGGCGCTGCTGGACATCGTTCCGACAGCGGCGATCTACGCATAGCTCGACCAGGAGCGCGCGACGGTCGTGTGGCGCTACTTCTTCCTCATCCAGCCACCCGACCTGCCCGAGCGCCTAATCGAAGCCCAAGCGGACCATTACCTCAGCTGGACGCTCCGCGAATGGTGCGGCACACCTGGAGCGTTGACCGAGGCAGCCATGGCAGAGTATCGGCGCTGCTTCGACCCGGCCACGATCCGCGCCAGCTGCGAGGACTACCGCGCCGGCGCCACGATCGATCTGGACCACGACCTGGAAGATGCGGAGCGCAAGGTCTCGTGCCCTGTGCTCCTCCTCTGGAGCCGGGAGGGAATCGGATCCTCCTACGACGTGCTCAAGATCTGGCGAGGAGAGGCCGGCGAGGTGCGCGGCCGTCCGCTCGACTGCGGTCACTTCCTGCCAGAGGAGCGACCCGAGGAGGTGGCGTCCGAGCTCTTTGCCTTCCTCGGGCGCCCAGGTGATTAGGCGCGGCGTGATGGGCGACCAGTGCTCGGCCGAGAGGGAGTGACCAACCTCGTCGCCATGCTTGATGAGACGTGGCGCGAGTAGCGGTTCGAGCCGGAGCGCTTGCTCGATTCGGGCGCGCTGGTAGTCGTGTTCGCCCGACGCCTGGCTGAGGGCGGTCGGCGGTTCTCCGACGGCGGCACCGGGCGATTCGCTGCCCAGTTCCGGCCCAGTTGCAGCCGCATCGCCTCAATTGCGGCCCCGGCGAACGCTCCGAAGGGACCTTTGCAGGGGCTTCCGTTTGCGAGCGGAGGGGGAGGATTCGAACCCTGGACACACCGTTACGACGTGTAACGGTTTCCGAGACGACGGCATGTTCCCCGCTCTAGCAAGCCAAACACAGCCCTGAAAAACGCGGCGCGCGCGACCGTTTGAGGACAGGTACCCAGCGAGGCCTAATCGGGGAGGGCTTCGGCCTCTGGGCCCCCACGGCGACCGGCGAGTACGAGCCCCACCGCGAAGATCAGGATCGCCAGAACGAAGATGAGGCCGGCGCCATCCCCGAAGCTGCTGTCGAGGCCGCTATAGCCGACATCGATGCCCGTCGCCACATAAAGGATTCCGGCGACCACGGCAACCCAACCCAGCCACGCCGGAACGAGCCTGGAGACGACGAGCGCTGCGCCGAACAGGCCGACGCTGAGGCCAAGTGAGAAGCGGAAGCATCCCTGGAACCCCCACTCCGTCCAGCGCAGCGTCTCGGCGTCTGCGACCGAAGGGCTCGCTCATTCGCGGGCGCATCGACCCACGCATCAACGGCCTGTTTTAGGGCGATGCCGTCCAAGCCCTGAAGGATCGTCCAGACGGCAGCGGTCATCACCGTCGCGCCTGCGGCAACCCTGATCAGAACTGTCCTACCCGCGTGTGGCCGCAGCGCTAGGTAGAGGACGAGCAGCCCGGAAAGGGCGATCAAGACCAGGACCAACTGCGCAAAGTGAGTCGCGACCCAGCCCCCACTGTCGGCGTACTTGCGGAAGATCACCGCATGATCGTCTTCAGAACCGGACGGGTGCCAGAGGCTCGTGACCACAGCGTTCAGCACGAAGCCGCCGAGCAGCAGGGTCCCCGCAATGGTGAGAAGCCGTCGCTGCGAGACGCCATCTCGGATCGGCTGCACAGCCTCCACAGATCTGCTCATTACACCTCCTTCGTCACAGCTGGGGGCTCGGCCGCCGGTCGCTCGCCCCAAAGTCGGCGCGGCCTACGGGCTGCTGGAAGGGCGGCCCCGGTGATGATGCGGCCGAGCGCCAGCCAGAGCGCGAGCAGGATCCAGATCAGGGCCATGTCGACCCCTCGCATCGCACGCGCGCTACGCCCATAAGCGCGCTCTGAGCGGCGGGTCGGATCATTCCTCTCGCGTCAAAACCAGCATTCTTTCGGCGAGCTCGGCCCCGATCGCGTGCCCGGTGCCGTCGGCATCGATCCACACGGTGCCCCCGAACGGCTCGCATTCGATCACTCGAACGCTCGCCCCAGGGCGGATGCCCCGCGCGTCGAGGTGGCGCAGCATCGCGGGATCGCCGTCCGAGACCCGCGTCAGCGTCCCCGAGTCCCCCACGTCGAGGCTGCTCAGGGCGACCGCGGGCTCTTCGGCGACGTCCAGGTCGCGGGTTGGGATCGGGTCACCATGGGGGTCGCGACTCGGCTCGCCGAGATAGGCCGCGATCCGCTCCTCGAGGTCCTCGGAGATGTGGTGCTCGAGCACCTCAGCCTCGTCGTGAACCTGGTCCCACGGCATCCCCAGCGCCTCGGCGAGATAGGCCTCTAGTAGCCGGTGGTGGCGGATCACCTCGAGCGCGACCTTCCTCCCGGCCGGGGTCAGCCTCGCTCCGTGGTAGCGCTCGTGCTCGACGAGCCCCAGCTCGGCCATCCGGCCCAGCATCGCGGTCACGGATCCGGGCGAGACACCGAGTCGCTCAGCGAGTGCTGAGGTCGAGACGGGCGCCCCTGCGCGCTGCTCGAGGGCAAAGATCGCCTTCGCGTAGTCCTCGATCGCCGCCGAGCCGTGGAGGCCGTGGCGGCGCCGGGCATGCGAATGCGCCTCCCCCTGCGCCCGGCCCTCGGCACCCAGCGCCGGCTCCGCCCGCCGCGCCATCACACCGATACCAAGAGTCCGGTTAGGTAAAGGGCCCCGATCCCCGCCAACAACCCGGCGACCGCGCCCGGGTTCAGCACCCTGCCGCTCGAGTCTCGGATTGCGGGGATCAGCTGCCAGATCACCTGGGCTATCGCTCCGACTCCGATTCCGAACAAAAGCCCGGCCAGGCTCGGGTTGAACGCCGCGGCACCGATCCAGGCCCCCAGGATCGTCGGGGCGCCAGCGATCAGGCCGAGCGCCGCCAACCGCAAAAGGGGCGGCCGTCGCGACGCCAGCGGGGTGACGATCGCGAGTCCCTCGGTCGTGTTGTGAATCGCGAAGCCGACGATCAGAAACGCCCCGAGGGCGAGCGCGCCGACCGCGTAGGCCGAGCCAACGGCGAGTCCCTCACCGAGGTTGTGGAGCCCGATCCCGATCGCGACCAGGAGGGCCAGGTAGGCGCCGCCCATCCGCGCCGGGCCATCGGGCTCGGCGGCGGTGGAATCGGCGGCCGGTCGACGGCGTCGAGCGCTGAGGTAAGAGTCGACGCCGGCGAGTGCGAGGTAGGCGCTCAGCGCCCCGAGGAAGACCAGCGCCGGCCCCCCGAAGGCTCTCGGCGCATCGGCGGCGATCTCAAGCCCCTCGAGCGCGGCGTCGATCGCCAAGAAGGCGAGCAGCCCGATGGTGAACGCCATCAGCGCCCGAATCCAGCGGCGGTCGATCCGGCGAACGAACGGCAGCCACAGCATCCCGAGGCCGACCGGGATCACCCCGACGTAGAGGCCGAGGAGCGCCATCAGCCCATAAAAGTCAACGTCTGCCTGCGGGGTCTCGGCCGCCACCGGGATCTCGTGGGTGATCGTCGCCCCGGTCGAGGTCAGGAGCGAGACCTCGTAGGCCTCGCCCTCGACCCATTCGTAGGGGATCGTCAGGCTGGTAGCTCCGAGCCGACCGAGCGGGCCGTCGTCGGAAGCGCTGAAGGGGACGAAGGACTCATTGATCGAGGCCTGAGCGATCGACACGGGATCGGGGCCGTCATTTCTAAGCGTGAGCTCGATCTCGCCGGGCCTAAGCACGGTGCGCTCCACGGCCAGGTCCTCTATCGGCGGTCCAGACCGATCGCCGAGCCCGGGTGGTCCGAGCAGGGCGAATACACCAACTGCGGCGGCGATCAGCGCAAGCGGTAAGAGGCCGAGAAGCCACGCCGGGGCGCGAAGACCCAGGGACGTTCGCTGCGCCTCGGCGCGGGCCTCCATCAGCTGACCTCGAAGAAGCCCATCCATCCGAGCTGGGCGAACTCGGACTTGTGGGCGTGAAACATGAACTTGCCCGGATGCCGGAAGCGCAGCTCCGCGATCCCCCGTTGCCCCTGGGCCTGCATCACCGTGTCGGTGTATTCGGTGGGCTCGAGCGAGGTTCCGGTCGGGTAGTAGTGAAAGAAGTTGGCATGGATGTGAAACGAGTTGATCGGGTCGAACTCGAGAATGTTGTGGAGGTAGATCCGCACCAGCTCCCCGCGCTTCACCCGGACGGGCTCGTCGACGTAATGAAAGGCGATTGTGTTGACCGCATAGAGCTCGTTCGAGCGGTCGTAGTTGGTGTCGAAGCCGTTCAGCACCATCGCCAGCTCGTCGGCCTCGGGACGCCCCCGGGCGGGGTCGATGATGAACATCCCGTAGAGGCCCTTTTGGATGTGCTCTTCGAGCGGCATCATGTGGCAGTGGTAGTGGTGGACGCCGAACGGAGTGGCGTCGAACTCATAGGCGAAGCTCTCGCCGGCGCCGATCGTCCCGCCACCGCGGCCCTCGCCGATCCCCGGCGTCCCGTCCATCGTCGCCGGGTGGATGCCATGGAAGTGGATCGTGTGCGGCTGTGAGGCGCCGTTGACGAACCGGATCCGGAGGCGCTCCCCCTCGCGGCAGCGGAGCGTCGGGCCCGGGATGCGCCCGTTGTAGGACCAGGCGGCGAACCTGACCCCGGGCGCCGCCTCGACCTCGTGCTCGCCGGCGACCAGCGTCCACTCGCGCAGCACGCGGCCGCTCGCCAGCCGGCTGGTACGACCGTAGTCGAAGTCGCGCAGGAGCTCGCTCGGGTTGAAACCGTTGGCGCCGTGATCGACCCGACCCGCCGAGCCGAAGCCATCGTGCATGGCGATTCCGCTCCCCCCCGCTCCGTGGCCCGGCGGCATCGTCGCCGCGTGCGCGCCGCCGCCCATTCCGAGCGCCCGGTGTAGCCCCTGGTGGGGCACCAGCTCGTGCAGCGCGGCGAGCCCCGGCACGGCGACCGCACCACCGGCGAGCAAGCGCCTGCGGGTGAGCTTTGAAACTCCCACAAACATGGAGTTTGCCATGCCAAACTTTGATTTGCAAGCGGCCAAAGCCGCAGGGCGATCGACGGCCACAGCGACCCGGTCCGCTAGTCGTCCATGCCGGCGAGGGCGGACGAACTCCGTCTGCGGGTACACGTGACGCATGCGCTCGGCCGTCGCCGTGATCAAGCGGACGCTGGTGTCGTTCTACGACGATCAGATGACCCATCACGCCGCGGCGCTCACCTACTACTCGTTGATGTCGCTGTTTCCCGCCGCGCTGCTGGGGCTGTCCCTGCTCGGG
>JBKPHA010000027.1:0-37117 GCA_046729615.1 Actinomycetota bacterium
AGATGTGTATAAGAGACAGGGGTGGCGGCGTTCTTCGCTGCGCTCGTCGGCAGCATCTTGATCCAGATCGGAACCAACCTGGCCAACGACTACTCCGACGCGAAGCGGGGCGCCGATGTGGCGGACCGGCTGGGGCCGGTCCGCGTCACCTCTTCCGGCCTCGTGGCGCCGCGGCGGGTGCTAGTCGCCACCTGGATCGCGTTCGCGGTGGCGGTCGTCGCCGGGATCTACCTCGCGACGGTGGCCGGCGTCGTCATCCTGATCGTCGGCACGGCGTCGATCCTGGCGGGTGTGCTCTACACCGGTGGGCCGCGCCCCTACGGCTACGCCGGGCTCGGGGAGATCTTCGTTTTCCTCTTCTTCGGCATCGTCGCGGTGAACGGCTCCTACTACGTCCAGCTCGAGCGCCTCGACTGGCTGCCGTTCGGACTCTCGCTGGCGATCGGCTTCCTCGCCACGGCGATCCTCGTCGTCAACAACGTGCGGGACATCGACACCGACCGGCGCGCGGGCAAGATGACGCTGGCGGTGCGCCTCGGCCGACAGCGGACGCGAAACCTGTACGCCACCCTGGTCGCCGCCGCCTTCGTCGCCGTGCCCGTGGTCCTGCTGGCGACCGGCGGCCCGGCGTGGGCGCTCCTGGTCTTCCTCGCCACGCCCCTCGTTCACCGACCGCTGACCGCAGTCATGACGCGCACCGACGGCCCTGCCCTGAACGGCGCCCTTGCCGGCACCGGGACCCTCCTCGCCGCGTTCAGCCTCCTGCTGACGGCGGGCCTGCTGATCGCCGCTTAGACGATGATGATCGCCGCAGTCGAGGCAGTGCCGTACGCGCTCCCGTTCCGGGAGCCCTACGTCACCGCGCGCGGCCGCCTCGAGCGGCGCGAGCTCGTGCTGGTGCGCCTCCGCACCGACGAGGGGGCAGAGGGGCTTGGCGAGGCGGTGGCGATGTCGCTTCGCGGCGGGGCGGGCGTCGCCGCGCTGGCCCGCGAGATCGAGGAAACGGCGGCCCCCGTGCTGGTCGGGGCCGATCTCGAAGGCGCCCCTGGCGATCCGCTCGACGCGAGGACCATGTCGCCGCCCGCGCGCGCCGGGGTGGAGGTCGCCCGCCTCGACCTCGTCGCGAAGCTCGAGGGAATGCCGCTATGGCAACTGCTGGGATCAGAGTCGGCGGGTCCGGTGACATGCAACGCCACCCTGGTGGCCGGTCCGCCCGCGGCCGTCGCCGCCGACGCGGAACGCTGGGCGGAGCGCGGCTTTTCGACCTTCAAGCTCAAGGTCGGTGTCCCCGGTGACGTCGGCCAGGTCGAGGCCGTGCGCGACGCGATTGGGGCGGATGCCCGCATACGCGTGGACGCCGGCGGCGTCTGGAACCCCGGGGAGGCCGTGCTTCGCCTGACCGCGATGGAGCGCCACGGGATCGAGCTCGCCGAGCAGCCCGCTGCGGACCTGGAGGATCTGGCGGTGGTCCGTGGCCAGACCGCGATCCCGATCGCCGCGGACGAGAGCGTGGCGAGCCGCGACGATGCTCGCCGAGCGCTCGAGTTGGCCGCCTGTCAGCTCGCAACCGTCAAGGTCGCCAAGGTCGGCGGGATCGACCCGGCGCGGGCGATCGCGAGCGAGATGCCCGTGTACCTGTCGAGCGCGCTGGACGGACCGGTCGGAATCGCGGCCGCCGCGCATCTGGCCCAGGTGCTGCGCTCACCTCCGCCCTGGGGCAAACTGGCCCACGGACTCGCGACGCAGCTCCTGTTCGCGGAGACGATCGCCGCGGTCGAGTGCGAGGTCCACGACGGGCTGCTGCACCTGCCCGAGGGGCCAGGCTTGGGCGTTGAGATCGACGAGGCGGCCCTCGAGCGCTGCCGCACCTAACGAGTACGGTTCGCGCCGGTGGACCCCACCAACCGCAACACCGCGCTCGCTTCGGCGCTGGTCGATGAGCTCGCCCGCTGCGGCGTACGCAACGCAGCCCTGGCGCCCGGATCCCGCTCCACGCCCGTCGCGCTCGCGCTCCATCGTCACCCGGCGATCGAGGTCGCGGTGATCGTGGACGAGCGCTCGGCCGCCTACTTCGCGCTCGGCGCGGCGCAGGCGAGCGCGCGGCCGGCGGCCGTGCTCTCCACCTCCGGCACCGCGGCGGCCAATTTCCACCCCGCCGTGTGCGAGGCCGATGAGGCGGGCGTCCCCCTGATCCTCCTGACGGCGGACCGGCCGCCCGAGCTGCGGGGAATCGGGGCCGGTCAGACGATCGATCAGCTGAAGCTATACGGGTCCGCGGTCAGGTGGTTCTGCGAAGTTGGCAGCCACGACGCGGACGACGCGGGCCTCCTGCACTACCGCTCGGTAGCGTGCCGCGCCTACGCCGCCGCGCGCGGCGATCCCCGGCCCGGCCCTGTGCACCTCAACCTGTCCTGGCGCGATCCGCTCGGCCCCGAACCGCGCCCCGACGACCTGACGGCGACATCGGAGCTCGCGCTCCGCGGCCGGGGCGAGCGCCCGCTCACGGCAGTGGTTGGCGCGCCCGTCCGGGCCGACGACGCCCTGCTCGACGAGATCGCCGGGCGGATCGCGTCCTCGCCCCGAGGCCTGATCGTCGCTGGCCGCCAGCCCGATCCCGCCCTGGCGACGCCGGTCGCCGCCCTCGCCCGTCGCTCGGGCTATCCGATCCTGGCCGAGCCGACCTCGCAGCTTCGCGCGGGAACCCACGACCGAGACCTCGTGGTTTGGACCTACGACGCGATCGCGCGCTCGCGTCCCGCCGAGCTGGTGCCCGATCTCGTGATCCGCTTCGGCGACATGCCCACGAGCAAGACCCTGCGCACCTGGCTCGCCTCGTTGCCCCGGCTGCGCCACGTGGTCGTCGACCCGTACGGGCGCTGGAACGAGCCCTTCCGGCGAGCCGAGACGGTGGTCCGCGCCGATCCGCGGCTCCTCGCGGAAAACCTCGCCCACCGCATCGGCGGTCGTCGTGGAAGCGACGGGTGGACGACGGCGTGGATCGGTGCCAATGCACGCGCCACAGCGGCGATCCAGGCGGCGCTCGCCGAGCTCGACGAGCCGACCGAGCCCGGCGTCCACGCCGCCCTTGGGCGCCTCTATGCAGACGGCGACCTGGTCTACGTCGCGTCGTCGATGCCGATCCGCGATTGCGAGGCATTCGTGGCGCCCAGCGCGGCGGAGGTCAGGTTCCTCTGCAACCGCGGCGCCAACGGCATCGACGGACTGATCTCCTCGGCGATCGGAGCGGGCGTCGCGACAGGGCAGACGACGTGGGTCGTCACCGGCGACCTGGGTCTCTACCACGACATGAACGGCCTCGCGACGATCCGGTATGCGACCTCGCCGATCCGGATCGTGGTGCTGAACAACAACGGCGGCGGCATCTTCGAGTTCCTGCCCCAGGCCGACCAGGTCGGGCGCGAGGAGTTCGAGGCGATCCTCGGCACGCCGCTGGGGATCGAGCCGGAGCGCGTGTCAGCCCTGTACGACCTCCCGTACGTCGCGATCCGCACGGTCGACGACCTGCGCGATGCCGCCGAGCTCGAGGCCGGGATCATCGATGTCCCCGTCGCTCGCCGCCGCAACGTCGAGCTGCACCGGCGGATCGCCGCCCGCGCCGATGAGGCCCTCAGCCGGCCACCAGCGGCAGCAGCGCGTCGAGCTTGACCTCGGTCTCGGCGAGCTCGGCCGCGGGATCCGAGGCGCCGATGATTCCGGCGCCCGCGTAGAGGTGCGCGAACCGGTCCCGTAGGAGGGCGGAGCGAAGCGCGACGCAGAACTCGCCGTCCTCGGCCGCGTCCATCCAGCCGACGGGCCCGGCGTACCAGCCGCGGTCGAGCCCCTCGAGCTCCGCGATCGCCCGCAACGCGGCCTCGCGCGGCTCACCACCGACCGCGGGCGTCGGATGCAGCCACCCCGCGAGCTCGATCGCAGACAGGGGTTCGGCGAGCTGCGCGTGGATGGGCGTACCCAGGTGCTGGATGTTCGCGACCTTGACGAGCTCCGGCTCCGGCGCCGCCTCCACCCACACCGAGTGAGGTCGAAGGGAGCGCTCGATGCGCCGCACGACGATCGCGTGTTCGCGGCGCTCCTTCTCGGAGCGGCGGAGCTGCTCGCCCAGATGGTCGTCGACGGCCGGGTCGGCGCTGCGGCGGGTCGATGCGGCGAGGCCGACCGTGGCGGCGCTCGCCCCGGAGCGCCGGATGAGGAGCTCGGGGCTGGCGCCGACGAGCGCTCCCTGGGGCGATCCGGAGCAAAAGCAAAAGCAGCTCGGAAAGAGCTCGCGCAGCGCGCCGAAGATGGCGGCCGCATTGTGGGCCTGGGGCGCCTCCACCACCACCTCACGCGCGAGGACCACCTTCTCCAGCTCGTGGCCGCGGATCCGCGCGATCGCGGCGGCGACCGACCGCTCAAAGAGCTCCGGCGGCTGAGCGCTCGCGATGCGCGCGGCGCCGGTCGGGTGCGGATCCGGCAGGGGCAGCGGGCGGTCGCGAAGGCCCGCAACGCGGGCGGCGAGGTCAGCGGCCGTCTCCCGCGGATCGGCCGCGGGGTCGCTCATCGCGCACAGGGTCAGGTGCGCCTGCACGCCCTCGCGGTGGAGGAGGAGCTCGGGAAGGACCATCAGCGCCGGCGGAAACGATGCCCACGTGGCCTCCCGGCCACCGTCGGCGTCGAACGCGAAGCCCCCGACCCAGACGGGGCCCGATCCAGCGGGAAGATCCGGCGGCTCGTCGTGTGACCGGCCGCGCAAGGCGACGGCGCACGCCGCCGCAACATCCTGGAAGCGGCGGGGGCCGCGCGAGACCACTTCGCGCGCGGTTCCTAGGCCGGCAAGCGCGAAGCCACCCCGGTCCGGCTGCTCCCAGCAGAACCAGCGGTCATCCGCCCGCCGGGAGGCGAAGGCGACCGCCGCCGGATCGTCGACATCGACCTCGGCGGTGACGCTGACCAGTCGGCGGCGGCTGCCCGCGCGCGCCAGTAGCGACTCGAGCGAACCGAGCGCTTCGGCCGCCTCGATCACTACTGGTCGGGGCGCGAGCGGGTGATCGCGACCTCGCCGGTGCGGGCCATCTCGATCAGTCCGTGCGGCCGGATCATCCGCTCGAAGGCGTCGACTTTCTCGGTCGACCCCGTGACCTCGATCGTGAGCGTGCGCCGTGAGACATCCACGACCTTGGCCTTGAAGATCTCCGCGAACTGCAGGATGTCGGTGCGGTTCTCGACGCCGGCCTGGACCCGGAAGAGCGCCATCTCCCTGGCGATCGTCTGATCCGGCTCCATGTCGCGGATCTTGATGACGTTGACGAGCTTGTGGAGCTGCTTGGTGACCTGGTCGATCGGGTGGACGGCGCCGTCGAGGGTGAGCGTGATCCGCGAGACGTCGGGGTCCTCGGTCGGCCCGACCGCCAGAGTGTCGATGTTGAACCCGCGGCGGGAGAAGAGGCCCGCGATCCGCGCCAGCACGCCCGGCTTGTTCTCGACCAGGAGGGAGAGAATGTGCTTCCGACCGGTGAGGACCTTCCCAGCTTGAAGGTCTTCGAGCTTTACGAGTTCGGGTGTCCCGGCTTCCATCTCTACCTGCTCCCTGCTACCTGCTCACCCAACCATGTCCCTGGCCGCGGCGCCCGCCGGGATCATCGGGAAGCAGTTCTCGGTGCGATCGACCTGGACGTCGAGCAGCACCGGCCCGTCCTGCTCCAACGCCGTTCGCATCCGGTCGGTCAGCGCGCGCTTGTCGTCGCAGCGGATCGCGGTCCAGCCGAAGGCCTCGGCCAGCTTGACCCAGTCCGGGCTGTCGCCGAGCTCGACGGCGCTGTAGCGACCTTCCCAGAACAGCTCCTGCCACTGGCGGACCATGCCCATGTAGCCGTTGTTCATCAGGAAGACCTTCACGGGGATGTCGTGGTTCGCAGCGGTCGCGAACTCCTGGCACACCATGACGAGGCTGCCGTCGCCGGCGAGGCAGACCACAGTCTCGTCCGGGCACGCGACCTTCGCCCCGAGCGCAGCGGGCAGACCGAACCCCATCGTCCCCAGGCCGCCGGAGTTGATCCACTGGCGGGGACGCTTGAAGTGGTAGTACTGCGCCGCCCACATCTGGTGCTGGCCGACGTCGGACGTGATGATCGCGTTTCCCTCCGTGGCCTCGTACAGAGCCTCGACCATGAACTGGGGCTTGATCACCGAGTCCTTGGAGTCCTCGTACCTAAGCGGATAGTCCGCCTGCCAGCCGCGGATCTGCTCCCACCACTCGTCGAGGCGGGACGAGTCGGCCTTGAGCGCCCGGTACTCCCGCGTCAGCTTCGGCAGGACATCCTTAGCGTCGCCCACGATCGGGATGTGGGCGGGGACGTTCTTGGAGATCTCAGCGGGATCGACGTCGACGTGCACGAACTTCGCGCGCGGCGCGAACTGCGAGAGCTTCCCCGTGATGCGGTCGTCGAACCGGGCGCCGATCGCGATGATCAGGTCGGCGCTGTCCATCGCGTAGTTCGCCGCACGGGTGCCATGCATGCCGAGCATTCCGAGCCACTGGTCGTGCGGCGCTCCGAAAGCGCCCAGGCCCATCACGGTCAGCGTGATCGGGAACCGGTCGGAGGTGACGAAGTCGATCAGCTCCTGTGATGCGTTGGCGTTGACGACCCCGCCGCCCGCGTAGATGACCGGCCGGCGGGCGTTGGCGAGCGCCTTCGCCGCGAGGCGGATCTGCTTGATGTTGCCCTCGGTGGGCGGCTTGTAGCCAGGCAGATTCGGCGGCCCCTCGGCGGGCTCGTACTCGATGTCGGCGCGCGAGAGGTCCTGGGGGACGTCCACCAGCACGGGACCCGGTCGCCCCGTCGCCGCGATGTGGAACGCCTGGTGGATGTAGGCGGGGATCTGCCGCGGGTCCGTGACCAGGAACGAGTGCTTGACGATCGGCAGGGTGATCCCGGTGACGTCGGCCTCCTGGAAGCCGTCCGTGCCGATCAGCTCGGTTCGGACCTGGCCCGTGATGAAAACGGTCGGCACCGAGTCCATCATCGCGTCGGCTATCGCCGTGACGAGGTTCGTGGCACCGGGGCCCGACGTGGCGAATGCGACGCCGACGCGCCCCGAGGCCTTGGCGTACCCCTCGGCCGCGTGGCCGGCGCCCTGCTCGTGGCGCGACTGGATGTGGATCAGGTCGGCGTCGTAGATCGCGTCGTAGACCGGCAGGTTGGCGCCGCCCGGGATGCCGAAGACATGTTCGACACCCTCGGCCTTGAGCGCCTCACACAATGCGTCCGCGGCCCGCATGGGCCAGTGATTGTAGGGCCGAGGCACAGGGTGCTTCGGCAGAGGCAGATCAGGACACCGCCGTGACTAGTTCGCAGGGAAGGCAGCAAGATTGGGGTCAGCAGCCCCAGGCCTACCGCGCGCTGGAGACATACCCCCCGCACTTGCGTGCGGTGTCCCGTCCGGCGCCCCCGGCGCAGTGGTCCTGCCTCGGCCCCCCGTGGAGGTGGTCGTTGCCTCCTCCACCGGTGAGCAGGTCGAGCCCGCCGCCGCTCGTCCGTCCTTCCCGTTTCGTGGCCCGGTTGTCGCCGTAAAGGGTGTCGGGCCCTGCCAGCCCGTGCAAGCGATCGTTGCCTGACCCAATCGCGACACCTGAGCGTGTGTAGCTGTCCCCGATGAGCTGATCGCCCTTCGGGCCGCCGCTGACATTGTCCCGGCCGCCGCCGATCGCCTGCCCACTTGGCGAGAAGCTGCCGCCGACAACGAGATCGTGGCCGGCGGCGCCCGTCAGGTGGTCGGGAGCGCCACCCTCCGCCTTGCCACTCCCAGTCACCGCGCTGTCGCCGATCACGCGGTCGCGTCCGCCGGTGCCCCGGAGATCGTCGTGGCTGGCCCCCGTAGCCACCTCCCCGTAGTTGTCGCCGATCACGAGGTCGGCGCCGCCCGCTCCGCCGATGGTGTCCCTTCCCGTGGCGGCGATCGCGCTCCCGGCGAGGCTAACGTCGTCGCCGACGATCAGGTCATTCCCCCGCTTGCCCTCGATCCGGTCGTCCCCGCCGCCGCCGACGAGTCGGTCGTTGCCGGCGCCGGCAGTGATGACGTCGCGCCCCCGGCCACCGCAGATCACGTCCGCACCGCCGTCCCCGACGATGGTGTCGTTGCCCTCGTTGGCGACGATTACGTCACGGTTCGGGGTGCCGTCGATGTGGTTCGAGTGATTCGTACCGACGATCGTCGCGGCCCGGCCCAGGCAGGTGGGGCGCTGGGCCGCCGCGAGCCCCGCCGGCGGCAGCAGAATCACGAGCGCGGCGGCGATCGCCGCGTAGGCGCGCGATGCCGACCTGTCCCAGTCCCAGCGCAAAGCGCCGGCACGTCTATCAGATGGCTATTCCGGAATGCGTTCCGAGCGGGGCCGGAGCGGCCCCTCGACCGCGCCCTCGAGCTCCCCGGGCCTCCAGCGAGTCCGCGGCAGGATCGCGCGCTCGATGACGCGGCCCTTGTAGCGCTGGATGATCTTGAGCATCGAGCGCACAAGCTCCTCGCCGAGATAGCGGGGCTTCAACCCGAGGTCAATCAGCTTCGTGTTGGCGGCGTTGTAGTAGTGGCGCTCCGCCTCGATCCTGGGATTCGGGTAGCTCTGGACCTGGACCTCGTACCCCAGCTCGGCGCCGCTTCGCTTGACGAGGTCCGCCAGCTCCGCCACTGAGAACTGCTCCGTGAACTGGTTGAACACCCGGAACTCTCCGAGATCGGCCGGGTTCTCGGCCGCCAGCTCGACGCACTGGAGGGTGTCGCGGATGTTCAGGAACCCGCGCGTCTGGCCGCCCTCCCCGTAGACCGTCAGCGGATACCCGATCACGGCCTGGACGCAGAATCGGTTGAGCACCGTCCCGAAGTACTCGTCGTAGTCGAAGCGAGTGATGAGGCGCTC
This sequence comes from Actinomycetota bacterium, assembly GCA_046729615.1. GTDB lineage: Bacteria > Actinomycetota > Thermoleophilia > Solirubrobacterales > 70-9 > AC-56. The sequence goes on from JBKPHA010000027.1 coordinate 8,906, forward strand.
GTGGGCCGCCGACTCCTCCGTCTCGATCCCGTAGACGACCCCCTGGTTGAGGTCGGTTGCGCGCAGGCCCCAGACCCGGCAGGCGAAGTGGATGTTGTGGGAGTCGTGCACCTTCGAGAGGTGATACAGGGAGCCCGGCATCTTCGGGAACGGCAGCGTGTCCATGCGGCCCTTGTGCTCGATATCGATAAAGCCCTCCTCGATGTCGATGTTGGGCGTCCCGTACTCGCCCATCGTGCCCAGCTTCACGAGGTGGCAGTCGGGAACCTGATCACGCAGGCTGAAGAGCAGGTTGAGCGTCCCGATGACGTTCGTGTACTGCGTCTCGACCGCGGTGGCGCGCGACTTCATCGAGTACGGCGCCGAGGGCTGCTCCCCGTAATGGATGACGGTCTCCGGGAGGGTCTCGGCGATCACACGATCGAGGAACTTGCCGTCCTCGATCGAGCCCACGAACGCGCGGATCTCCCTGCCCGAGGCTTCTCTCCAAGCGTCGATCCGGTCAGCCAGCGAGCGGATCGGCGTCAGCGAATCGGTGGAGTGCAGGGTGTGCCAGCGCCGCCGCGAGAAGTTGTCGACGACCGAGACCTCATGGCCTCGCGCGGAGAACCGCATCGCGGTCGGCCAGCCGAGGTACCCGTCGCCCCCCAGAATCAGGACTCTCATGATCGCGCGAGGGTAGCGGACGAACCAGCGCAGCTCCACCGGGTCTGCATCCACGCGCGGATTGCGCCGAGGGCGGCATCTATTCTCTGGCCGCCGTGGAATCCGTGGCCTTGCAGGCAAATCTGTTCCCGCCCGAGTTGACGGCGATCCGTATCACCGGACTCGCGATCGCCGCCGCCGTCGCGGTGTTTGCGATCGCCCGCCGCCGGGCGCTTCGCAACATCGACGTCATCATCCTGGTCGCGATCGCGCTCGGCCTCGCGGTCGTCGCGGGAACGCAGCTCCTCGACGCCATCCTCGAGGCGTTCTCGTTCAAGCGCTCCAACGGCACGCGGATCGTCGGCGTGGCCGTGTTCGCGATCCTGATCCTCTTTCTGCTGGTCATCCGGGCGCTCTCGCAGGGATCGCGGATCACCCGCGAGCTCTCCGGCGTCCTCGAGGGACTCGCCTGGGAGCAGTTCCGGATGAACGGGTACCCCGCGCGCTTCCGCGACAAGATCGGGGTCCTCATCCCCGCCTACAACGAGGCGGAGAACATCGGCTGGGTGCTCGACCGGATTCCCGAGTCGGTGTGCGGGATAGAGACCGCCGTGCTGGTGGTGGACGACGGCTCGCGCGACGGCACCCCCGACATCGCCGCCGAGCACTGCGCTGTCGTCGCTCGCCATCTAATCAACCGCGGCGGCGGCGCCGCGCTGCGGACGGGCTACCGGCTCCTCGCCGATTCCGGAGCCGAAATCGTGGTGACTCTGGACGCCGACGGCCAGCACCTGCCGTCGGAGATGGAGCGACTCGTCGAGCCCGTCCTCTCCGGCGAGGTCGTCGTCGCGCACGGCTCCCGCATCCTCGGCGAGGCCGAGCCCAACCACTATGCCCGCGAGCTCGGAATCGTGTTCTTCAACCGGCTGGTGTCGCTGATCACGCGCGCCAAGGTGAGCGACTGCTCCAACGGCTACCGCGCCGTGCGCGCCGACGTCCTTCCCCAGCTCGTGCTGACACAGGAGCAGTTCCACACCTCGGAGTTCCTAATCGAGGCGATCAAGCGGGGGATCCCCGCGAAGGAGGTGCCGGTGACCGTGGCGCGCCGCCTCCATGGGCACTCGAAGAAGCCCGCCGTCGTGCGCTACGGCCTGGGGTTCGCGAACGCGATCGTCAGGGCCTGGTTGCGGTAGCGCCGCGGTCCCGCACCTCTGATGGCTCCGGCAGATAGAGGTCGGCGCCGCAGCCCGGGCAGACCTGGACGTAGAGCTTGAGCCGCTTGCCGCAGGTGGGGCAGCGGCGCTCCGGCTCCTCGGTGTCCGCCCGATAGAGGATCACGACGATCAGCCCGATCACCGGAACCACCGCGCCGACCAGGAACCAGATGAAGAACGAGCTCCCCTTCGCGCGGCCGATCACGCCGGTCGCGATGCCGAAGGTGAGGGCGATGAGGACGTAGGCGCCGCCGGCCATGGGTCAATTGTCGCGTACGCGCGGCTTGCCGGGGATCACTCGAAATGCGGGGCCGCGGAGACTCCCCCGAACCCGCCGGCGGCAATGACGATGTTCCAGGCCATCAGCCGACGCCGAGCTTCTCGCGGATCAGGCGCGTGACCTCGGCCCCGTCTGCGCGGCCCTTCGTCTCCCGCATCACCGCCCCGACGATCGGGCCGATGGCCTTGGGATTGCCCGCCCGAACCTTCTCGGCGGCAGCCGGCTCGGACTCGATGGCCGCCGCCACGATCGCCTCCAGCTCGCCCGAGTCCGACATCGGCGCCAACCCCTCGCGTTCAACGATTGCGGCCGGGTCACCGCCCTCCGCAACCAGCGTCGCCAGAACCTGGCGCGCGGCGCCGGTCGTCACCTGCCTGGACTCCACCATCGCGGCCAGCGATGCGAGCGCCTGCGGAGTGACGTTGGAGGTCGCGGGGTCCGCCTCCCCGTCGCTGGCCTCCCGGAGCCTCGCGACCAGCTCGCCGGTCACCCAGAGGGCGATCGTGCGGGGCTCGGCACCGTCGGCCGCCTCCAGGGCCCGCTCGAAGAACTCCGCGAGCTCGGCATCGAATGCGAGCTGGCGCGCGGCGTCGGGCGGCAGGCCGAGCTCCGCCTCGTAGCGCTCCCGCCGCCGCGCCGGCAGCTCCGGTAGCGCGGCGCCCGCCTCGGCGATCATCTCCTCGGTCGGCGCGAGCGGAACGAGGTCGGGCTCGGGGAAGTACCGGTAGTCGTGGGCGTACTCCTTGGACCGCAGCGGCGTGAGCGAGCCCGTCCGCGGGTCGAAGTGAAACGTCTCCTGGACCACCTCCTCCCCCCTGTCCAGGAGCTCGGCCTGGCGCTCGAGCTCCGCGGCGATTCCCCGCTCGAGGAACCGGAAGCTGTTCATGTTCTTGAGCTCCGTCTTGGTGCCGAGCTCCCCGGCGTCGGCAGGGCGCACCGACACGTTCGCGTCGACCCGCAGGCTCCCCTCCTCCATGTTCACGTCGGAGACGCCGAGCTGCTTGATCGTCGTCCGCAGGAGCTGAGCCCACTCGCGCGCCTCCTCGGGGCTCCCCAGGTCGGGCTCGGTGACGATCTCGACCAGCGGGGTGCCGCCGCGGTTGAAGTCCACGAGCGACTGGGCGGAGCCGTGGATGCGGCCCGACCGGCCGACGTGGATCATCTTCGCCGCGTCCTCCTCCAGGTGGACGCGGTGGATGCGGACGTCGCTCAGCCTGCCACCTCTGGCCAGCGGGATGTCGTACTGGCTGATCTGGTACCCCTTCGGGCTGTCCGGATAGAAGTAGTTCTTGCGGTGGAAGATCGAGCGCGGGGCCACGTCGCACTCCAGCGCCAGCGCGATCTGAAGCGCGTAGCGGACGGCCTGCTCGTTCGCGGTGGGGAGCGTCCCAGGGTGGGCCAGGCAGACGGGGCACGTGTGGAGGTTCGGCTCGTCCCCGAACGAGAGCGCGCAGCCGCAGAACATCTTCGTCTTCGTGGAGAGCTGGACGTGGATCTCCAGCCCGATGACGGCCTCGTACCGGCTCGGGAGCGCCATCACGAGCTTCCCCCCGGCGCGGCGTCGAAGCCGAGCGCCTGCTCGATCGCGTAGGCGGCGTCCAAAAGGCCCGACTCGGTGAACGCCGGTGACGTGATCTGTAGTCCGGCCGGAAGCTGCGGGCCCCCACCACCCGGCTCAGCGAGGCCGGCGGGGATCGAGATCGCCGGCAGCCCGGCCAGCGGCATCGGCACGGTGCAGTAGTCCGACATGTACATCGCGAGCGGATTCGCGGCGCGCTCGCCGAGCTTGAATGCAACGGTGGGCGACGTCGGCGTCACGAGGTAGTCGAAACGCTCGAACGCGGCGGCGAAGTCCTGCGCGATCTTGGTGCGAACACGCTGGGCGCGCCCGTAGTAGGCCTCGTAGTAGCCGGAGGAAAGGGCATAGGTCCCGAGCATGATGCGGCGCTTCACCTCCGTGCCGAAGCCTTTGGCTCGCGTTCGCTCGTACATCGAGATGAGCGCGGTCTCGGCGGGGGGCACGCCATCCCCCAGCCCGCCCTGCACCTCAACCGCTGATCCGGCGCGAAGTCCGTAGCGAACGCCGTCGTAGCGCGCGAGGTTCGCCGACGCCTCCGCAGGAGCGAGCACGTAGTAGGCGGAGAGGCCGTGGGCGGAGTGCGGGAGCTCGCATGCGTCGACCTCGGCTCCCAGCTCCCTGATCAGCCCGAGCGTGCGCTCGAACACGTCCGTAACCCCCCGCTCGATCCCCTCGGCGTCGGCCGAGAGCTCGCGCGGGACGCCGAAGCGTATGCCCGAGAGATCCGTTCGGGAGGGAAGCTCCACCCCGGCGTCGATCCCCACCGACGTCGAGTCGCAGGGGTCGCGGCCCTGCATCGCCCGCAGGAGGATCGCGGCGTCGGTCACGTCGCGGGTGATGGGACCGCACTGGTCGAGCGACGACGCGAAGGCGATCATCCCGTAGCGCGAGATCGCGCCGTAGGTGGGCTTGAGCCCGACGACACCGCATAGCGAGGCAGGCTGGCGGATCGAGCCACCGGTATCGGTGCCGATGGCCCACGGCGCGAGCCTTCCCGCCACGGCCGCCGCCGAGCCGCCGGAGGACCCCCCGGGCACGCGCTCAGGATCCCAGGGGTTTCGCACCGGGCCGAAGCCCGAATTCTCGTTCGAGGATCCCATCGCGAACTCGTCCATGTTGGTCTTGCCCAGCACCCGCCCGCCGGCCTCCGACAGCTTGCGCACCGCCGTCGCGGTGTAGGGTGGCCGGTAGCCCTCGAGAATGCGGGAGCCCGCGGTGCTCTCAATGCCCTTGGTACAGAAGATGTCCTTGACGGCAACGGGAGCCCCGCGCAACGGGCCATCCGCCGCGCCGTTGCCCCATCCCGGCTCGGCCCGCCAGAGATATGCGCCAAGCTCGTCGGCCGCGGCGGCCTCGGCGTAGGCGTCGAAATACTCCTCGCTTGAAAGCTCGCCAGCGGCGATGCGCTCGAGCGCCTGCCCGGCGGTCAGCTCGAGGAGGTTCATGCCTGCGGCGACGGGACCCGGAACGCGCCCTCGTCCGGGTCAGGCGCCGGCTCGAGGATCTGCTCGCGCGGCCAGCTCGGCCGCGGCTCGTCCAGGCGCAGGACGTTCTCGAGCTGAACTACGTGGGTGGTCGGCTCGACGCCGTCCAGGTCGAGCTCGTTCATCCGCTCCACGTGGCCCAGGATCGTCGAGAGCTCGCCTGCCATCCGCTCGAGCTCGGCCTCGGTGAGCTCGAGGCGCGCGAGCCGCGCAACGTGGAGCACCTGGTCGCGATCGATCATGGATGGCTGATTCTAGGTTGCGCTCCGGGTGCGGATAGGATCACGCCCGCTCATGACCGGTGCCCGGGCGGAGCGATTCGTCGTCGGCAACCTCCGCCTGCTGGCGGCGAGCTTCGCGCTCGTCGGGATCCTCTTCATCGCCGCCCCCAACGACGTCCTGGACGTGATCTCCGACCTGGGTGACGACATCGGGAGCTTCACCCGCGCGCCCGAGACGGTCGAGAGATTCTGGCTCGCGCTCGGGTTCGCGTACATGGTCGTGATCGCCGGGATCTGCCTGGTGGTTCAGGCGGACGTCGTGCGCTACCGCCCGCTCCTACTGGTGCTCGCTGCCGGCAAGGCCGCGTCGTCGCTTGCGGCGCTCGGCTTCTTCGCCTTCTCGAGCGACGTCTTCATCTATCTCGTGAACTTCATCGTGGATGGGCTCTTGGTCGGCGTCGCCCTGCTGCTGTGGGCGGTCGCGGCCAGGATCGGCCAGCCTGCGGCTCCATCCTGAAGGCGCGCCCCGGGGCTTCGGGCCGCCGAGCGTCACATCCTCGCCGCGTTCGCACAGGCGATGGCGCCCGGCGTCGAGGGGCTTCCCCCGGCCGCGGGCCCGAGGCGAGGTGGCGAGCCTGAGCCGGATGGCGCGATCGACGTCGTCAATCCGATCGAGAGCTTCTTGACGGGACTGCCCAACCGGCCCGTGCGCCAGGTCAAGCTCGCGCTGTGGGCGCTCGAGCTCCTGCCGTTCCCCTGGCGCTTCAGCAGAGCGAGCCTCGACGCGCGCCAGGGCTTGCTCACGCGCCTGGAGCGCTCGCGCCTGCCGTTCGTGGCGGACCTGCTCATGTTCCTGAAGGTCCTCGCCGGGCTCGGCTATGCGAACGACGTGCGCGTTCGCGAGGCCGTCGGGTATGAGGTGAGCTGCGCGGTGACGGACGGAACGTCGCCGCTCGCCGACGCGCCCCGGGACCTCGGCGACCTGCGCCCGCCGGTGGGTGGCGAGGAGTGCGACGTCGCGATCGTCGGCTCGGGCGCGGGCGGGGCCGTGTGCGCCGCGATCCTTGCCGAGGCAGGGCTCGACGTCGTCGTCCTGGAGGCGGGCCGGTACCTGGACAGCACCACGTATCCGGACGAGCCGCTCGAGGCGTTGCGCGCACTCTACCGCGACGGCGGCCTGACGATCGCCGAGGGGCGACCGGCGATCCCGACGCCGGTGGGGCGAGCGGTCGGCGGAACGACCGTGATCAACTCGGGCACCTGCTTTCGCGCTCCCGCCCACATGCTGGCGGCCTGGCGAGACGAGCACGGGATCGCCTGGGCCACCGAGCTCGCCGGCGACTATGCCGAGGCCGAGGAAGTCATGTGGGTGCGGCCGGTCGACCCCCAGCGGATGGGGCGAAACGGCCAGCTCCTGCGCGATGGTGCCGAGGCGCTGGGCGTCCGCCACGAGCCGCTTCGGCGCAACGCCGGGAGCTGCTTTCAGTGCAGCTCGTGCCCCTCGGGGTGCCGGCTGGACGCGAAGCGGGCGATGCATGTCTCATATTTGCCGCGCGCCGTCGCCGCCGGAGCCCGGGTTCGGGCCGGCGTCGATGCGCGCAGCGTGGCGTTCGACGACGACCGGGCCACGGGCGTGGAGTGCGTCGCCATGGTCGACGGCAGGAGGAGGGTGCACGCGGTCCGCGCGAGGCGCGCGGTCGTCGTGGCCGGCGGGGCGTTCGGCACACCCGAGCTCCTGCTGCGATCCGGCTTTCGCTCCCGGAGCGGCGAGCTCGGGCGCAACCTGCGAATCCACCCTGCCTGCTGGGTCGGCGCGCGGTTCGACGAGGAAGTCCGCGGCTGGAAGGGCGTGATGCAGAGCTACGCGGTGACCGAGTGGGAGCCGCAGGGCATCCTCATGGAGGCGACGTTCACGCCGCTTGCCTTCGGCGCGCAGTGGCTGCCCGGCACGGGGCGCGCGCACCACGAACGGGTTCGCGCCTACGACCACATCGCCTCCACCGGCGTCCACCTGTCCGACCGCTCGGCGGGTCGGGTCGGCCTCGCCGGAGACGGCTCCCTACGAGTCACGTACCGGCTCACGAACCACGATGCGCGGCGCCTCGTGTTCGGGATCGCCAGAGCCGCCGACCTTCTGTACGCGGCCGGTGCGAAGGAGGTCTACCCGCAGATCGCCGGGATCCCGACCCTCACCAGCGGCCGGATCGCCGACCTCGAAGCCTCTCCCCCGCCACCCTCGGCGCTGCGCCTCGAGGCGTTCCATCCGATGGGCACGGCGCGGATGGATGCCGACCCGGCGCGCGGGGTGGTGGGCACCGACGGCGCCGTGCACGGCGCGTCCGGGCTCTACGTCGCCGACGGAACCCTCCTCCCGAGCTCGATCGGCGTCAACCCGATGATGACCATCGTCGCGATGGCCTCGCGCGTCGCGCGGCAGATCGCCGGGCGCCTCGCCTGAGCGAAGCGACGGCCGCCTCGTGGGCGGCCGTCGCGTGAACCTCTCCTCCCCCGGGACCGTTCCCGGAAGCTCTCTATGTGTCGCTGCCCGGTGGCGGCGGGCTGGACGGTGGCTGAGGCGGGCCCGCGCCCGGCCCCCCTGTACCGCGGGTCCTGTCGCCGCGGAATCGCTCGGCCTCATCGGCGAACGAGGTGCCCTCCTCCTGCATCGCCAGGTAGCCGCCCAACGTCACCGCGGCGGTGGCGATCATGCCCAGCCAGGCGCCGATCTTCACGGTGTAGTCGAGGCCCGGCGGCGACGCCGGCAGGAAGCTCGGCGGACTGATGAGGCTGATGATCACGAGGATCAGCGAGAGGATCCCCAATGCGGTCACGATCGCGCTCATCGCGACCGGAAGGCCGACCTCGACGTCCGAGGCCGCGAGAAGCGCCAGGGCGATCGCGGCGAGAGCAGTGATGAACAGGAGGATGTCAGTGAAGCCGTAGGACCCCCATGCGTCGCGGCTCTCGGACTGGTTCACGCCCACCTTCACGCCGAACCAGTCGAAGATGAACATGATCAGGATCAAGAGGACTCCGGCCAGCCCGGCGATCCTCTCCCCCCGGTTCAGAACGGTGAAGTCCAATTGGCAGCGGGAGCCTATACCGGAGATGCGGCGGATCGCAACTTGCGGATCCGGTCGTGCAGGCTCAGCGGCGCAGCTCGCATGAGGCGTCGATTCGAAGCAGCCGCGCCAGGAGCTCGCGGTGCTCCGCCACCCAGCCGTAGGCGCGCTCCGTGTGCCGCGGGAAGGCCCGCAGGAGCGCAGCGAGCGGCCGGCCGCCCGGGAGCGCCGCAAAGAGCGGCGGCGCCGCCTCGCCGGCCGACCGCAACTCGCCGTCCGCGATCAGGTGCCACGACGCGAGCCGCTCCTCCGCAGGCATGGCGGCGAGCAGGCGCTGCCCCTCCTCGCTCTGGATCGCCACGGGGCGAAGCCGGCGGCGGCGATCCCAGACCAGGATCTTGTCGAGGGCCCATTTGCAGAACCCACAGTCACGGTCGTAGAGGACGGCGAGCTGGTCGCCGGCGACGCCCACTCCGGCGCTAGGACTTGGATGCGGCCGCTTCGCGCTCCGCGCGGATGGTCGCGGCCCTGAGAGTGTTGGCGAGCAGCATGGCGATCGTCATCGGGCCGACCCCGCCCGGCACCGCCGTGAGCGCCCCTGCGACCTCCTTCACGGCCTCGAACTCCACGTCGCCCACGAGCCCTGCGTCGGTGCGGTTGATGCCGACGTCGATGACCGCGGCGCCGGGCTTCACCCAACCCGCCTTGACCATCCGCGGCGAGCCCACGGCCGCCACCAGGATGTCGGCACGCCGGCAGACCCCCGGGAGATCGCGGGTGCGGGAATGGCAAACGGTGACGGTGGCGCTCGCGTTCAGGAGCAGGCTCGCGAGCGGGCGGCCGACCAGGATCGAACGACCCAGGACGACCGCGTCGGCGCCCTCGACCTCCACACCCGCGTGGCGCAGTAGCTCCACCACGCCCTGCGGCGTGCACGGCACGAGTCCCGGGCGGCCCTGGGCGAGAAGCCCGGCGACGTGAGCGGTGAGGCCGTCCACGTCCTTTCCCGGATCGATCATGTCCACCACGGCGTCCTGGTCGAGCGCGTCCGGAAGCGGGAGCTGCACCAGGATGCCGTCGACGGCGTCGTCGGCGTTCAGCTCGTCGATCAGCGCGAGCAGCTCGTCCTGCGACGTCGAGTCATCGAGGACGTGGTGGATCGAGCGCATGCCGACCTCCTCGGTCCGCTTGCGCTTGCTGCCGACGTACACCTGGGATGCCGGGTCCTCGCCGACCAGAACGGTCGCGAGACCCGGCACCCGCCCGCCGCGAGCGTCGGCGAATTCCCGCACGCCGTCAGCAACCCGGGCACGGACCTGGGCGGCGACCGCCTTGCCGTCGATGATCTTGGCGCTCATCCGACAGACCTAGCTCGCCCTGCGCAAGGGCGCGTAGTCGGCCATCAGCTTGCGCTCCGTCGCGTCCTCCGCGAACCGCACCACGATCACGCCGCCGGGCTCTGTGCCAGTGACGACGCCCTCGCCGAACGTGGCGTGAACGACGTCTGCGCCGATCTCGAAGGCCAGCGGAACAGCATGGGGCTCGGGGCGCTGCGGCGCGCCGAGGCCGCCAAGCGCCGCACCGCGCGCCCAGCCGGTCGGTACCGAGGTCGCCTCACGCTCGAGCAGCTCCTCGGGGATCTCGGCGAGGAACCGCGACGGCAGGTTGTAGCCGCGACCGCCGTGAAGGCTGCGGCGCCGCGCGTAGGTCATGTACAGGCGCTTCCGGGCCCGGGTGATCCCGACATAGCAGAGGCGGCGCTCCTCCTCGAGATTGCCCTCCTCGATCGAGCGCATGTGCGGGAAGACGCCCTCCTCGCAGCCGATCAAGAAGACCGAGTCGTACTCCAGGCCCTTGGCGTTGTGGAGGGTCATCAGCGTGCACAGGCTCTCATCGCTCTTCATCGCGTCCTGGTCGGTGTAGAGGGAGATCTGGGCGAGGAACTCCTCCAGGGAGCGCACGTCGGTGGGTCCCTCGACGACCCGGTTGGCGTCGAACTCCTGCGCGACCCCCACCAGCTCGTCGAGGTTCTCGACCCGTCCCTCGGCCTCGATCGTCCGCTCGGCCCGCAGGGCCTCGAGGTAACCGGTCTCGTCGAGGACCGCCTGCAGCAGGTCGGACACTGGAACTGAGCCGTCGTTCGCGTCCGCGTGCTCCCGCAGCGCGACCATCACGTCGGCGAAGCGGCGGACAGCCCGCTGCGGCGATGGGCCGAGGGCCGGAACTCGCTCGGCCTCCCGCATCACGTCCCAGATGTCCTGGCCGGTGGTGTTCGCGTGCGAGAGCAGGCGCGCCTGCGTCGTGTCGCCGATCCCGCGGCGCGGCGAGTTGACGATCCGGGCGAACGACACCGCGTCGGCCGGGTTCGCCAGCAGGCTGAGGTACGCGATCGCGTCCTTGATCTCCGCCCGCTCGTAGAACTTGGTGCCGCCGATCACCTGGTAGGGGATCTCAAAGCGCACCAGGGTGTCCTCGAGGACCCGGCTCTGCGCGTTCACGCGGTAGAAGACGGCGATCTCGTCCCGCGACATCCGTTCGTCGGCCACGAGCCGCTCGATCTCGGAGGCGACGTAGCGGGCCTCGGCGTGCTCGTCGTCGTGTTCGGCGACGCGCACGGGCTCGCCGCGCCCCGCATCCGTCCACAGATGCTTAGGCATCTGGTCGACGTTGTGGGCGATGATCGCGTTCGCGGTGTCTAGGATCGTGCCGGTGGAGCGGTAGTTCTGCTCCAGCTTCACGGCCGTAGTCTCGGGGAAGTCCTCCTCGAATCGGAGGATGTTCTGGATGTCGGCGTGACGGAAGCCGTAGATCGATTGGAAGTCGTCGCCGACCACCAAGAGGTTCCCGGCGCCCCCCGAGTCCGGATCCTCGCCGCAGAGCAGCTGCAGCAACCGGTACTGCGCGCGGTTGGTGTCCTGATACTCGTCGACCAGGACCCACCTGAACGCCTTGCGGTAGCGCTCGCGGACGTCCTCGAAGAGCTCCAGCAGGTTGACCGTCCGGACCAAGAGGTCGTCGAAGTCCATCGCGTTGGCCTCAAGCATGCGTCGCTCGTACAGGCGGTAGACGTCCGCGACCGTTTGCTCGAAGTAGGAGCCCTGCGCCTCCGCGTATGACTCAGCGTCGACTAGCTGGCTCTTCGCCCCTGAGATCGCCGCGCGGATGGCGCGCGGCGGAAATCGCTTGGGGTCAACCCCCGCCTCTTCTGTGCAGCGCTTGATCATGCGCAGCGAATCGGCCTCGTCGTAGATCGTGAACGCGCGCTTGTAGCCGAGCCGCTGCGCGTCGGTGCGCAGGATCCGGGCGCAGGCGGAGTGAAAGGTCATGACCCACATCACGCGGGAGACTCGGCCGACGAGACGCTCGACCCGCTCGCGCATCTCCTGAGCCGCCTTGTTGGTGAACGTGATGGCGAGGATCTCCGAGGGCAGCGCCTGCCCGGCGGCGAGCAGGTAGGCGATTCGGTAGGTCAGGACGCGTGTCTTGCCCGAGCCGGCGCCAGCGAGCACGAGCAGCGGCCCCTCCCCATGGGTCACCGCCTCGCGCTGGGGCGGGTTCAGGTCCGCGAGCAGCCGCTCGACCCTCGATGCACCGGGGTCTACGCGGGCGCCGGCTTCGGTCTCCGTCGCCACCGGGCGAGCATAGCCGTGGGCACGGCGTCCTCAGCCCCCCGCTGACGACGGGCCACGCTTCGGCCCGAGCTCCCGAACCTCGCCCTCGGCCGGCTCTCCGTCGAGCTCCGCGAGGCGCTCCTCGAGGCGCGCGATCCGCTCCGAGAGCCGCTTGATCGCGTCGGCGACCGGGTCCGGGAGGTGGATCCAGTCGGCGTCGGGCCCCTCTACCTTGCGCCCTTCGACCCGGACCGGATGGCCCGGGTTGCCGACGACGGTGGAGTTGTCGGGGACGTCAGCGACCACGACGGTGTTGGCCCCGATCTTGGCGCAGCTGCCCACGTTGATCGGGCCGAGGAGCTTCGCACCCGAGCCGATCGTGACCTCGTCGCCGACTGTGGGATGCCGCTTGCCGCGCTGAAAGCCGGTTCCCCCCAGCGTCACGCCCTGGTAAAGGGTCACCCGATCGCCGATCTCCGCGGTTTCCCCGATCACGACGCCGGACCCGTGATCGATGAAGAACTCGTCCCCTATGCGGGCGGCGGGGTGGATCTCGACCCCCGTCACGGCGCGGCTCGCATAGGACATCGCCATCGGGAGCGCTGGGACGCCGGCGTTGTGGAGGGCGTGGGCGACGCGGTGCGCGAGGATCGCCTGGACCCCCGCCCAGTTCATGAGGATCTCGGTCGTCCCGACGCCACGAGCCGCGGGATCGCGATCGCGCGCGGCGGCGACATCAGCGCGGATCTCGCGGGCGATGCGTCTCAGCGTGCCCAGCCCGAACATGAGGCAAAGGGTAGGGAGCGCTACGCCTCGGGCGCGAAGAACGGCAGCGACATGTATCGCTCGCCCCCGTCCGGCACGACCACCACTACGCGCTTGCCGGCCAACTCGGCGCGCTCGGCCACGAGCAGGGCCGCCTCGATCGCGGCGCCCGCCGAGATCCCCACCAGGAGCCCCTCCCGGCTCGCGGCCTGGCGCGCCCGCGCCAGGGCCTCCTCGTCGGACACCGGAATTACCTCGTCGATCACCGAGCGGTCCAGCACGTTGGGCACGAACCCGGCGCCGATTCCCTGGATCTTGTGCGGCCCCGGCATCCCGCCGGAGAGGACCGCGGAGGTCGCGGGCTCGACGGCCACGACGTAGATGGACGGCCGCCGCTCCTTCAGCACCTGCCCGACGCCGGTGATGGTCCCGCCCGTCCCGACGCCGCAGATCAGGGCATCGACCTCGCCCTCGGTGTCGCGCCAGATCTCCTCCGCGGTCGTGCGGCGGTGGATCTCGGGGTTCGCCGGGTTGTTGAACTGCTGCGGCATGAACGCCCCGCGTTCGGCGACGATCGTCTCGGCCAGCGCGACCGCCTCGTTCATCCCGCCCAGCGACGGCGTCTCGTGGACCTCCGCGCCATAGGTGCGGAGCAGCGCGGTCCGCTCGCGGGTCATGCCCTCGGGCAGCGTGAGGACGAGCTCGTAGCCGCGCGCGGCGCAGACCATCGCCAGCGCGATACCCGTGTTGCCGCTCGTAGGCTCGACGATGACCGAGCGCCCCGGCTCGATCAGCCCGTCCCGCTCCGCGGCGTCGATCATCGCGATCCCGATCCGGTCCTTGACCGACCCGCCGGGGTTCAGGTATTCGAGCTTCGCCACGACCTCGGCGCCGAGCCCATCCGTCAGCCGGCGAAGCGCGACCAGTGGCGTATTCCCGATCGTCCCCGACGCCTCACGGGCAATTCGACGGGCGAGCGGCTCCCGGACTCGCGACTCAGCCTCCACAACCGTGGTCACGGTATCGGCTGAACCAGCCGATACGCTGCGAGAACAGACGTCGGGACGATCGGGGGGACAGGATCATGGGTAAGGTAGGCCGAGCAGCAGGCCGCGGAGTGGCAGGGTGGAAAGGCTGTGCGGGCGCATCGGCGATCCTGCGGACCCGCCGCCGGGTGATCGTGAGCGCGACCGCGATCGCTTCGACCGCCGCTGTCCTGAGCGCTGCCGCGGCGGGAACCGCGGGAGCCGGAGGGAATTCCCCAACCTGCTTCGGTAAGCGTGCCACGATCGTGGGCACGCCTCATGGCGAGGTGATCAGGGGCACGAGCGGGCGGGACGTGATCGTCTCCTTCGGTGGTAGGGACGGCATCCTCGCGAAGGAGGGCAACGACTTCGTCTGCTCGGGATCCGGCAACGACACGATCCACGGTGCCGAGGGCTTCAACCGCATGAACGGCGGCGGCGGGCACGACTGGATCGATGGCCGGCGCGGGCCCGGAAACATCGTGATCGCCGGCACGGGTCCCGATCACGTCGAGGCCGAGGGCAAGCTCGACGGCGGCGCCGGCGACGACATCATCGAGAGCTACGGCTACCAGGACCCTTCCCTCTCACCGGTCGCCGACGTCGCGAAGGGCGGGACCGGGGATGACGACATCTACGGGTGCGGCGGCACGGTCTCGCCCGCCCGGCCGGCGACGCCGCCCGGGCCACCGCGGGAGCAGTCCTGGGCGTGGCCGGGTTGTTACACCGCGGGTCCGGGGAACGCCGAGCGGCTGGTCGGTGGGCCGGATGACGACACGATCTTCGCTGGCGGCGGCGGCGACTCCCTCGAGGGCAACAACGGCAGCGACCGCCTCTACGGCGAGGACGGCAACGACGACATGAACGGCGGGCGCGGCGCGGACACCTGTCAGCAGGGCGCCGGAAACGGGAGCGTCACGAGCTGTCCGTAGCCCGCCGGTCTCGTCCGCTCTGGCCCCGGTCTGCAGAGATCAGCGTCAGTAGTAGTGCGATCTGCCCGCCACCGGACGCCCAATGGCGCCGAGGAGCCAGAGAATGGCCCCGATCACGACCAGGATGATGCCGAGCGTCCAGAGGATTCCGCTTCCGAAAACGAATCCGAGGACTAGCAGCACGATTCCCAGGACGATCATGGTCTCTCCTCTCGAGTTCCCTCTCGGATCGCCCGCTACCCTCCGCACCGCCGCGGAAATCCCGGGTGTCAGATGTGGTACATCGGTGACCCCGGCCACGAGACCCCGGTTTCGTGCCCGGGAGGCCTCGCTGGAGACCCCTGGAGACCGCTCGGTTTCTCGCGCCACGGGCGCATTCCACTGGCGCATCTCCGCTCGGCGACTAGAAATTTGATGCAGAGGACGTGTCGGATGGGGACCCGGGAGCGGCAAGGGCAAACGGCGCGCCCTAGGACGGGTGGACGAGGCCGACCAGGGCGCCCTCAGGATCGACGAACGCGGGGGACGACCAGCGGAGTCATGAGCACTCCTGCGACATCGTCCGCGCAGTATCCCGCTCCACGAGCTTGTTCTCACTGGGCGGGGGCTCGCCGGCACGCCAGGGCCAATCGGACGACGGATTCCGGGTTGGCGTCCGCCTAGGACCGTGCGAGGGCGCCTCGCACGCGGCGCTCGAACGCGACCACGCGAGCGAGGTGCCCGCAGTACGGCGCGCCTGGGCAGCGGGCGAAGGAGAGCGCGATCGTCTCCACGTGTTCGTCTGCAGCCCTGCGCCGGCGGCGCGGCAACAGCGCCAGGGCCAGGACCACGCCAGTTGCGCAGAGCACCGCCGCGACCGTGAAGGCGCCCTTGAACCCGTGGATTAGCGCGACCGGGAGTGCCGAGCCATTCTGCAGCGCGCTCGTCGCGCGGCTGGTCGACACCGAGGAGAGGATCGCCAAGCCCAGCGAGCCGCCGACTTGCTGGGTGGTGTTGAGCAGCCCCGAGGCCAGCCCGGAGTCGCCGCTGGCGACGCCGCTGGTGGCCGCGATCGTGATCGGTACGAACGACATTCCCAGGCCCGCCCCGAGGACGATCATGGCCGGCAGGACGTGGCTCGCGTAGTCGCCAAGACCGTCAACGCGTGTGAGGAGCACGAAGCCGGCGGTCGAGACGAGCAAGCCGGCGCTGAGCACCGGCTTGGGCGTGAAGCGGTCGACGAGGCGGGAGGCCAGCGCCGAGGCACCGATGAGGGTCAGGCTGAGCGGCAGGTAGGCGATCCCGGTCCTTAGCGCGCTGTAGCCCAGGACCTGCTGCAGATAGAGCGTGCAGAAGAAGAACATCCCGAACAGGGCTGCCGCCACCACGAGCATCGTTGCGTCGGAGGCGGCGAGGCTGCGGTTGGAGAAGATCCGTAGCGGGACCAGCGGATCCCGGTGGCGATGCTCGATCGCCACGAACGCGACGATCAGCACGGCCGCGACGGCGAAGCCCGCCAGCGTCCGTCCCGAGGTCCACCCCCAGCTGTCGGCCTTGATCAGCGTGAAGACGAGCGCGATCGTGCCGAGTGTGATTGCGACCGCGCCCTCGGCGTCGTACCCGCCCGGCGTGTCCGATTCCGAGCGGCTCTCCGGGACGATCCTTGGAGTCAGCGCCAGCACGGCGGCGCCGATCGGGACGTTGACGAAGAAGACCCAGCGCCAGCTCAATACCTCCACGATCACCCCGCCGAGCAGCAGCCCAACAGCGCCGCCCGCACCGGCTATCGCGCCCCAGACGGCGAGCGCGCGATTGCGCTCCGACCCCTCGGCGAAGGTCGTGAGGATGATCGATAGCGCCGCCGGCGAGACCATCGCTCCGCCGAGCCCTTGCAAGCCCCGCGCGACCAGCAGCATCCCCTCGGACTGCGAGACGCCACAGATGAGCGAGGCGCCGGAGAAGACCGCGATCCCGGCCACGAACAGCCGCCGCCGTCCGAGGCGGTCGGCGAGGCGCCCGCCGAGCAGGAGGAACCCGCCGAACATCAGCGTGTAGGCGTTCAGGACCCAGGAGAGGCTCTGCTCCGAGAAGCCGACATCGACCTTGATGGTCGGCAGCGCAACGTTGACGATAGTCGCATCCAGGATGACCATGAACTGCGCGACCGCGATGAGGGCCAGCACCGCGTTCGCGTTCACACGTGAGGCCGGGCGCGGTACTGGGGAGGCGGCGGCGGTCGACATGCGGGTCTACCCGAGGACGACGCTACCAGGCGCCCGCGGCTGTAAACAGTTGAACAGCTAAAAGAACGGGCTCGGATTGCGGGCCGCTTGCTCGGAGGGAGTCGCCCTTCCCGCCTGCATGCCGCTTGCTCACGGGTAGAAGGATCAGGACAAGATCGGTTGTTGACAGGCAGAAATCGGAAACCGGGGAACCGAATCCGAATCGAATCACTGCACCACCGGTCGCTCGATGGGCCCGACCGTCGCCGAAACGCTGAGCGGTAAGACGAGTCGTAAGCTGGAACGCGGTGCCACCGCAAGCGCCCGACAAGATCGACCCGAAGACGCCCGGCGACTACCTCGAGGTGATGACCAAGGCAGTCTTCCAGTCAGGCATGTCCTGGCGCGTGATCGAGGCGAAGTGGGACGGGTTTCGCGAGGCGTTCGAGGGCTTCGATGCGGAGAAGGTGGCTGGCTTCGGCCCGGACGACGTGGACCGGCTCGCGCAGGACACGCGGATCGTCCGCAACCGCCGCAAGATTCAGGCCACGGTTGACAACGCGGATGAGATCCTGGCGCTCGATCGCGAGCACGAGGGCTTTCGGACCTACCTGCGGTCGCACAGGTCCTTCGAGGAGACGGTCGCCGACCTCAAGCGTCACTTCAGTTTCCTGGGCGACACCGGCTCCTACTACTTCCTGCACGTCGTCGGAGAGAAAGTGCCCTCGCACGAAGAGTGGATGGCGTCCCGGCGCTGAGGTCGGGGCCCAGGTCCACACGCCCACCTCGGCATTTCACTAGTACGGTTCGGCCATTCCCGGGCTTGTCGACGAACACTGCCAGGAGTACCCCCCAGGAACGCCACCGCTTTCGGAGGCGGAGGCGGATGAGCTCGCCCCCCAGGTCCCAGGATGGGAGCGCCACGCCCGCGGGCTGACCCGGGAGTTCTCCTTCGAGGACTTCGGCAGGGCGTTCCGCCTCGTCGCGCGCGTCGCGCTGCTGGCCGAGGCGGAGAGCCACCACCCGCGCATTGAGTTCGAGTGGGGACGGGCGGCCTTTACGACCTGGACGCACACCGCCGAGGGCGTCACCCGCAACGACTTCATCCTCGCGGCGAAGATCGACCAGATCGCTGGCGCCTAGCGCTACACCGTCGGCGCCGGGCGCGCAATCGCCGGCACGCACGGCGGCGGTGGCGCGCCGGGTGTTCGGGCGACCACTACCAGCGCGGTCCTGGGCGTGGGACCGCCTGCTCCCGACAAAGAGCCATACCACCGCGTGTCGCCGAAGCCGGCGTTCTCGAGCATCGAGCCCAACTCGTCGATGCCGTAGACGCGGATGTCGTATGCGCGCGCTGGGCCCCAGCCGGCGTCGTCTCTCAAGCGTTGGGCCTCGTGCAGCACGCCGCGCGCCGGGTCGAAGGCGCGCTCGTACCGCAGCGTCGCCCCACCCGGCAGCTCCCGGTCCTCGTGAGCAGCCAAGCCGTCGAGCTGGTCACGGTGAAGCGTCTCGATGACGAGCCGACCGCCCGGGACGAGAACCCGGCGAAACTCGCATAGCGCGCGCTGGTCGCCCTCATCACCCAAGTACCCGAGCGCAGTGCCGAGACTGAGGACGGCATCGAACCGCTCGGTGCCAAACGGGAGCCTCGAATAGCAGCCACGGATGAACTTCGGCCAGCGGGCGCTCCCCGCCGACCTTCGTGCGGCCGCGAGGAGGGGCGCGGAGCGGTCGAAGGCTACGGCGCGGTAGCCCGCGCGGGCGAGCGGGATTGCGTGCCGCCCGTTGCCGCAGCCCGCATCGAGGATGAGCGCGCCCGGTTTGCATCCCGCCAGCCGGGCGGCTGCCAGCGCCTCCTCGGCCGAGGTTGCATCGGTCCTCTCGGCGCGCACCGTGCGCAGGTAGAGGGGGTGGTCGAAGAAACCGCCCCGTTCTGGCTCATCCCGCCGGGTCGTTCGCTCGCCGGCAACGCGCCCCGAGCGGCGCCCCACGCGGTTGCGACCGAGGCCGTGGCCGACCGGGGGCACGCTGGAGGGGAGTTGGGGCATGGGTTCGCTCCTGAGCGCCAGCCGTCGGGGTCAGCGTACGCCTTAATCGACGCGTTGTCACCCCGGCCAGAGCCGGAGGAGTGTGGGAAGCTTTAGCCGTGGCTGAGCTCGCCAGAGCGCATTGCGAGGTTTGCGTCCCGGGCACGCCACCGCTTCCGGAGGTGGAGGCCGCGGCGATGTCGTCGGAGGTCCCGGCCTGGGAGCGCGACGGAAACCGTTCCCTTCGCCGCGAGTTCTCGTTCCCGGACTTCCGCGACGCGTTCGGCTTCGTCGCGCAGGCAGCGCTCATCGCCGAGGCGGAAGGCCACCACCCCGACATCGAGCTGGGCTGGGGCCGGGCGTCATTTCAGCTCACGACCCACGCCGCCTCCGGCCTGACGCGGAACGACTTCATCCTCGCGGCGAAGCTCGACGAGCTCGCGGGCGCCGGGAACGGAGGAGATTCACGGCGAGGACGATAGCCGCGTAGGGACTCACCTTCTGCTCGCGGACACCAGGACAGTCCCCGGAGCTCCGGCGGTGGGCTACGCCGGCGTCGTGGCCTTGGCCTCCTCGCCTACGGCGACTTGGGGGGCCTCAACCCCCGCCACCTCGTAGGCCTCGGGTTGGTCGAGCGTCCCGCGCTCGAGCAGTGCGCGCGCCAGCGCCTCGAGCCGGGCGCGCTCGCGGTCGAGCAGCTGGATCACGTCGTGCTCGGCCCCATCCACGTCCGCCGGACCTCCTTGTCGACGAGCTCCTGGGTCGCGGTCGAGGGGGGCGACGCGCCCGGGAGGAGAGGCCCGTCCTGCCGGCCGTCGGTTACGGCCACCGCCCCGATCGCGTCGCTCATCCCCCAGCGCCCGACCATCCCGCGGGCGATCTGCGTGAGGTTCTGGATGTCCGACTCAGCGCCGGTCGAGACGTCGCCGTAGACGACCTTCTCCGCGGCACGGCCCCCGAGCGCCACCTTGATCTTCGCCAGCAGCTCGTCACGGGCGAAGTTGAAGCGGTCGCTCTCGGGGGTGGCGAGCGTGACGCCCAGCGCCTGGCCGCGCGGGATTATCGAGATCTTGCGTACAGGGTCGGCGCCCGGGGTGAGCATGCCCACGAGCGCGTGGCCGGATTCGTGATAGGCGGTGCGTTCCCGGTCGGCGTCGGTCATCACCACCTGGCGCTCGGCGCCGAGAATGATCTTCTCGATCGCATCGGTGAAGTCCCGTTGCTCGACGGCGGCGTGACGACGGCGGGCGGCGAAGAGCGCCGCCTCGTTCACGAGCAGCGCGATGTCGGCGCCGGTCGCGCCCGGCGTCGAGGCGGCAATCTGGGTGAGATCGACGTCGTCGGCCAGCGGCACAGAGCGAGTGTGGATCTCCAGGATCTCGACCCGGCCGTTGCGGTCGGGCGGCTGGACGGCGATGCGTCGGTCGAAGCGACCCGGGCGCAGCAGCGCGGGATCGAGGACCTCGGGGCGGTTCGTGGCACCGAGGACGATCACGTTCGTGCCGGGCTCGAACCCATCCATCTCGGTGAGGATCTGGTTGAGCGTCTGCTCGCGCTCGTCGTGGCCGCCGCTGATCCCGCCCACGTTGCCGGCGCGGGAGCGACCGATCGCGTCCAGCTCGTCGATGAAAACGATCGCCGGCGCCGCCTCCTTGGCCTGCTTGAACAGGTCGCGCACGCGCGAGGCGCCCACGCCGACGATGGCCTCGACGAACTCCGAGGCCGACATCGAGAAGAAGGCGGCGTCCGCCTCGCCCGCGACCGCCCGGGCCAGCAGCGTCTTGCCGGTGCCGGGCGGTCCGTAGAGCAGCACGCCACGCGGGACCCGCGCGCCGAGGCTCGTGTAGCGCCCCGGATTCTTCAGGAAGTCCACGACCTCGACGAGCTCGTCCTCGGCCTCGTCGATCCCGGCCACGTCGTCGAAGGTGACTCGCTCCTGCTCCCCGGGCTGAATGCGCCTCGCGCGGGAGCGTCCGAAGCCGCCGAGCACCCCGCCGCCTCCCCCACCCAACTGGCGGCGCGCCAGCCAGACGAAGAACGCCACCAGCAGGATCGTCGGGAGGAAGCCGAGCAGGAGCGTGCCCAACAGAGACCTGCCCGTGTCGGGAGGCTCGGCGTTGACGACGACGTGCTGCTTGTTGAGCAGCCTCGTGATCTGAGTGTGGTCGATGAAGGCGGGCACCTCGGTCTCGAAGCTCGTCACGGTCACCGGCTCTGCGTCCCCGGGCGGGTCGTAGGTCGCCTGGCGCTTGAGGTCCCCCTCGATCGAGCTCTCCTGAGAGCTGATCTCGTTGACGTTGCCAGCCCTGACCTGGTCGACGAAGAACGGCTGGTAGGGCACCCGCTGGCGCCCCGGAGGGCCGCCGGTGACGAACGAGATCACGATGTTCACGGCCAGCAGACCGAGCAGGGCCGCGATGAACCACCTGCTCCGCGGGATCATCGGCGGCTTGGACTCGGGTGGAGACCCGCGCCCGTCGGGTGCCGGATCCACCCGCCAGCCGGATGGATGCTCCTGCTTCGGCGGGGGCGGGCTCTGAGCGGGCGAGTCGGGGGCCAGGTCACTCACTCTACTCGCCACCGCCTCCCAGAATCGGCTGCTGACGTTGTGCCGCCCTACCCGTCGACGACGTCAACCAGCTCGTCCACGGCCGAGAGGTGTTGCCGTCATACGAGGAGTACCTGCACATGACGGAGATCAGCGAGCCCGGGCGGCCCCGCCCGGCGCCGACGAGGCGGCTGACTGGCCGCTGGCGAGCTCACCGGCACATTTCATGGCGCACGTTCAGTCTCAGAGCCAGAAAAGGGCCTGCAACTAGCGGGTTTTCGGGCTAGATGTGATACATCCCCGCGCCCGCCTCCTCCACCTCGCGGCGGGCGATGTCGGCGATCGTCGTCGAGCGGAAGACCTCCCGCAGGGCCTCAACGCCCTCGGCCCAGATCCCGCCCGCCTCCTTTCCCTCCTCCCCGAGGCGGCCGTCGAGCGACTGCACCACCTGCAGCACCGTGATGTCCTCGGCCCGGCGCGCCAGCGTGTAGCCGCCCTTCACCCCCCGATGGCTCTGGAGCAGCCCGTCGCGGCGAAGCGTCGTGAAGAGCTGTTCGAGGAACTGCAGGGGCATTCCCCTGCGCTCCGCGACCTGCGCGATCGGAACGGGTCGATCCCCCGCCCGCGCCAGCTCCGCCATCGCGACGACGGCGTAGCGGGACTTGGACGTGACCGAGATCATCCGTTTGTTCTATCGGAAGAAGTGGCAGAACGAAACGGCCGCTCTTTCCGGGAGGAGGCGTTGCAGCCGCCCGTCGGGCGCGGGTAGGATGCCCCGGGGCCGCCGCCACGGGGTCGGGTGATTCGCGTCACGTGGGACGCCGTCTACCTCGGTGCCGGGGCGCCGGTTGGAGTGAGGACAATGAACGAGGAGCGACGGTGCCTGGTCATAGATCCCCAGCCCACCGTCCGGCTGGGGGTGCGCCGGGCGCTTGCAAATCGCTATGAGGTAGAGGAGGTGGAAACCGGCTCCCGCGCCCTGGAGCTGCTGACCTCGATCGGCGACTTCGACGTCGCGATCGTCGATCTCTGCCGGACGAACGGCGTCTACCTGGACGACCCGCTCTCCGGCACGGCCGCGATTCGCGCGCTCCGCAAGGCCCAGCCCAGCCTCGGGATCGTCGCCCACGGCGTCCATCCGGAGCACCGCGCCGCAACGGAGGCGCTCCGGGCAGGCGCCACGGCCTACGTCGTGAAGAGCTCGCCGGTTGAGGCGCTAAGCGACGCGGTGGATGCGGCCGCGGAATCGCAGCGGTTCGTCGATCCCACGATGAAGGGAACACGGACGCGGCCGGCTCTCACTGGCAGGCAGCGCCAGATCCTCCAGCTCTATGCCGATGGCCAGTCCACGGCGCGGGTTGCGAAGAGCCTCGGGCTCAGTGCCGAGACGGTGCGCACCCACACCAAGGCGATCCTGGCCCGTCTTCGCGCGCGCGACCGGACTCACGCCGTCGCGCTCGCGCTTCGGAGCGGCTTGATCGAATAGCGGAGCCCGCGCCCCCGCGGTCGCTCGGCGGGAGCCCGCCCGGGTCGACCGGCGTTGGCACGATCGGCGAAGCCAGCCAAAATCGCGACGCTGCGTCACACTTCAAGCCGGCGCAGGGCCCGCTCGATTCGATGCAGGGACTCATCCCGCCCAAGCGCCGCGAGCGAATCGAAGATCCCAGGCGAGACCGTCGTCCCGGTGATAGCGACACGGATCGGCTGGTAGACGTCCTTCGGCTTTCGGCCGCTGCGCTCGACCACCGGCGCGAGCGCGGCCTCGACCGACTCGGCGGAGAACCCATCAGCCGCGCGCAGGGCATCCAGCGCCTGCGCCAGGGAGTCGCGCACATCCGGCCTCATCACCTTTTCCCAGGCGGCCGGGTCGTCGACGGGGCCGGCGAACAGGAAGCGGATCAGGCGCCAGGCCTCGCCGAGCGTCTGGGCCTTGTCGCACGCGATGGAGCACGCGCTTCGGCGCAGCTCGGCCGGCGCCTCGCAGAACGCCTGCGCATCCCGCGCTGAGCGCGTGCGAAGGTGATCGATGAGGCGGCGCTCGTACTCGTCCAGGGGCAGCTCCCGCATGTAACGGCCGTTCATCCAGCGCAGCTTGCGCGCGTCGAAGACTGCCGGCGAGCGCCCCACGCGCTCGATCGTGAAGCGCTCGATCAACTCCTCGGTGGAGAGAAGCGTCGTATCGTCCTCGGTTCCCCAGCCGAGGAGCGCGAGGTAGTTGCGAACGGCGGCGGGGAGATACCCCGCGTCTTGGAGCTCCTGCACCGACGCGGCGGCCTCGCGCTTCGACAGCTTCCCGCCACGGGGCGAGTGGAGCAGCGGCAGATGCGCGTACCGCGGCGGTTCCGTGCCGAGCGCCCGGAGGACCAGGAGCTGCTTGGGGGTGTTAGAGAGGTGATCGTCTCCCCGGACGACGTCGGTGATCTCCATGTCGGAGTCGTCAACGGCAACCGCCAGGTTGTAGAGCGGCGTGCCATCGCCGCGTGCGATCACGAAGTCGTCCTGGGCGCGGTTCTCGAAGCGCACCTCACCCCTGATCGCGTCCCGAACCACCGTGTCCCCATCGTCGGGCGCCCGCAGCCGCACCGCGGCGCCGGGCTCTGAGCGGGTTTCGCCGCGGTACCCCGCGCCGCCATGCGTCCGCTTCCAGGCGCGCACGTCGGCGGACGTCGCCGGGTCGTTGTAGGCGTAGCCGGCCTCGAGGAGCCGCTCAATCGCATCGCGGTGCCGGTTTCGGCGCTCGTATTGGCTGATCGGCCCCTCGTCCCAGTCGAGCTCCAGGTACCGGAGCGCGTCCAGGATCTGCTCCACGTTCTCAGGCGTAGAGCGCTCGCGATCGGTGTCCTCGATCCGCAGGACGAAGGCGCCTCCCAATCGCCGCGCCAGAAGCCAGTTGTACAGAGCGGTCCGGGCGCCCCCGACGTGAAGCGCGCCCGTGGGCGACGGCGCGAACCGGAAGCGTGGCTGCGGGTTAGTGTGGCGGGGCGACATGCTGATCGGCGCGCATGTTTCCACAGGGGGCGGGCTGCCCAAGGCGATCGAGCGGGGCGGAGAGCTCGACTGCGACGCGATCCAGATCTTCCATCAGAGCCCGCGGATGTGGCGCCCCACGTCCTATTCGGACGACGACTTCGCCGCCTTCCGGCAGGCGATGGATGACTCGCCGATCGAGGCCGTGGTCATCCACGCCGTATACCTGATCAACGCGGCCAGTAAGGACCGCGAGATCCGCCGCAGGTCGCTCGCGTCGTTGAAGCAGGCCCTGCGGGTCGGCGACGGCATCGGCGCGATCGGTGTGGTGCTGCATGCGGGGGCGCGAAAGGGGGAGCCGCATGCTGCGTCCGTGAAGCGCGCCGGGAAGGTAATGCGTGAGGCGCTGGTGAGCACAGATAGTTGTCCGATACTGCTCGAGAACACGGCCGGAACGCAGGGCCCCCTCGGAAAGAACTTCGACGAGTTGGCGGAGCTGATCAACGCCGCCAGCGGGGGCCGGCGCCTGGGGACCTGCATCGACTGCTGCCACCTCTTCGCGGCCGGTTTTGACATCCGTACGCCGGATGCGCTGACGGTGGTGATGGAGGAGCACGACGCGAAGGTCGGCGCCGAGCGTCTGGCCTGCGTACACGTGAACGACTCGAAGGCCCCGTTCGGGGCGAACCGCGACCACCACGCGAACCTCGGCAAGGGGGAGCTTGGCCGGCAGGGACTGCGGGTGTTCCTGGCGGCGCCCCGCTTCGAGGACCTGCCGGCGCTGATCGAGACGCCGGGTCCCGATGGGCGGGGCCCCGATCGCAAGGAGGTCCGCACCGCGAAACGGCTTCGCCGCGAGGGGCTGAAGCGGAGAAAGTAAGCGGTAGGCAGACCGGCGGACTTCGCCCGCCTCGCAGTAAGCAGTTGCGTTCGAGCGGAACCTGCTTACTTCCTGCTGCCTACTGTCTACTCAGGCCAGCGCGTCCCGCAGGTCGAACTGATTCCCCACGTCGGCCTGACAGTCGAAGAAGCCTGGATTGACGCACTCGTGTGCGGGACCGCCGCCCTCATAAGCCGGCTCGACCCGGAACTGACACTGGGGGAGCGGATCGCCGGTCATCTTGATCCCGCCGTAACCGCCGCCGCGCTCGGCGGCCTCGAAGCGGTTCACGTCGATCTCCGCCTTGAACACCTTCCGCATGCAGCCCATGTACCGGGCGCCGCTGACCGGGTCGAGGTAGCTGTAGAGGTAGCGGCAGCGAAGCTCGAGGCATCCGCGGGGCTCGACCAGGCGGTCGCAGAAGGTGCCGCACTGCCGGCACTCGCCGGACGAAGTGCGCTTCTCCGCTGGCTGGGTGAGCGGCATAGAGGGAGTCTAGACTCGTCTTGGGCTCAAGCGGCCAGCGCGCGGGGGCCGAGGAGCTGGTGGAGCTCCGCGTGCAGCGCGGGGGTCGGCGCCACGCAGTAGTCGCTGCCGAAGCGGAGGCGCCGCGTCCCGATGCGCGTCTGCATCTCGAGCAGCACCTCGCAGTTGCCCGGGAAGGCACAGAACACCGACTTCAGGTCCTCCAGCAGCTGAGGTCCGAAGTCCGCGGCGTTCACGCGCAGCACGATCCGCTCCGGGTCACGCGCCCCCGCCCTCGCGCGCGCCGCTGCGAGCTCGTCCTCGCCGGGCTCGAACGGCTCCGCCTCCGACACCACGAGGCTCATCTCGCCGCGGCCCTTGTGGTCGACGCGGCCGCGCACCAGGATCACGCGATCGAGCTCGATCTGCCCGGCCGCGTCGCTCGCGGCGTCGCGGACGAACAGCTCGACGCGCCCCTCGAGGTCGTCGAGCGTGGCGAACATCACGTAGGCGCCACTTCGCGTGCGGACCTTCTTCGCCTCGCTCACGATCCCGCCGACGGTGACCCACGCGCCGTCCTCCTTGCCGCCGACGTCGGCCAGGCTGCAGTCCACACGCTCACGAAGCGCGTCTCGCACGTCGGCCAGCGGGTGAGCCGACAGGAAGGTCCCGAGCGTGTCCTTCTCCAGCCGCAGGAGCTCCCGCTGGTCGAACTCCTCGGACGGCACCGGCGGGCGCTCGCTCCCAAGCCCGTCGCCGGCCGGCGCCGACTCAGCGGCATCGCCGCCGAGGTCGAAGATCGACGACTGGCCCCGGCGAGCGTCCTCCTGCGACTTCTGCGCGCTCGCGAGCGCCGTCCCCAGCACCTCGAGCATTCCCCTGCGGGTGTCGCCGGTGGAGTCAAGCGCCCCGCACTTGATCAGGCACTCGACCGCACGCTTGCCCGTGGCCCGGGCGTCCACCCGCTCGCAGAAGTCCCACACCGACGTGAATGGCCCGCCGCGCTCGCGAGCCCGCAGGATCGACTCCACCGCCGCGTGCCCGACGTTCTTCACCGCGTCGAGCCCGAAGCGGATCGACTTGCCGGACACGACGAAGCCGTGGTCGGAGGAGTTGATGTCGGGCGGCAGGACCTCGATCCCCATCTCCTCGCAGCGGTTGACGAAGAACGGGACCTTGTCCTTGGTCGACATGACCGAGGAGATCACCGCGGCCATGTACTCGGCCGGATAGTTCGCCTTGAGGTAGGCCGTGCGGTGCGAGATCAGCGCATAGCAGGCGGCGTGTGACTTGTTGAACGAGTAGTCCGCCGCCGCGGTCATCAGCGACCATAGATCGTCGGCGACCTTGCGGTCCGTCCCCGAGGCGGCGCAACCCTCGAGGAACTTGTCCTTCATCGTCGCCATGAGGTCGCGCTTCTTCTTGCCGACCGCCTTGCGCAGGTCGTCGGCTTCCGCGGGCGAAAAGCCGGCGATCCGTTTGGCGATCTCCATGAGCTGCTCTTGGTAGATGACGCAGCCGTAGGTCTCCTCGGTGATCGGGCGCAGGCGCTCGTCGGGATACGTCACCGACGCCGGGTCGCGCTTGCCGCGCGCATAGTCGGGAATGAACCGCATCGCGCCCGGCCGGTAGAGGGCGCCGATCGCGACGATGTCGTTGAACTCCGTGGGGCGGATCTGCTTGAGGGCCTCGCGCATGCCCTCGGACTCGAGTTGGAACACGCCGACGGAGTCGCCGCGCGAGAGCATCTCGAACGTCTTTCGGTCGTCGAGCGGGGTCTCCTCGACGTCGACCTTCGTGCCGCGTGAGCGCTCGATGATGTCGACGGCGTCCTCGATCACGTCGAGGTTCCGCAGCCCGAGGAAATCCATCTTCAGCAGGCCGATCTCCTCGATCGGGCCCATCGAGTACTGCGTGACGACCTTGTACGAGCGCTCCGCGCGGCCGTTGCCGTTGCCGTTCGGTGCCGAGGCGCTGCGGTCCTCGGCGAGCTGCAGGGGCACGATCTCGTCGAGCGGGCGGTCGGCGATCACCACGGCCGCGGCGTGGATCGAGTTGTTGCGGACCTTTCCCTCAAGGCCCTTCGCGACCTCGATGATCTTGCGGGCGTCGCGGTCGGCATCCACCGCCTGGCGGAGCTCCGCCCCCGGTTGCAGGCAGGCCTCGAAGCTAGGACTGCGACCCATGATCGGCTCCGGGATCAGCTTCGCGAGCCGATCGCCCGTCGCGTAGTCGAACCCGAGGACCCGTGCGGCGTCCCGGGTGGCGGCGCGCGGCGCCATCTTGCCGAAGGTGATGATCTGGGC
>JBKPHA010000028.1:0-21284 GCA_046729615.1 Actinomycetota bacterium
CGGCGGCGAAGCAGCGCGAACGGCAAGATGCGGCCCTCGCGGGTTCCCCGCGTGCGGGCCTTGTTCAAGGCGATGCTCGTGATCCATGTCCGAAGCGACGAGCGCCCCTCGAAGCGGTCGAGGCCGCCCAGCACCGCGAGCCACGTGTCCTGGACCACCTCCTCGGCGATCGCGCGGCTCGGGACATGCATCATCACGAGTCGCATGAGGAAGGGGGTGAGCTCCCGCACGAGGTCGCGGAAAGCGTCGTCGTCGCCGCGGCGGAGCGCCTCAAGCGTTCGGGCGTCGCCGACCGAGGCCACCGGTCCGGGGGCGCCGGTGCGCGCGGCTTCCTCCTCACGCATTCCGGCGATTGTTTCACGGGCACCATAGGCTGCCCGAACATGGCGGAGCGACTGGAGCTCGAGGGCCTCACGATCGCCTACGAGGAGCGCGCCGGCGCCCGACGCGAGGCCACCGTGGTCCTGGTCCACGGCCTCGGCGGCTCCTTTCACTCCTGGTGGGCGCAGCTCGCGGCCTGCGATGAGCACGGCTACCGGACCATCGCCTACGACCAGCGCGGAGCCGGCCTCAGCTCCAAGCCGCCGGGGCCGTACTCGGTCGAGCTCTGGGCGCGCGACCTGGTGCGCATCATCGACGCGCTCGAGATCGAGCGCCCGATCCTCGTCGGCCACTCGGTCGGCTGCATGATCTGCGAGCAGGCGGCCGTCGAGCTCACAGACCGCGTCGCGGGCGTCGTCGTGATCGGCGGTGCCCTGCAGTGGCGGGAGGAGGCCGGACCGGTGTTCGAAGAGCGGGTGCGGCTGGCCCAGGAGGGCCGGATGGACGAGATCGCGGCCGCGGTGGCCGGGACAGGGCTGAGCGAGTCTCGCCGGCGCGAGGACCCGATGCTGACGGGTCTCTTTCGCAACCTGATCGCCGCGAACGATCAGCGGTCGTACGCGGAATGGTCAGCTGCGACTGCGGCGGGGCGAATGGTCACTCCGGAGCGAGTCGCCTGCCCCGTCCTCGCCTGCTGCGGCGAGCACGATCCGGTCACCCCGCCTGCGTTCGCGCGGGCGATCGCGGACGCGGTCCCGAACGGCCGCACGGCCGTGATTGAGGGTGCGGCGCACTGGTGCCATCTGGAGGCTCCGGACGCAGTGAACGAGGTCGTGCTTGGGTTCGCTCACGAGATCGCAACATGAGCCACAAATTTGGAGATTCGGCCACGCTGTTCTAGAATGACGCGCCTTAGCTGGCCAGCCAATCCCGTTTCGGGCGATGGCCGGCGCCGCGCAAGCTCGCTTTACCACGATCAGATCGACTCGAGCAATGCCGATTGCCTTTAAAGAGTGGGCCGTAACGGTGCGCGCCCTGGCCGAGGGTGAGCAGCTCCTAACCCTCCGGAAGGGCGGCATCCGCGAGGAGAACAAGCACTTCGAGCTCGAGTACGAGCGCTTCTTCCTCTATCCGACGTTCGACCACCAGCGCAACGACCTCGTCCGCCAGTCGCACCACCCCGAGCTGCGCCGCGCGCTCGAGGAGGGCGTGTGGCCCGACGAGGAGCCGCCGCCGCGGGCGCTGCTCCAGGACGGCGGGATCCCACAGCCCGACCGGGTGCGCATCCGCTCGTGGGCGGAGGTCGCCGACCACTTCGAGACGAGCGACCCGCGAATCGTCGACAGCCTCTCCCCCTTCCACGTGTGGACGCAGGACTACGCGCACAAGCGCCTGCGCTGGAAGCGCCGCCATCCGCTTCACGTCCTGCTCCTGCGGGTCTACCGGATCCCGCGCCCGGTCACCGTCCGCGTCCGCGACGAGTACCACGGCTGCCGCTCGTGGGTCGAGATCGACCGCGAGCTTCCCTTCGAGGGCACGCCGGTGATGGCCGACGAGGAGTTCGACCGCGCCGCGGCGGAGATCCGCAACGTCTGCGGCGAGGCCGAGCCGGTTCCGGCCTAACGGTCCGTCAAGCAACGGCTGGCGGGCTTGACGCGGCCGGTGAGCGTCGCGGATGCGGCACCGTCGCGACCCTCGCGTACTGTTCAAGTACGCGGCGGATCGCGTCGTCACCGCCCCGCTCGCGCCTCGACCGCCTCAAACCCACAAGTCGTCACTTGACGGACCTTGTTCAGCGCATCCAAGCCGCGCGGCGCACGCTGGTCCTTGGGATCGGAGGCGGCGGCGATGTCGTCGGCGCGCTCGCGGTCGCCAGGCTCTGCGAATCGCTCGGAGCCGAAGTGATCCTCGGCGGGGTCGCTTGGGAGCGGCTCGCCATCGACCCCACGCCCGGCCCCCGCCCCGCCGAGCAGATCCGTGGCGGAGAGCTTCTTAAGTCCGGCGCCGTCCTCGCGGACGCCGACACGACGACCATCGACGGGATCCGGTTCGCGGAGGCGGGCATAGCCGGTCACCTGGGCGCCGGGACGGCGCTGATCGATGTCACCGGGGGTGCCGCGGGCGCGTCGCGGGGCATCGCCGCGGTGATGGACCGGCTGGGTTGCGACCTTCTGCTCGGGGTTGACGTAGGGGGCGACGTGCTCGGGCGCGGCGACGAGCAGGGGCTGGCGAGCCCGCTCTGCGACGCCGTCATGGTGGCCGCCATCCTCCGGGGTGCTGCCGGGGCCGATCGGCTCCTGGCCGTCATCGGCGCCGGCTGCGATGGCGAGCTGACGCCCGCCCAGGTCCTGGAGCGCGTCGCGGCCATGGGTCGGGCGGGTGCCTGGCTCGGTACCTGGGGCGTCTCGCCCGAGGTCGCCTCGGAGCTCGAGCGTGCGGCCGAGCGAGTGCCCACCGAGGCGAGCCTGCAGGTCGCGCGCTGTGCCCGCGGCGAGACGGGCGTGGTCGAGATCCGCGGCGGGCGGCGCCAGGTCGAGCTCGGCCCCGCCGGCGCGCTGACGTTCTTCTTCGACCCGGTCGCGGCGATCCCGGAGCTGCCGCTCGCTCAAGCGGCGGGCGACAGTGAGAGCATCGAGCAGGCGCGTTCGGCGCTGGAAGCGCTCGGCGTCCGGACCGAGCTCGACTACGAGCGCGACTGCGCCGCGAGAACCGGCGCTTAACCGGGCGTCGACAGCTAGATTCGCCGTGAACGAGGAGACGGGAGGAGGCTCTCTTCGGGTCTCACAAGCTGCCGCGTGCAGCGCGGCGGCCTCATTTGGCCGGAATTTCGGCGATTTCCGTCGCGGTCGCCGGCTCTCCTTGATCTAACCTCGTTGGGGGATGCCCTGGATCGAGACGGAGTCGCTGAGCTTCATCGCTCGGCATGAGGCCGAGGACACCGATTACGCCCAGCGCACGCTCGACGCTCTGGAGGACGTGCGGCTCCGTCTGGAGGAGCGCTTCGACGACGTGCCCGGCGGGATCACAGTCGTCATCCATCCCACGCCTGGCTGGCTCGACGCCGCGCATCCTTTCCTGCCGCTGGCGAGGCTCGCAGCGGCCCCTGCCGGCCGGCGCTACCTGGCGGGCTGGGCGATGGCCAGCGAGCTCCACGTTCTCAACGGCACCTCCCTCGACCGCCGCGCCGCCGGCGAGGACTCGCTCGCGGCGCTCAGGGGAACCCCGGAGCGCCTCTACGTCCAAGTCGTGCTCGGCGCGAACAACAACCGCCTGCCGCCGCCGTGGGGGCCGCGGCGATTCCTGCGCTACCTCCAATGGACGTGGCTGATCGAGGGCGCCGCCCAGTACTACGCGAACCAGGTGCTGCTCTTCCGGGCCGCGGTCAGCACCCGGCTTCGCGACAAGCGCCCCCCTGCCTTCCCACCCTCGGCGCGCGACGCGATGATCCTCGGCGGCACGATCTTCGACCTCCTGGAGCGCGAGCGCGGCCCCGACGCGTGCGACGTCCTGGCGTCGCGGCTGCGGCGCGACGGCCCACGCAAGGCGCTGGAGCTCGCCTTCGGCGCGCGCTGTCGCGACATCGAACGCGAGTGGCGCGACTACCTCCGAAAGCTCAGAGAGCGCCGCCTCGATCTCGCGGAGGATGTCCCGGCGCTCGATCTCGGCGATGAGCTTTCGCCGGACAGTCCGATTTAGGTCGTCACCTGGTAGAGGAGCCACGCGAGCGCGGCCGCCCCGGCCATGGACCCGACGATCGCGGCCAGGAGCCGCAGCGGCCGCGTCTCCGCAGGCCGCGATCCCGGCGCCGCGGTCACCTCGCCCACCGGCGTCTGCGCGAGCACGTCGCGTGCCGCTTCCGCTCCCGCCTCCGGTACGAGGATGTCCCGCGGCCCCGCGGCGAGGAAGTCCGGGACGTCGAAGCCGCGGCTGCGGCGCTGATAGCTCGGAATCCCCTCCTCCAGCAGGATCCCCTGAATCAACTCCGCCTCGGCGAGATTCGCCGCCCCGGCGACGCGCACCGGCCGCCCGCCCGTGTACTGGGGCTTCACCTTGCGGGCGCGCTCGTGGCTCGCCGTGACCGGCTCCTGCTCGCCCCGCCCGACGTAGACGAGCGGCATCCCGCACTCGCTGCAGAAGCGCTCGTCCAGCGTGTATTTGCGGCCGCAGCGCGGACAGGCGAGCGGGTGGCCCTCACCCTCGGATCCCTCAGCCGACATCGAGCTCGACTTCCTCGACCGCCCCGTCCCTGATCGACCAGGCTCGGACGTCCGGCGCATTCGGCTCGGCGAGCGAGCAGATCAAGTACAGCGGATCCGGCCAGTTCTCGGCGAGATTGATGTCCGTCTGGGACGGCTCGGCCCGGCTTTTGGGGTGCGAATGGTAGATCGCCGCGATCTCCTCTCCCCGATCCTCGATCTCCATGGTGATCCGGAATTGGTCCTGGGGGTGGACCAGGTACCGGTAGGGGCTCGCCTCGGCGTTGCGTGCCCGGTAGACGCAGGTCGCCTCGCCGTTCCGCCCCGCGATCATCCCGCAGCACTCGTTCGGGACGTCCTCGCGAGCGTGAGCGACGATCTCGTCCAGCAGCGAGCGGCCGATCCTCACGGTCGGCTGAGGCTAGCAACGAGCGAGCTCAGTACCAGGCGGATGCAGGGTCGCGGGGCGGCTCCATCAGATCGCCGCCCTCCGTCCCCAGCAGGTCCGGATCGTCGCGGCCGAGCTCCCACAGGAGGTCGTCGAGCACGGGCGGCGGGACACCCGATCGATCAGCCACCTCCTTGAACGCCGCGCGCGTCGCCGCCCGTACCTCGTCGAGGTGCCCCGGCTGAACCAGCCCCGAGCGCAGCGCGAGGCGCATCAGGACGTTGTCGGCGCTGACCTGCCAGTGCTCAGGATCGCGGACGGAGAGCCAGCCCCGCCGCTCGCAGATCTTGGCGAACAGAAACGACTTCTTCTCGAGCGGGTCCGAGTACGCCTCGTAGCGGGCAAGGAACGCGAGCAGGCCCTGGTCGCCGCCGATGCGCCCGCCCGCGTTCGCGAGCAGAACCCGCGCCTCGCCGGCGTGGTCGCGCTCCAGCCCGCGCGCCAGGTCGCGCAGGAGATCGGCGCGCCGCTCCGGGTCCCCGACGGTCTCCCCCTCGATCCGGAAGAGCTCGGCGACGCCGTCGGGGTCGATGTCCCGCAGCGACCGCGCGGTCAACAGCCCCCGCTCGCGCTGAGCGGCCTCGAGCGCCACCGCCCAGAGCAGCACGCTGCCGCTGAACGGCCCCTCCCCCGCCACCACGTGCGGCCCGCGATATCCGGTCCGGTGGTCGACCGCGCACAGAAACAGCGCGGCGTCCGCATCGGGTACGTGTGCGAAGTCCGGCGGGGAGTACTTCGCCGCGAGTTTCCTGAGCCGTCGCGATGCCGCCTCGAGGGCTCCGTGGCTGCCGCTGGCTCCGCTCAGGTCGGCCATCGGCTGGCGCCGAGCGTGCTTATCCGTGTACCGCCTGCGGACGCCGCTCCTCGTCGTGGGGGCGCCGCGCATTCCACAGCTCGCGCGCGAACGAGTAGAGCTCAGCGTCAAGGGCGTTGAGCTCCGCGAGCCGCTGCCGCGTCGCCTCGTCGTATCTCTCGGGCCGGTGCGCGACGATTGCGGGCGGGCTCGCGTTGTCGGGCGCGAGGTGCGGCCCCGCCGATCCGCCGACCCGCTCCTCGAGCATGTTCACGAACGCCGGGAGCTCATCCGTGATCCCGACCAGCGCCATCCGGGAGAGCCTCTCCTTCGCCCGCTTGAGCATCGCCTCGTCCGCTGGGGCGCTCTCCCGCTGGGCGGCGCGGCGGCGGGCCTCCGGCAGGTCCATCTCGCCGGCCTCAAGCGCGACGACGATCGACTCCACGTCGTACTCCACCCCAAGAAGGCGAGTCTGGTTATCGCGCACGTGCCCCGCCAGGTAGGCGTCCTCCGCGAACTCCGACAGGGTGCGGATGCCGCGCTCGCCGATCACCTTGTGGTCGGGATGATGCCGCTGCCACTGGAGGTACTCCCAAACGGAGATGGAACGCTCCACGGGCTCCCGCACCACCGTCGCCGCCGGGACGTCCCCCAGCAGCCGGACGACCGGGTAGAAGAAGTGGCCGATCACGATCGGCGCGGTCCGAACGGCGTCGAGCTGGGCCAGGAAGTCCGGCGGCAGCCTGACGCGAGCAATATTCGCCGGTCCCACGAGCGACTCGAGGCGGTGCTGAATCGCCGTGCCACCCGTGCGCGGCAGATGGACGAACGCCAGGCGCGGCACGCTCCGGGGCCGCCTCCGGACAACCCAGCGTCGCCAACTGGCCCGGCTCAAGCCGCCTACCACCAGACGGTGGAATCGACTCCCTCAAGCTCTTCGACCGGCTTGGTGTAGACGCCGGAGGAGAGGTACTTCCAGCCGTCGTCGGGCGCGACGAAGACCACGTTCCCCTCATCGAGCTCGTGCGCGATCCGCACCGCGATCGCGGCGATCGCGCCGGTCGAAACCCCGGCGAACATGCCCTCGTCGGTCAGCAGGCGCTTGGTCCAGACGATCGCGTCGTGGTTCGAGACCATGATCTTGCGGTCAAGCAGGGAGAGGTCGATGATCGGCGGGATGAACCCGTCCTCCAGCGAGCGAAGGCCCTGCACCAGCTCGCCCTGCATCGGCTCCGCGGCGACGATCCTCGTCTCGGGGTCATGCTCCTTGAGGCGCCGGCCGACGCCCATGAGCGTGCCGCCCGTTCCGAGGCCGCCGACGAAGGCGGCGACATCGTCCAGCTCCTCCAGGATCTCCGGCGCGGTGCCCTCGTAGTGCGCGCGGGGGTTCGCCTCGTTTCCGTACTGGTAGGGCATGTAATAGGACGGGTCGGAGTCCGCCATCTCGAGCGCTAGCTCGACCGCCCCGTTCGATCCCTTGGCACCCTCGGAGTAGACGATCTCGGCGCCGTACATCCGCAGCAGCTCGGTGCGCTCCTCGGTGACGTTGTCGGGCATTACGACCTTGAGCGGGTAGCCCTTGCGCCGGCAGGTCATCCCCAGCGAGATGCCGGTGTTGCCAGAGGTCGGCTCGAGGATCATCTGGCCGGGGGAGATCGCTCCCTCCGCCTCGGCGGACTCGATCATCGCCTTCGCCACACGGTCCTTCACCGAGCCCGTGGGGTTGCGGCCCTCCAGCTTGGCAAAGAGCCGGACGCCCGGCTTGGGCGAGATCCGCGGCAGCTCGACCAGCGGCGTGTTGCCCACCGCCTCCAGGATGTTGCGGTAGCGACCGCCGCAGGGGCGATTGAGGGTGTCGGTGAGCATCGCTTCAGCAAGTGTAGTTAGCGAGGGAGTATGTTCCCCGGCGGCACGAACCACGCACGAGGAGAGGACGCAAGAAGATGATCAGGCGCACTCGAATGAGAGTCGCAATCGCGCTCATCGCGGCGTTTGCAACAGCCGGAATCGCCGCCGGATGCGGTGGGGGCGGGAGTACGACCACCACCGCAGCGAGCGGGGGAGGGAAACTCGGTCTACTCACCCCCGGAACGCTCACGATCGGGTCCGACATCCCTTATCCGCCGTTCGAGCAGGGGAAGCCGCCGCATTACACCGGATTCGACGTCGACCTCATGGACGCGATCGCCAAGAAGCTCAACCTGCAACCAAAGTGGGTCGATACCGCGTTCGCCACGATCTTCTCCGACCAGCAGGCCGGGAAGTTCGACATAGTCGCGTCGTCGACGACGATTACTCCCGCGCGGTCGAAGAAGGTCACGTTCTCGAAGCCCTACTACGACGCCGATCAGTCGCTGATGGTGCAGAAGGGCGGCGACCTGCAGTCGGTCGACGACATCACGAGCGACACCATCATCGGCGCCCAAGAGGGAACGACCGGGCAGGACTACGCCGAGAAGAAGACCGACGCCCAGGTGCAGACGTTCCCGGCGATCGGCACCGTGTTCAACGCGCTGCAGGCCGGCCAGGTGGACGGGGTGATCAACGACTTCTCAGTCTCGGCATTCGCGCTGAAGAAGTACCCCCAGCTGGACGTGGTCCAGACGATCCCGACCGGCGAGCACTACGGCTTCCCGATGCAGAAGTCGAACACGGCGCTTCAGAACGCTGTCAACGGCGCGCTGGAGGACGTGATCAACGACGGCACTTACGAGAAGATCTTCGAGAAGTGGTTCAAGGAGAAGCCGCCGAAGGAGTTCGAGCCCTCGAGCTGATTAGAGAGCCAGATCGCGGTTAGTGGAAGGGCGTCCCCGTTGGGCGCCCTTTCGCGCGGAGGAGAGGTAGGCGCCTGATCAAGGAGGCGAGATGAGCCAGTTTCTGAGCCAGTACTTCGACGTCAACTTCATGATCGACCACTTCAGCACGGTCTTCAAGGCGTTCGTCACGTTGACCCTCGAGCTGTTCCTGGTGGGTGGCTTCCTCTCGCTGATCTGGGGATTGATCCTGTCGCTCCTGCGGCAGGTCCCCGGAAAGGCGGGCGCTCCGATTCGCTTTCTCGCGGTCGCCTATATCGACGTCTTCCGGGGGATCCCCATGCTCCTGGTGATCTTGCTCATCTACGGTGGCTTCGGCGCGCTCTCGTCGTCCAACGCCACACCTGGTCCACTGCCCGCCTTCATCGCCGATCCGCAGTGGTTCGGCAAGCCCGCCGCGTTCTGGTACGGCGTCATGGCGATCACGATCACCTACGGCGCGTACATGGCGGAGGTCTATCGGGCCGGGATCGAGTCGATACCCCAAGGGCAGATGGAGGCCGCGCGCTCGCTTGGGATGAGCCACGGACAGGCGATGCGCTACGTGATCGTCCCCCAGGCGGTGCGAACGGTGATCCCGCCGCTCCTGAACGACCTGGTAGCGCTGATGAAGGACACCTCGCTGGTGAGCGTGATCTCGCTGCCGGAGGCTGTGCAGGTGTCGTTCGACATCCAGTCGAAGACGTTCAACAGCTCGGCGCTCACGCTGGCAGCGTTCATGTACCTGATCGTCACGCTCCCGATGGCGCGGCTCGTTGACTGGCTGATCCACCGTCAGCAGAGGCGGACTCGACGGGGCGCCCCCACCGGCGCCGAGGAGGAGCCCGCGCTCGAGCCGATGCCGTCGGCAGGCACCGGGGCCGCAGGCGGAACGGCTTAGCGGACTAGCATGGCCACGGTGGAGCGAGAACAGGCCGCGGTGTCCACGGACGGCACGATGCTGCGGCTCGAG
Source organism: Actinomycetota bacterium (assembly GCA_046729615.1). Taxonomy (GTDB): domain Bacteria; phylum Actinomycetota; class Thermoleophilia; order Solirubrobacterales; family 70-9; genus AC-56. The sequence goes on from JBKPHA010000028.1 coordinate 9,524, forward strand.
CGCGTTACCAAGCGCTTCGGCAGGCTCGAGGTCCTCCGAGGCGTGGACATGGAACTCGGCAAGGGAAACGCCGTTTGCGTCATCGGTCCTTCCGGCTCCGGCAAATCCACGCTGCTTCGATGCATCAACCTCCTCGAGCCGCCGAGCTCTGGCCGGATCTTCCTCGAGGGCAAGGAGATCACCGGTAAGGGAGCCCAGGAGGACGTCAACTTCGTTCGCCGCCGGGTGGGGATGGTCTTCCAGCAGTTCAACCTGTTCCCGCACAAGTCCGCGATCGAAAACGTCTGCCTGGCTCAGGAGAAGGTGCTCGAGCGAAAACCGGAGGAGGCACGCCAGAAGGCGGAGGAGCTGCTGACGCGCGTCGGCCTCTCAGACAAGATGCATGAGTACCCGGATCGTCTCTCGGGCGGCCAGCAGCAGCGCGTCGCGATCGCACGGGCGCTGGCGATGGACCCGCACGTGATGCTCTTCGACGAGGTCACGAGCGCCCTCGATCCCGAGCTGGTCAAGGAGGTGCTTGACGTGATGCGGGAGCTCGCGAGCGAGGGCATGACCATGGTCGTCGTAACGCACGAGATGGGGTTCGCGCGCGAGGTCGCGCACAACGTGATCTTCATGGACCAGGGCATCGTTGTCGAAGAGGGCTCGCCGGACCAGATCCTCGACCGCCCGCGCGAGGAGCGAACGAAGCGTTTCCTGGGGTTGGTCCTGGAGCACTGAGCGGCGGCCTCGCCGGAGCGCCGATCAATCGCCAAGGCGGGTAGATGGACTACGCGAGAGATCCTTCCGCTTCGCCGGCGCCCTCGGCAATGCCGCGGGTTCAGGCCCAGGGGTCGCGCCTCACCGCGGCGGGAAAGCCGTTCTTCGCGTTCGGGTTCAACTACGGCGGTGCGGCACATCCGCGAGCGCTCTATTCGCTCAGCGATTCGGATCATTCTCGTGTTCACGACTACCTCGCCGGCATGGAGCGCGCCCGCCGGATGGGCGCCAACACGCTGCGCATCTACCTGCAGCTGTTCGACTTCGTGAAGCGCTCGGGTGGGCGCATCGAGCCGCGCCCGCGCGCCCTGGCGAACCTGAGGCGGGTGCTCTCGGCCGCGAGTGAGCTCGGTCTCTATCTGGACATCACCGGCAACCTCGTCTGGCTGCCTGGCGCGGCGCCCGACTGGTACGACCGCCTTCCGGGGCGGCAGCGATGGCGCGTCCAGGCGCGTTTCTGGGAGATCGTCTCGCGGATCACGGCGCCGTCCCCGGCGGTGCTCTGCTACGAGCTGACATCCGAGCCGATGATCGCCACGCACGCCACACCGTGGTACACGGGCCACCTGGAGGGATTCAATTTCGTCCATGTCATCGCCCGCGACGCGCGACCCGCCAATCGCCAACAGCTGGCGCGAGCATGGATCAGGACGCTCACGGCGGCGATCCGCGAGCACGACGCCCACCACCTGGTCGGCATCGGCCTGCGCGGCGTCACTGATGGGGCGTTCGCCCCGCAGAACGTCGCGTCGCTCCTCGACGTGCTGCTGGTTCACGTCTATCCGGAGACGGGGCACGACCGCGAGGCCGAGGCCACCGTGCGCGCCTTCGCCGCCCCCGGCAAGCCCGTGGTCCTGGGCGAGACGTTCATGCTGCGCAGCAGCTCAGCCACTCAGAGGCGGTTCCTGCTCGGCTCCCGACGTTACCTCAGCGGCGTCCTCACCTTCTATCCATTCCTGCGCGCGGAGCAGGGTAAGACGAAAGCCCTGACGCAAGCTCTGTATCGGGCGAACCTGCGCCAGTTCCTGTCGCTGCGGGAGGAGCTCATGCCCCGCCGATGACGCCATCTCGCCTATGCGGAGTGACTACGATGCCGCGCGTGATGGCGGGCCCCGCGCCGTACGCGATTTGAACCTGCCGCCACATACAGAGAGCACCGGGCCGGAGGCAGATCCTGCGACATCGGCGCCGAGCCGCCACCCAGCAGGCCTTGACGTGGTCGTGGTCAGCTTTCGCTGTGCTCCGCTTCTCCGCGACTGCCTGGAGTCGCTCCGTCGCAATCCTCCGTCCCGGCAGATGACCGTGCAGGTGATCGACAACGCCTCCGGCGACGGGTCGGCCGAGATGGTCGCGCGCGACTTCCCGGAGGTGCACCTGATCGCCAACCGGGAGAACCGCGGCTTCAGCGTCGCCAGCAACATGGGGATCAGGTCGGGCAACGCCCCGTACGTTCTGTGCCTCAATCCGGATACGAGGGTCACCGCTGGCGCACTCGACCCGCTGCTCGAACTCATGGACAAGCATCCCGAGGTTGGAATCGCGGGCTGCCGGCTCGAGCTTGAGGACGGTCGATTCGACCATGCGGCGAAGCGTCGCTTTCCCACTCCCCTCAGCGCGCTCGGCCATTTCACCGGCCTCGGCGCCTCCGGCAATTCGAGCACCCTCGCTGCCTACCGGGCACCCAACGTGAAGTGGGGCCCGGTGGATGCCGTGAACGGCGCGTTCATGATGATCCGCCGCACGGCGCTCGACGAGGTCGGCCTGTTCGACGAGGGCTACTGGATGTACATGGAGGATCTAGATCTCTGCTACCGATTCGCCCAAGCGGGCTGGACGACGTGGTATGAGCCGTCGGTCACCGCCATCCACGTCAAGGGCGCTACGGCCGGTCCGTACCGGGCACCACACCTCAACTACGCCTTCCACTACGGAATGCTTCGCTTCTACCGGAAGCACTACGCGGCGACCCGCAGCCCGGTTACGAACCTGGCCGTTTACGTCGGGATCGCCACGAAACTGGGCATCTCCCTCGTCCGGAACGCGATCGCGCGTTCGATCGGACCCTCGAGCGGACCATGACGGCGGTAGCCGTTAGTCGACCGGGCGATGGGCGCCCGAGGCAGCACGCGGTTGGTAGCCAACTATGAGCAAACGGTCACCCGCCCTCCGACCGGCGTCACTCCCACGTACCAAGGTCCACCGTAGTGATCCGGCGGAAACCTGATGGCTCGTCGCTCGGCCGAGACGGTGCCAATCGGCGCAGCCGTGTCCGCAAACCGTCGCACGACGACCGTCGCCGAACCGCTCGTCCGCAACACCAGTAGCGCCGGTGGGCCGACCGCGAGCCGAGCGCTCGAGCCGGGGCCCGCCGTGCGGCAAACCAGCCCCGGCGGGGCCGATCCGGGCGCGGCGAGGTCGATGCGCTCGGCCGACACAAGCGTCGCGTCGGCGATCTTCTTGACGTCCTCCGGTTGACGTTGGAGCTCAGCGGGCGTGAAAGCCGGTGACCCGTTGCGCGCAACCGCCGAAAGGTACCCACCGGCTGCCGTGCCGCCGATCCCGAGGAGAGCAGGGATGGTGAAGTTTCGATTCACCTGGTCACGGGCCAGCTCGACTGCTGTCAACTGGCCGCGCTGTCGAGCGGAGTATTCGCGAAAAAAAGTTGCTCCCTCACGCATCATCGATACGTTGGCCCAAAGAGGGAAGGCGGCGGCGGCGAACGCTGCTGCGAGAGCACCGCGGGATATGCGGATTCCGCGAAATGCCTCTGCGGCGATTACGAAGGAAAGAGCCGCTCCCGGGTAGACGTAACGGGCGGTCGACGGCCCGCGGCCGAGCTTGGATGACAACGCGAGGGCGATCCAAAAAACCAAAAGAGCGGCTACCGCCGCCCACAGCCGACCGCTGCTGCCGCGCCGCCGCACCACGAGCACGAGGGCAATCGCCACAAGCGTGGCGATCGGGGCGCCCGGAACGACCCCGATGGCGAAGACCTTGAAGGGGTCGGTCGATGACCTGAAGAGATAGCCGACCCCGCTGACCGCACTGCAGAGCGCCGCGGCATATTCCGGGATCAGCTTCGGAAGCAGCCATAGGTTCGAGAGCGCGAGCCTCTGCGTTTCGCCGTGGGCCGGCTCGTAGTAGAGGCGAACCCACAGAAGCCACATGCCGTACAGGGCGAGCGGAGTCGCAAACACCCAGAGACGCCGCCAGCGCCCGCGTTCAAGCATGATCCGGACCGCGGCGCCGATCGCGAAGGCAACGCCCAGGGTCCAGCACGCGACCGCAAGGATCAAGAGGAAGCACGCAACGACGTCGCCGCGGCGATCAGCCCGGTCGAGCGCGAGGAAGGCTCCGATGCCGGCGGCCACGCAATAGACGTTCGTCATTACGTCCGCCACGAGGTTCACCTCCCACGCGGAACCGAGAAAGAGGAAAACGAGCGTCGGCGCCAGGGCCGCCGGCGCGCCAATCCGGCGTCGCAACAGGACGAACAGCAGAACGCCGGCCAATGAAGCCCCCGCAATCTCGATCAGGCGGAAGATCACAAAGTTCGGGCCGAAGAGTTGGAGGCCCCCTCCGTAGATCGCTCGCTCGATGAGGACGAGGTGACCGTTGAGAGGCCGTATGAGCGACCCCGGATCGAGCCCCCGAGCGTTGACGAAGAGGTCGACGCCGTCGACGAACAGCGCGGTGCCGCGAGTGAGCCACATCGCGACAGTCGCGTAGATGGCCATCGCCGCGCCGAGCACCAGCCAGCAGATGCGATCGCGGTCGAGCGCGGCGAGGGCAATGCCCAGCCTCGGCAGCAATCCGGGACGCGGCCGTGAGCTGACAGCTGGTCGATCGATCGGTCGGGACATCGGAACAGGTCTTCCGTGTGTCTTCCCAGCCTGGGCCTGGATCCGGCTTCCTTACGCTATCTGCCTGACGAAAGGCCGGTCGCGGATCTCCAGCCGCAGCGTCCCTCAGCAAGATCTCAATGAACGAGGCTGCCACCCCCGAGGCGTACCCCAACCACGGATTGGCTCAGGCCAGTGCCACGGAGCGCCGGTGGACGCTCCCGCTGGTCTGCCTGGGGGTTCTGGTGGCCGCGTCGGGCGCGTACCTTCTGCTTCTCGAGTCGCGCCTCACGTTCAGGATCGACGACTGGGAGTTCTTGCTCCACCGAAGGGGGACGAGCGCAAGCGTATTTCTCGATCCCCACAACGACCACATCGCGATCATCCCCGTCGCGATCTACAAGTCCCTCCTCGGCATCTTCGGAATGGACTCGGCGCTGCCTTTCCAGGTCGTGTCGACATTCGTCTTCCTGCTCAGCGCGGTCCTGCTGTTCGTGTACCTGCGCCGGCGCGTGGGCGATTGGGCCGCGGTCCTGGGATCGGCGCTCATCCTCTTCCTGGGCGCATCTTGGGTCGACCTCCTTTGGTCCTTCCAGGTCGGATTCTCCGGGTCGATAGGAGCCGGGCTGGGTGCCTTGTTGGCACTGGATCGCGAGGATCGCGTCGGCGACCTGCTCGCGTGTCTGCTGCTTGCTGTTTCCGTGGCGTTTTCGGAGCTTGGCATCGCGTTCACGGCGGGCGCCTTGGTCACGATCGCCATCAGCCGGCGGCAGCGCCTCGACCGCTTGTACGTGCCGTTTGTACCGATCCTGGCGTACGTCGCCTGGTGGCTCGGCTGGGGTCATACCGCCGAGAGCGCTTTCAGCCTTCACAATGTCTTGGCGTCGCCGAAGTACGTCTTCGACGCCATGTCGCAGGCGCTGGCCTCACTCCTGGGATTGGCAACCCCTTTGGAAGGTGGTCACCCCGAGCCCACCGGCCTGCTGTGGGGGCGGATCCTCCTCGTCGTCGCGCTGGTCGCCACTGCGTGGCGCCTTTGGCACCTGGGCAGGGTGCCGCGTCCTCTGTTCGTCGCGTTCGCGATCGGCGGAACGTTCTGGTTCCTCGCCGCGTTCAACGCGCTCCCGGTACTGCGGGAGCCGACAAGTGGGCGCTACCAGTATCCGGGCGCGGTTTTCATACTTCTGATCGCCGCCGAGATCCTCCGCGGCGTGCGTCTGGGGAGACGGGTCCTCAGCGTCGCGACGGTGGTCACGGCGGCGGCGGTCACCAGCGGAATTTTGTTCCTGCACAATGGCTATCGACTGGTCAAGGCCCAGGGCGAGGTCGAGCGTGCCAAGCTTGCCGGGCTCGAGATGGCCCGCCGGACCGTGGATCCTCGCTTTAAGCTCAGCCTTGACCTCTTCACCACGTTCACCGCGGGCACCTATTTCTCGGCGGTGGACGCCTTCGGCTCTCCGGCTTACACGCAGTCGCAGCTTGTAAAAAGCCCCGACGGGGCACGAGTGGCTGCCGATGCCACCCTCGCGCAAGCACTGGGGCTCAGGCTGGCGAAGGTGAGCCCGGCTGTTGGCGGTGCTGCCAGCGAGGACTCAGCGCCGGCGCGGTGCGACAGGATCGAGGCCTCCGGCTCGGGGAGGCGCGGCGCGCTCCTTCGTCCGGGTGACTTCATACTGCGAGACCCGTCGGCGCCGGGACCCGACATTCGGATCGCCCGCTTCGCGGACGTCGCGTCGGTTGATCTGGGCCACCTGGCGGTCGGCGAGCCGATGGCTCTGAAGATCCCTGCCGATCGCTCGGATCGACCTTGGCGCCTCATGCCGATTGGCCAAGGAACGGTCACCATCTGCGTCTCGCGTCCGGCATGACGGAAATAGTCCGGCATTAGCGGCAGTAGCCTGCGGCCAGTGACTGCGACCGGCATGACTCAGCCGGACCTCGACGCCCCGCCCCAGCTCCGCCGCGAGTTCCGCTCCGGCGCCCTGCTCGCTTCGCTCGCCCTGGTCGGCTCGTTCGCCGCGCTCGGGCTCAACAGCATCTCGATCTCCCGAATCGAGGGCGCCTCTGGGGCTGGTTTGATCGCACTCTCGACCCAGTTCATCTTTCTCACCACCTTCGTCGCCGGCGCCGGGCTCCGGACAAGCGTCGCCTACCGTGTCGGGGCAGGCCTATGGGCACCGCGAAGCGCGGTGCGCGGATCGCTGCTAGCCGCCGTCGCGCTGGGAGTGATCGGGGGCGCAGTCGGCATGGGCGCATACGCGCTGATGCGCAACGGGGCACTAGACGACTTCAACGTAGCGATGGCGGGATCGCTGATGGCGGCGCTGCCGTTCGCGCTCGCCTGGTGGATCCTGCCGGCGATCCCGTTAGCGCGTGAGCTGTTCGAGCAGTATGCGCTGCTGACCGTCTCGGCTCCGGTGTGCGTCCTGCTCATCTGTCCGGCGCTCGCGCTCGCCGCCGGAAAGCCCGGCGCCGTCATCGGCTTTGCGGGGGGGTGGGTGATCGGGGGGCTCGTCGTCGCCTCCTGGGCCGCGCGCTACGCGGCTCGGCCGGAGGCCGCGCGCGGACCCGACCGCCGCCTGCGGGAGGCCGGGCGCTTCGGTGCGCGCGCCTGGGTCAACGACCTCTTTCAGCTCATCAACCTGCGCCCGGACCTGTTCATCCTCAGCGCCTACTTCGGCGCCGCGGACACCGGCGTGTACGCCGTGACGGTGTCGATCACGTCGCTGGTCTGGATCATCTCTCAGCCGCTGGCGTCGGTGGTGCTGCCGCGGACGGCGAGCGTCGTGGCCGCGGACCCCGGCCTGCGCCCGACCGTGCCGGCGTCGTCCCAGATCTCCGCCGTGCGCCACTCGGTCCTGGTCTCGCTGGCGGGGACGCTGATCGTGATCCCCATCCTCGCCATCGCGCCCCTGGTCTGGGGTCCCGGTTTCGATCGGACGCTGACGCTTGGGCTGATCATGGTCCCCGGCGTCGCCATGCTCGGCATCGGGAGGGTGATGGTCGCCGCCTTTACCGGCCGCGGTGCTGCAAACCAGGCCCTGATCGTGGGGCTGGTGAGCTTCCCCCTGACCCTCGTCGCATTCCTGCTCGTGATCCCGAACCACGGCGCGACCGGAGCCGCGGTCGTCTCCTGCTGCTCCTACGTGGCCGCGTCGTTGCTGGCCGCCTACCTCTTCTTCCGATCGAGCCGCGCGCCCCTGACGAGCGCGCTCGTACCACGATCGGAGGACCTGCGGGACTACCTGAGCCTCGCGCGAGCCGGAGCCCGCACGCTCGGTCGCGCCGGCTCGAAGCAACGGGAGTCGCTCCTCCCCTAGGCTAAACGGCGATGAGGGAGTTTCGGGCAGGCGGGGCTTAGCTTGCGGGTCCTGGTCACCGGCGGCGCCGGCTTCGTCGGTGCAAACGTCTGCGTGGGATTGGCGGGGCGCCATCGCGAATGGGATGTCGTCGCGTTCGACAACCTCCACCGGCGGGGGTCGCAGCTCAACCTGCCGCGGCTGCAGCAAGCGGATGTCGAGTTCGTGCGCGCCGACGTGCGCGACGGCGAGGCGCTGATGGCGCTGGGCCCGATCGACGCGCTCGTGGAGTGCTCGGCGGAGCCCTCCGCGCTCACGGGGCTGGACGGCGCGACGGACTATGCCGGTCACACGAACCTCCTCGGCGCCTACAACTGCCTCGAGCTCGCCCGCAGGGATGATGCACAGCTTCTCTTCCTGTCGACGAGCCGCGTGTATCCGTTCGGCCTGATCAACTCGCTCGCGCTGCACGAGACGCCCACCCGGTTTGTCATCCGGCAAGAGCAGAGCATTCCCGGCGCCTCCGCCGCTGGCATCTCCGAGGGGTTTCCGCTCGACGGGCCCCGGACGCTGTATGGCTCCACGAAGCTGTCGGCGGAGCTCCTGATCGGCGAGTATGTCTCGAGCTTCGGGATTCGCGCGGTGATCGACCGTTTCGGCGTAATCGCCGGCCCGTGGCAGATGGGCAAAGTCGACCAGGGCGTGTTCGCGTTCTGGATGATGCATCACCATTTCGGCCTCCCGCTGACCTACATCGGTCACGGCGGGCGCGGAAAGCAGGTCCGCGACCTGCTGCACGTTGACGATGTGCTCGAGCTCGTCGACGAGCAGCTCGCCGATCCGCCTCGCTGGTCAGGCATCACCGTGAACGTGGGCGGTGGTCCCGAGTGCAGCCTGTCGCTGGTGGAGGCGACGGAGATCTGTCGCGAGCTGACCGGGCGGGAGGTCCCGATCGCCAGCGAGCCCCAGAACCGCCACGGCGACGTCGCGACGTACATCTCGGATTGCTCAAGGCTCCACAGCCTGACCACCTGGCGTCCGAAGCACGGGCCGCGGCAGATCATGGCGGACATCAACCGCTGGATCGTCGATCACCGGGACGATCTCGCAACGGCCCTCGAGCTCTCCCCAACCGGCGCGGGCGTGACCTGAGTGGCGGTCGCGCTGGTCACCGGGTCGGGGGGTCTCGTGGGGTCGGAGGCAGTCCGACACCTGGTGGAGTCGGGCTGGGACGTCGTCGGCCTCGAGAACGACATGCGGGCGAGCTTCTTCGGGCCCGACGCGTCGACTTCGAGGACGACGGCGGAGCTCCTCGCCGCCTACCCCGAGTTTCGCTCGCTCGATCTCGACGTGCGAGACACCGACGGCGTCGAGCGGGTGTTCGCCCACCACGCCAAGCGGCTCGAGCTGGTGATCCACGCCGCGGCCCAGCCTTCGCATGACTGGGCCGCGCGCGAGCCACAGACTGACTTCGGCATCAACGCCAACGGGACGTTGAACCTGCTCGAGGCGACCCGCCGCCACGCCCCCAGCGCGACGTTCATCCTGATCTCGACCAACAAGGTCTACGGGGACCTGCCCAACGCACTGCCCCTCGAGGAGCGCGAGACCCGGCTCGAACTGCCCGCCGGGCACCGCTACCACGGCGGGATCGATACTTCGATGTCACTCGATCGCTCCACCCACTCGCTTTTCGGGGTCTCGAAGGCGGCGGCGGATCTGCTGACCCAGGAATACGGGCGATACTTCGATATGCCCACCGTCGCGTTTCGTTGCGGCTGCATCACCGGGCCCGCCCATGCCGGGGCAGTTCTGCACGGATTTCTGGCGTACCTGATGAGGTGCACCGTCGCCGACGAGACCTACACGGTCTTCGGCTACGGCGGCAAGCAGGTGCGCGACAATATCCACGGTGCCGATCTGGTCGCCGCGTGTATGGCGTACCACCGCACCCCGCGACCCGGGGCGGTCTACAACATCGGTGGCGGGCGCCAGTGCAACTGTTCGGTGCTCGAGGCGATCGAGGCCTGTGAGCGGATCTCCGGTCGAGAGCTTCACTGGGTGCTCTCGGATCGAGCCCGAATCGGAGACCACCGGTGGTGGATCAGCGATCTTGCCGAGTTCACGGCCGACTATCCGGAATGGCGCCTTACGTACGGCCTCGACTCGATCCTCACCGGGATCCATGACGCGAACACAGACCGCTGGAGCGCGGCCCGCGTATGAAGCTGTCGGTGGTCATTCCCGCTCGCAACGAGGTTGGCGCGATCGGCGGCACGGTGCTTGGGATCGTTCGCGTGCGGGTACGCGAGGGGATCGACTACGAGGTCCTGGTGATCGACGACTCGAGCACTGACGGCACCGCAGCCGCGGTGGGCAAGCTGGGGGAGGCAAACGGCCGTATCCGTTGCTTCCGCTCCCGCTATGGCCAAGGGTTCGGGCTGGCCGTTCGCGCCGGGTTGGAGCGGTTCGAAGGCGACGCCGTTGCGATCGTGATGGCGGATGGATCCGATGATCCCGAGGACCTCGTTCGCTACCACCGAGTGCTGGAGGATGGATACGACTGTGCCTTCGGCTCGCGGTTCATCCACGCGGCGGAGGTGACGAACTATCCGCGATTCAAGCTCGTCCTCAACCGAATCGTCAACTGGGGCATCCGGGCGCTCTTCCGCCACGGCTACAACGACACGACGAACGCCTTCAAGGCATACCGGCGGGAGGTGATCGAGACCGTCGAGCCCCTGCTCGCGAACCATTTCAACCTCACCGTGGAGCTCCCGCTGAAGGCGGTGGTCCGGGGGCACAGCTACGGAATCATTCCCATCGCCTGGCGAGGTCGAACGTCAGGGCACTCGAAGCTCGCCCTGCAGGAGATGGGAAGCCGCTATCTCTTCATCGTCCTGTACGTCTGGCTCGAGCACCACCTCAGCCGTGGCGACTACAGGCGTCCGGGGTTCGACCGCGACCCGCGTCCGGCGAATCATCGCTCGAACCAGGCTGCCGGTGGTCGAGGCCGCAGTCGGCGCTTCGACCGGATGAACAAGGTGCTTAGGAATTACAGTCGTAGGCGTTCGGAATCGCGCTCTGGCCGAGCCATGCCCGCGCCCGGAGGAGTTCTCCGGTCTGGCGCAGGCGGCGGCGCTCGCGCAGCAGAGCGGGGAGCCAGCGAAGCGCCTCGAGCTTCCCGGCGAGCGTGAGGCGTAGCCGGCGACCGGCAGCGGCAAGCGCGAGAGATCCGACCTCGACCAATGCGATGCGCGCCATGGTGCGGGGTGGAACGAACTTCACCTGCGTCGCGAGTCGGTTTCGCGCTACGAGCCGCGCGTTATCGGCGGTCGCGCTCGCGAAGCCTTGACGCCACGTCGCCTCGCCGACGTGCCAGACGACCGCCTCGGGCTCCAGGTAGAACCGCCATCCCGCGATCCGCGCCCTCACGTTCAGATCGACGTCCTCGTAGAACGAGAAATACCGCTCGTCGTAGCCGCCGAGCTCGACGAATAGCTCGCGCCGGATGAGGCACCCGGCCCCGCACAGGCCGAAGACCTCGCGGCGCTCAACCGGCACGGATCCCTGGTGCCTGCCGCGACCCTCCTCACTGCCGCGTCCGTCCGCAGTCAGGCGCTGGCCGAGGCTGTAGATCTCGGCGGCGGGATCCTCCCGGTCGAGCGGCGCGCCGCGTTTGAGCCGGAGGATCCGCGGTTGGATCCCCCCTACGTCGCTATCCTCCGGCATCGACGTCACCAGGCGCGCCAAGCAGTCCGGCTCCAGGACGGTGTCGGCATTGAGGACAACGACGAACTGCGAGGTGGTGCGGGACACGCCCAGATTGACCGCGGTCGCGAAGCCGGCGTTCCGCGGTAG
>JBKPHA010000029.1:0-85568 GCA_046729615.1 Actinomycetota bacterium
ACGACCTTCGCGCCGGCCGGCGTCAACGCGACGGCCAGCACGATGGCCGCCGCGGCGACCGCGACCGCGAGCCTTTTCGGCGCCGAGCCCCCGGTGCGGACCGGCTCGCGCTCGGCGTAGGCGGCGCGCACGATGCGCCAGCCGCGCTCACGCGCCTCGCGCTCGCTGGGGACCGGCGCGCCGCGAAGCCGCCGCCGCAGGTCGCCGGCCCTCATCGCGCCTCCTCCACCTTCGCGCCGAGTCGGTCGAGTGCGCGCCGCAGCCTGGAGTTCACGGTCCCGCGCGGAAGGCCGAGCGTCTCGGCGATCTCACCGGGCGTGTAGTCGAGGAGGTAGCGGAGCACCACGACCGCCCGGTGCTCGGGCGAGAGCTCCCTGAGTGCGGCGACGATCTCGTCGGAGTAGACGGAGGTGCCGGCCTCGGGCGCGGCCGGCTCGTTCGTCGCCGCCTCGGTCTCGAACTCGGCGGCCGTTTCCCGCCGGAGCGCCCGCGCCCGCGCCCAATCGATCGCCCGGTTGACAACGATCCGGTTGAGCCACGGCCCGAATGGACGGCGACGATCAAAGCGATCGAGCGATCTGATCGCCGAGAGAAAGGCCTCCTGCGCGATGTCCTCTGCGGCGCCTGCATCGTGCACCACGAGGTACGCGGCGCGATGCGCCCACGGCCAGTGGCGTCGGTAGAGGTGCTCGAGCGCCTGCTCGGACCCCGACTGCGCCGCCTTGATCCAGCGTCGCTCGCGGCGACGTTCTAGGGCCTTCGACGGGGGGGCCGCGCGCGTCACCCGAAGCGGTACCGCGACCCTCTCCGTGCTCCCATCGGCAGTCAGCTGGATCTCCTCCTCGAGGCCCACGGCGATGGGCCGCGGCTCGAGCACCATCATCTTCCTCCGAACGCCCACGCGTGGCGACATCCGTGCAATACGGACCGCAGCCCGCGAGAGGTCCCTCAGGATTGGTCCGCGAGCCTGGCGACCGCGGCCCCGACCAGGAAGGCATCGCTTTGCGGAAGCTGCCCCGGCGGCAGCTCCACGACGAACGATGCCGTTCCTGGGAACCGGTGGTTCTGCCAGTTTGGCGCTGTGCCGGAGAGCCATGGCAGCCGCCGGAACGGCACGTTGGTGTAGCGCAGGGATCGGAGGTAGCGGTCGAACCGCCGCGCGAGGGGGGCGCTCGGGCCCCACGCCCGGACCATCGGCTCGGCTTCCTGGTGGAACCAGATGGTGACGTCTGGGTGCAGCGCCCGGATGAGCCGGGCGGCGAGGCGCGTCTCGGGCTCGGAGAAGGGGCGCGGCCCGGAGTACTCGAGGTCCCAGCGCTGCCCGATCGGCTGCCAACCCGAAGGGAAGTTTCGGTTCAGATCGACCCCGCGCCCGTTGAGGCGGGTGCCCATCGCGAACCCATCCGGGTTGAGGTTCGGGACGTAGAAGATCCCGCTGGGGGTGGGGCAGCCGTACTGGAAGCGAGGGATCGAGTCGGCAGCGCATTCCGTTCCGTGGGTGCACCCGAAGACCAGTACGCGTCGTCCCTCCTCGTTTGCTCCGTACTCGCGAAGGGAGATCGGTCGCCCCCGAGCTGAGCGACCGATGGTGACGGAGCCGTGGAACCATGCGCCCGACTGCTTGGAGCTCCAGCGGTGGTCAAGCCTCGCGAGCTTGGAGTCCAGGACGGATGCCCGCTGATGCTGGCCGCCGGAATGTAACCCGGTCAGCAGGCCTGTGACCGCGAGGCCGGCGAGGAGCGCGCGCATCGGCTACGCGTCGGGCGCCGCCAGCCTGGAGGTCCCACGGTGGCGGCTTACGATGACGGCGCCGCCGGCGCCGAGGCCGAGCGCCACGGCGATCGCGATGAGGAGCCAGGGGATCCCGCCGCCTCCGCCGTCAGCGCCCGGGACCGGCGGAGCGCTTGCCTGCAGCGTGTCGGGGTCGATGACCGCCGCAGGCGTCTTCGTCGTCCCAACCGTGAGCTCCGGGCCGCTTGCACTCATCGTCATGTGCACGTCACGGAGCTGACGCCGCGTAATGAGCCCGTCGAGGTCCACGCACACCGCCCGGCCCTCGACCGTGTCGAGCGCATGCACGAAGGGCGCGCCGTCCGCACCGCCGTCGTACACCGTGTAGGCCCATCGTCCGTCCGAGCTCGTAACGCGGCGAAGCGGATAGCCGCGCATCTCGTCGACGTGCTCATCCGGGTCGGCGATGGGAGTCGGGACCATGCGACCGGCCGCCACGTCGTACGCCCGCACGGCGTAATGCGTCTGATCGCGAGGGGAGAGGTACTGGATGAAGTAGATCGTCGAGCCGTCCGGTGAGATGGCGTCGAAGGTGAATGCGCCCCGGAATGTGAGGCGCTGGCGGACCCCGAGCGAGCGGGCGTCAAGGATCACGACCTGTGTCGGGCCCCGCGTCACGGTCGGGCCCCGATCGACCAGTACGAGAGTCCGAGCATCAGCCGAAAGGCCGCCAGGATCGCCGTCGAGCGTCACCGCGGGAACGGCGAACCGTCCGTCGACGCTTCGGGATCGCACCGTATCGCCCTTGACGATCTCCCGCACGGTGGTCGTTCCGTGTCGCCCCGGGAGTGCCAGGTACCGGCTCCCGTGGGCCGCGACACCGCCGGGCGAGGTGAAACTCGGAGGCGATCCGGCGCCCGCCGCCGCAGTGGGGACGCCCAGCATCGCCGCGATCGTCAGCGCACTGATCGTCGCTCCAACGGTCCGCCGTCGCATGTGGTCCTACTCGTCGGGGTCTCCGCGATCACTACGTCGCGCCCAGCAGAAGAGGTCCCGCGATAATCGCTCCATGCTTTTCCAGCTCGACCGGGTGACGCTGGAGCGGGACGTCAAGGTGGTCCTTCAGGATGTGAGCGCGACCCTGCCCAAGGGCGCGAGCTGCGTCGCCGGGCCGTCCGGCAGCGGGAAGTCGAGCCTGCTGCGGCTACTCAACAGGCTCGCCGACCCCGCATCGGGGGTCGTCCGCTACGCCGGCGCCGACGTGCGCGAGCGCGATCCGCTCGAGTTGCGGCGCGAAGTCTGCCTGGTGCCGCAGCTGCCCGCGCTGCTCGAGGGGACCGTCGAGGACAACATCCGGTTCGCCGCCGGGCTGGCCGGGCGCGAGCCCGATGTTCCGCGACTCCTCGATCTCGCCGGCCTCGATTCCTCGTTCGCCGAGCGGTCCGCCAGCAGGCTCTCCGTCGGCGAGCAGCAGCGAGCGATGCTCGCCCGGTCGCTGGCGCTCGAGCCGCGGGTGCTGCTGCTGGACGAGCCGACCTCCGCCCTCGACGAGGGAGCCCGCGGGGCGGTGGAGGCGACGCTGCTCCACTTGCGCGAGCGCGTCGATGTCTCGATCGTGCTCGTCACCCACGACCTCGCCCAGGCCCGCCGCATGGCCGACTGGGTCGTGCGACTCGACGAGGGACGCGTGGTGGGGGAAGGCCACGTCCGGGAGCAGCTCGCGGTGTGATGTCTCCGACGATCGCTCAGGTCACGAGCTCGATCCACGTCAGCCTCGGCGAGGTCGCGGCGACCCTGGTGCTCGTCGCCATCGCGGTCGCAGTGTCGTTCTGGCGCCGCGCGGAGCTGGAGGCGGACATCGGAATCGCCGTCGTCCGCTCGGCGATCCAGCTCACCGCGATCGGCTACGTCATCAAGTTCATCTTCGACCAGGACAACCTGTGGTTCGTCGTCCTTTTGATCGCGATCATGGTCGTCTTCGGGGCGTTCACAGCCCAGCGGCGCGCGCGACAGGTACCCGACGTCTTCTGGCCGCTCCTGCTGGCGCTGGCGATCGCGGGGGCCAGCACGCTTGGCCTCGTCGTGGCGCTGGGCGTCTTCAAGGCCCAGCCGCGCTACCTCGTGCCCGTGGGAGGCATGGTTGTGGGCAATGCGATGACCGCGGCCGCCGTAACGCTCAACCGGCTCGGCGACGAGATGACGCGACACGCGCGGGAGGTCGAAGCGACGCTCGCGCTCGGGGCGACCTCCACCCAGGCCGCCGCGCCGATCGTCCGGCGCAGCCTGCGCTCGGGGATGATCGCCCTTGTCGACTCGACCAAGACGACCGGCCTCATCTTCTTCCCCGGCACGATGGTGGGGATGCTGCTCGCGGGCGCCAACCCCACCGACGCGGTGCGCCTGCAGCTCATCCTGCTGTGGACGCTGCTGGGGAGCGTGGCTCTGGCGGGGCTCATAGCGGTGACGCTCGCCTACCGAAACTTCTTCACTCCGGCGCACCAGCTCCGCGAGCAGCCGGAGCCGTAGGAGGCGGGTGGCAGCTCACCTCACCCCGGATTTCGTCGAGTTCATCTTCCAGTGGCTGCCGCCAGCGCCGGCCCGCGTGCTCGAGGTCGGTTGCGGCGACGGTTCGCTCACTCGTCTGCTTGGCGGGCGCGGCTACCACGCCGTTGGCCTCGATCCCGACGCTCCCGATGGGCCGGAGTTCGTCCGCGGGACGCTCGAGGGGTTCGAGCGCGACTACGAGTTCCACGCCGCCGTGGCGGTGCGCTCCCTCCACCACCTGCATGAGGTGGATCGGGCCCTCAACAACCTTCGCGACGCCATCAAGCCGGGCGGGCATCTCATCCTCTTCGAGTTCGCGATCGAGAACGTCGACGCCGCCGCGAGGCGGTGGCTCGACGCTCACAGGCTGCCTCACCCGGTAACCGACACGGATCCGCATGAGGTGATTCCGTTCGAGCGGCTCCGCAAGGCGCTCGAGCGGCGTTTCCGGACGCTGGCCGCTGAGCCCACGACCTACCTCGCCCGCGAGGCCGATCGCGAGGACCTCGTGACCGATGAGGGACGGGCGATCCGCGCCGGAGAGATCAAGCCGGCCGGCATGCACCTCGTCCTCGAGCGTCCCTGATCCGGCTGCGGCTGGACACCATTGACAGGCTCGACCGCCATGACTCGCACGCAGCGACTGACCCTGGTCGCGACGATCCTCGCCTCCACCATCGTCTTCCTCGACGCCACGGTCGTCAATGTCGCGCTGCCGGCGATGGAGCGGGATCTCCACATGGGGCTAGCAGGCCAGCAGTGGGTGGTCGAGGCGTACATGCTCGCCCTCGTCTCACTCCTCCTGGTTGGCGGGGCGCTGGGCGACCACTTTGGGCGCCGTCGCATCTTCACCCTTGGGCTCGCCGGCTTTGGCGTGACCTCGATCCTCTGCGCGCTCGCCCCCGACACCGGGGTTCTGATCGCGGTGCGGGGACTCCAGGGCCTGGCCGGAGCGCTCCTCGTCCCGGGGTCGCTCGCGATTCTCACCGCCACCTTCGACGGTGAGGCGCGGGGGCGCGCGATCGGGACCTGGACCGCCTGGAGCGGCATTTCGACGATCGCCGGACCCGCGGCCGGTGGCTTCCTGACCCAGGCGCTCTAGTGGCGGTTCGTGTTCTGGATCAACGTGCCGCTGATCGCGGTGACCCTGTTCCTGACTCTGAACTCCGTCGCACAGAGCCGCGACCCGGACGCCGTTCGCGGCTTCGACATCCCACGCGTGGCGCTCTCGGCCCTTGGGCTCGGCGGCCCGGTTTTCGCGCTGATCGAGCAGCCCACCTACGGGTGGAGCGATCCGCTCGTCGTGATCGGCTTGCTTGCGGGCGTCGCCTGCTTCGGGGCGTTCATCCTGCGCGAGGCCACCGCCCGCGCGCCGATGCTGCCGCTGTCCCTCTTTCGCGTTCGTAACTTCGCCGTGGCGAACGCGACGACGCTCACAGCGTACGCCGGGCTCATCGGCACGAGCTTCTTCCTGACGCTCTACCTGCAGCAGGTGGGCGGCTACAGCCCCCTCGCGGCGGGCTTCGCCTCGGTGCCGGTATCGCTGCTCATGTTCTTCCTTTCGCCCCGCTTCGGCGCGTTCACGGCCGGCGTCGGGCCGCGCCTGCCGATGTCGGTCGGGCCGATCATGGCCGCCATCGGCCTGTTGCTCCTCGTGCGCATCGACGTCCACCCGGGTTACCTGACCGAGGTCCTGCCCGCGCTCGTGATCTTCGGCCTCGCCTGTCGGCGATGGTCGCGCCGCTCACCACCACGGTGCTGAACGCGGTGAACGAGCACAACGCCGGCATCGCATCCGGGACCAACAACGCGATCGCCCGCGTCGCGGGGCTGCTGGCGATCGCCGTGATGGGCGCGCCGCTTCCGCCCAGTTCGATTCGAAATCGGCGGCCAGCTCGGGACCGACCGGCTCTCACCGTCAGTCGAGCGGGTCGTCACCTCGTCGAAGTCCCAGCCGCTCGCGGGGAGCGAGGAGGCATCCAAGCTGCCGCCCTCCGACCAGGTCACGGTTGGCGCTGCGATCGAGAGCGCGTCGGAGGACGCGTTCCGGCTCGTGACGCTCATCGGCGCCTGCCTGATGCTCGCAGGCGGGCTGACATCGGCGGCGGGCATCCAGAACCCGCGCCGACGCCCGCGGCCAGAGCCGCCCGCCCGCGCCGCCACAGCGGGCGAGTGCGCACGTTCCACGCACTTCCCCGACGCCGAGCCGGTGCCGGGGACCCTCGAGCCGGCGCCGGGCGCGGCGAAGGCGCCGCTTTAGGTTTCCATGCGCCCGTGCGGGGGAAGCCGCCCATCCGATGCCGCCTCGGCCCCAGCAAACCCAGACCCCGCCGCGCTTCCAATCGCCCGATGGCGCCGGCGATGCGACCGAGCCGCGAGCGCGGCTGGCGCCGTACGGTCTGCTGACCGGGGCGTACGCGGCGGCCGTGGGCGCGTTCCTGTGGCGGTTCCGGGACCGGCTGCCGGACGCGATCTCCGCCGGCGACCTGGCGCTTCTCGGCGTCGCAAGCCACAAGACCAGCCGCACCATCTCCAAGGACAAGGTCACCGCGCCGCTTCGGGCCCCGTTCACCGAGCACGAGGGCGAGGGAGGCCCCGGCGAGCTCGAGGAGAGCCCGCGCGGCACCGGCGTTCAGCACACGGTCGGCGAGCTCTTGGCGTGTCCGTTCTGCCTCGATCAGTGGGTGGCGACCGGGTACGTGGCGGGTTTGGTGGTTGCGCCGAGGGCGACGCGCTTCGTCGCGTCGGTGATGGCCACGGTGGCGATCTCCGACTTCCTCCAGATCGGCTACAAGGCCAGCGAAGAGCAGCTCTGATCGCCGGGCGTTCCCGGGGGCGGCCTCTATAGTCGCGCCCGCCATGGCAGGTGCGGAGCGGATCTTCAGCGGCATCCAGCCCACGGGACGCAAGCATCTTGGCAACTACATCGGGGCGATCCGCCAGTACGTGGAGGGCCAGGAGCGCGGCGACGGCATCTACTGCATCGTCGACCTGCACGCGATCACGGTCCCGCACGATCCCTCCGGGCTCCGCGAGCACCTCTACGACACGACGGCGGTCCTGATCGCGGCTGGGCTCGACCCCGAGCGGTGCATCCTCTTTCGCCAGTCCGACGTCAAGGAGCACACCGAGCTCTGCTGGCTTTTGGCGGCGGTCACGGCGTGGGGCGACCTCAACCGTATGCACCAGTTCAAGGAGAAGTCTGAGCAGCAGCGTGAGCTCGTGTCGGCGGGGCTCTTCTTCTATCCGGTCCTGATGGCGGCAGACGTCCTTGCGTACCGCGCAACCGAGGTCCCGGTTGGCGACGACCAGCGCCAGCACATCGAGCTCATGCGCGACATCGCCGAGCGCTTCAACGCCCGGTTCGGCGACATCCTCGTGGTGCCCGCGGGGCGCTATCCCCAGGTCGGGGCGCGGATCATGAACCTGCAGGAGCCGAGCTCGCGGATGTCCACGACCTACGGCCCCGAGCAGGGAACGGTCTACATCCTCGACGAGCCGGACGCCATCCGGAGGAAGGTGCGAACTGCGGTCACTGACTCCGGTACCGAGGTGCGGCGAGCGCCGGAGAAGACCGGGATCTCGAACCTGATCGAGATCCTCTCCGTCGTACGGGGTACTGGCCCCGAGGAGATCGAGCGAGAGTTCGACGGCTCGGGCTACGGGGACTTCAAGGCGGCGGTCGCTGACGCGGTCGCCGACTATCTCGCGCCGGTGCGCGAGCGCTACGCGGAGCTCAGGCCCGACGAGGCGGCGATCGAGGAGACGCTCATCGTGGGCGCGGACAAGGCGCGGGCGATCGCCGCGGAAACGCTCGCCGACGTTCGCGACGCGATGGGTATCGGCCCGGCCGGCGCCTGACGCCGGCGGCCGCCGAGCCACCTTCTACGCTCCGCGGACGATGAGAGCCGCCGAGCTCGACTTGGACCTGGACGTCTTCGCGGGCCCGTTCGACCTCTTGATGGCGGTCGTGCTGCGCGAAGAAATCTCGCTCGCCGAGGTCTCGCTGGGCGAGATTGTGGTCGCTTACCTGGAGCACCTGGAGGACTCGGGCGAGCTCGACCTCGACTCAGCGACCGAGTTCCTGGTCCTGATCGCCTCGCTTTTGGAGCTGAAGTCCCGCCTGCTGCTCCCGGCCGCCGAGGAGCAGCAGCTCGAGCTGGGACCCGAGGAGGCCGCCGACGAGCTCCTGGCCCGGATGCTCGAGTACCGCCGCTACCGAGAGGCGGCGGCGCACGTGTCCGGCCTCTTCGCCGATGGACGGCGCTACCTATACCGTTCCGCACCGCTGCCGCCGGAGCTTCGCCGAGCCTCGCTGGGCGCGGCGCGGCAGGCGTATGGGCCGCTCCGGCTCGCGGAGGCGCTAGGGGACCTCCTCCGCGTCCCGCCGGAGCCGGATACAAGCCACATCCGTCCGACGGTCTCGCTGGAGCGCCGGCTCGACGTGCTTCGCGAGCTTCTGGCTCGCCGCGGACGGTTTGACTTCGACGAGGCCTTCGCCGGCGAGGACCGTCTCACCCAGGCGGTGACGCTCTTCGCCCTGCTCGAGATGCACAAGCGCGGCGAGGCCACTTGGAACCAGAGCGACCTGTTCGGCCCGATCGAGGTGGAGGTGATGCATGACTGACCTGGAGCGAATCGTCGAGGCGCTCCTGTTCCTCTCGCCGCAGCCCGTGACGACCGCCGGGCTGGCGGAGGCGTGTGACGCGAGCGAGGCGGAGATCGACCGCGCCCTCGACGCGCTGGAGGGTGCGCTGACCCAGGGGGCGCGAGGCGTCGTCCTGCGGCACGTCGCCGGCGGGTACACCCTCGCCGCCGATCCGATCGCCGAAGACGCCGCGCGGCGCCTGTTGTCCACCCCGCGGACCCCGCCGCTGACCCAGGCTCAGGCGGAGACGCTCGCGATCGTCTCCTACCTGCAGCCGGTGTCACGCCCGGAGATCGCCCGCATCCGCGGCGTCGCCTCGGAGTCCGCCGTCGCCACCCTCACGGAGCGCGGCCTGATCGAGGAGTCGGGCCGCTCTCGTTTTGGCGCCATCGTCTATCGCACCACCCCGCTGTTCGAAAAGCTCTTCGGCCTCTCCGGACTCGACCAGCTTCCGGACCCTTCGCGGTTCGATCCCGCGCCCGAGGACGAGCGCGAGCTCCGCGAGCGGCTGCTGAAGGCGGGCGAACAGCGCGCAAGCTGAGTAAGCCTCCGGCCCATGCGCCTCGCGAGGTACCTGGCTCGTTGCGGGGTCGCCTCGCGGCGCCGCGCCGAGGACCTGATCGCCGCGGGTCGTGTGACCGTGGCGGGGGAGAGGGTCACGGATCCCGCGCGCGACGTTGACATCCAAAGCGGCGTGGCGATCGACGGGCGCGGCGTGCGCCCGGAGCCGCGTGAGGTCTGGATCCTCAACAAGCCCGCCGGCGTGGTCTCCACGGCCCGGGAGCCGGGCCGGCGGCGGGCGGTGGTCGAGCTCGTCGACTCGACGCGGCGCCTGTATCCCGTCGGCCGGCTCGACGCGGACTCCACAGGGCTGATCCTGCTGATGAATGATGGCGAGCTCGCAGACCGGCTCACGCACCCGCGCTACGGGATCGAGCGGACCTATAGGGTTCGCCTGGGCCGGCCGGCGACCGAGGCGCAGCTTCGCCGCCTGCGCCGCGGCGTGGAGCTGGACGACGGGCCGACACGGCCCGCCCGCGTTCGCCGTTCGTCGCCCCGGGTCATAGAGATTACGATCGCCGAGGGGCGAAACCGGCAGGTGCGGCGGATGGTCGAGGCGGTCGGCAACGATGTGGTGGCGCTCGAGCGAATCCGCTTCGGACCGCTGCGGCTGGGCGCGCTGCCGAAGGGAAAGGCGCGGAAGCTGCGCCCGCGGGAGGTGGAGGGGCTCTGGAAGGATGCCCGCCGATGAACGAGCGACTTTACGCGGTCCGCGGCGCCACGACCGTCCCCAGCAACGACGTCGACGCGATCCTCGATGCCACCGAGGAGCTCCTGCGCGAGCTCATGACCCGCAACGGGCTCGACCCCGAGCACATCGTGAGCTGCCTGTTCACCGCCACCGACGACCTGAACGCCGAGTTCCCGGCTGTTGCGGCCCGCCGCCTGGGACTCGATCAGGTTCCGCTCCTGTGCAGTCGCGAGCTCGACGTGCATGGCGCGATGCGCAGCGTGATCCGGGTGATGGTCCACTACTACGCTGGGGATGGCCACGCCCCGGTCCACACCTACCTGGGTGAGGCCCAGAAGCTGCGCTCGGACCTCGGCGCCGCGCAATGACGGCACCGGCACAATGAGGACCGGATGACGATCACCTTCGCCCGCAAGCTCGAGCGCCTGCCGCACTATGAAGCTGGGCTCCACGAGGACGCTGCCCGCGAGGCATTCGGCGCCGAGGACATCGTCAAGCTCGCCTCGAACGAGTCGCCGTGGGGGCCTCATCCGCACGTCGTCGAGGCGGTCGCCGCTGCGGCGTCGCGGCTGAACCGCTACCCGGATCAGCACGCCAAGCGCCTTCGCCGGCGCATCGCCGAGCGGTTCGAGCTCGAGCCCGCCCAGGTCGCGGTCGGCAACGGCTCGTGCGAAATCCTCCTTGCGGCTGCGGAGGCGCTCTGCGAGCCGGGCGCCGAGATCGTCTTCGCCTGGCCGGCGTTCTCGATCTATCCGCACCTGGCCGCCCTCACCGGCGCGCGGGAGATCCGGGTGCCCCTCGCCGACGGCTACGTCCACGACCTGGACGCAATGCTGGAGGAGATCACCGCGGCGACACAGGTCATCGTCGTCAACAACCCGAACAATCCGACCGGCACGCACCTGCCGGCGGCGCGCATCGCTGAATTCTGCGACCGCGTGCCGCGCCACGTCACGATCGCCATCGACGAGGCATATATCGAGTTCCAGGTGACCGACGACCCCGACGACACGGTCGACCTCCTGCGCGATTTTTCGAACCTCGTCCTGTTTCGGACCTTCAGCAAGGTCTACGGGCTAGCGGGACTGCGCTGCGGTTACGCGCTCGGTTCAGCGAGGTTTCGCGCCGCGGTGGACGCCGTGCGCCAGCCGTTCAGCGTCAACGAGCTGGCCCAGGTGGCCGCGGCCGAGGCGATCCTCCACGGCGACGATGTGATGAGCCGCGTCGAGCGCACGATCGTAGAGCGCGTCTTCGTGGAGGAGGGAGTGCGCGAGCTGGGCTCAAACCCGCCGGACTCGGCGGCGAACTTCTCGTGGGTCCCATTGGGCGATCGCGACGAGGACGAGGTGATCAGGAGGCTCGGCGAGCGCGGAGTCGTCGTGCGAAGCGGCGCGAGCCTCGGCGGTCCCGGGCATATCCGCGTGACCTATGGGAGCCGTCAGGAGAACGAGCGATTCCTCGATGCATTCGCGCACGCGCTTGCGTGAGCGCTCAGTGGTTGGACTATTCCTTCCGCACCTGCTACAAAACCCGGTCAATGAACCGCGGCAGCACGTGGGCTCTTCTCACCGCCTCCAAGGGCGCGCGCCCGCGTGCGTGGTTCGACTACTGGCGATTTAGCTAGGCGTCCGGCCCGGCCGCTTCGGCCCACCTAGCGAAAGAGCTTCCGCCGGACGCCTACCTGCGCCCCTTCGCTGGCACCGTGAACCGATTTCCAAACAACTTCGAACCGAGACTCTGAAAGGCTTATTGGAACCATGATGATCGTGATGAAAGAGGGGGCGACGCAGGAGCAGATCCAGGCGGTCGTTGGTCGCGTCGAGTCCGTCGGTTGCTCCGCTCACGTCTCCCAGGGCGAGCTCCTCACCGTCATCGGCGCCATCGGCGACCGCGATCGCGTCGCGGCGCTCGGCCTCGAGGGCGCCCCCGGCGTCGACCACCTGGTGCCGATCCTCAAGCCGTACAAGCTGGCCTCGGCTCAGTTCCGCAAGGGCGAACCGACGGTCATCGACGTCGACGGAAGAAAGGTCGGCGGCGAGCACTTCGCGCTGATCGCGGGGCCGTGCACGGTCGAGAGCCGCGACCAGACCCTCGAGGTGGCGCGAGTCGTCGCCGACAACGGCGCGGCGATGCTCCGCGGCGGCGCGTACAAGCCGCGAACCTCGCCCTACTCATTCCAGGGTCTCGGGGTGGAGGGGCTGCGGCTACTTGAGGAGGCGCGGACCGAAACGGGACTGCCGATCGTCACCGAGCTCATGGACGTGCGGGACGTGGCGGACGTGGCCGAGGTCGCCGACGTGATCCAGATCGGCGCGCGCAACATGCAGAACTACTCGCTGCTGTCCGAGGCGGGGCGCACGGGGCTGCCCGTGCTGCTGAAGCGCGGCCTCTCCTCGCCCCTCGAGGAGCTGCTGATGGCCGCGGAGTACATCCTCAAGGAGGGCAACGAGAAGGTGATGCTGTGCGAGCGCGGCATCCGGACGTTCGAGACCGCCTACCGGTTCACGCTCGACCTGCTCGCGGTTCCAGCGCTGCGTGAGCTGACCCACCTGCCGATCGTCGTCGACCCGTCGCACGCCGCGGGCCGCCGCGCCTGGGTCGGGCCGATGTCGCTGGCCGCCGCCGCGGCGGGAGCCGACGGCATCATCGTCGAGGTCCACAATGAGCCGGACGAGGCGATCTGCGACGGTCCGCAGGCGCTTGCGACCGAGGCCTTCGCCGATTACGCCGAGCAGCTTCGCCGCGTTGCCGAGGTGGCGGGCAAGCTGCTCGCGACGGTCTAAGCCCTAGCCTCGGGGGCCGGCGGTGCGCATCGCGGTCCTGGGCGTCGGGCTGATCGGAGGCTCGATCGGCCTGGCCGCGAAGCGGGGGCTCGGCGCCGAGGTTGCGGGATTCGATGCCTGCGCCGCGAACGCGCGGCGCGGCGTGCAGCTCGGCGCGCTCGACCGCGCCGCCGACTCGATTCCGCAAGCGGTCGAGGGAGCGGAGGTCGTCTTCTGCGCGGGACCGGTGAGGGCGCTGGTTGGCATGGTCGTCGACGCGCTCAATGCCACCCGCCCCGAGACGGTCGTCACCGATGTCGGCTCGACCAAGGGCGGGTTGGTGGCCGGCCTGCCGCGTGACGAGCGGCTCGAGCGCTTCGTCGGCGGCCACCCGCTGGCGGGCGCGGAGAGCGCCGGCGTCGAGAACGCTCGCGACGACCTCTTCGAGGGCGCGCGCTGGTACCTCACCCCGACCGAGCGCTCGAGCGGCATGCTGTATGACCGCCTGCAGCGGGTTATCGCCGACCTCGGAGCCCGGCCGCAGGCTATTGACTCCGAGACCCACGACCGGCTGATGGCGACGGTGAGCCACCTGCCGCACGTGATCGCCAATGTGCTCGTCCAGCAGGCCGCGGCCGCGGCGACGGAGGAGTCCGAGCGCCTGCCCGGGGTGGGCCCGAGCTTCCGCGATACGACGCGGGTCGCCGGCGCGAACCCGGCGATCTGGGCTGACATCTTCGCCACGAACAGCGAGGCGGTGGCCCGGGAGATCGACGCCGCCGCCGGCCGGCTGCGCGAGGCAGCGGAGATCATCCGCTCCGGCGACTCCCATCGCGTCGCCGCGTGGCACCAAGGCGCCCGTGAGGACCGCCGCCGGCTGCTCGAGGCCGACCTCGTCGGCGGCGAGCTCTACGAGCTGCGCCTGAGCGTGGAGAACAGGCCCGGGACCGTCGCCGAGATCGCCCTCGCGCTGGGCCGCGCCGGCGTCAACATCGAGGACATGGCGCTCTACCCGGCGCCGGACATGCGAACGGGAGCCGTCTCGCTGTGGGTCGCGGGCGAGCAGGAGGCCCAGCGAGGTGCCGAAATCGTGCGCGACCTCGGCCACGCGGTCTCGGTTTCGACATGACGCGCTTCGCCCCGTCCGGCCCGCTGCGGGGTGAGCATTGCCCCCCGCCGGACAAGTCGATCAGCCACCGCGCCGCGCTCATCGGCGCGATGACCGACGGGCCGGTGGAGATCTCCGGGTACCTCGACGCGGCCGACACCCGCTCGACGCTCCGCGCCCTACGGACGGTCGGGGCGGAGGTAGAGGAGCCGGGCGCGTCGGCGGGGCCCGGCGGGATCGACGTGCGCGTGCATGGGATCGGCCTGCGCGGCCCGGGCAGGCGATTCGCGGCGGCGGGCGCGCCCGTGGCGATCGACGTCGGCAATGCCGGCACCCTGATGCGGCTCCTCCCGGGCTGGCTCGCTGGACAGGGGAGGGGGAGGTGGGTCCTCGACGGCGACCAGTCGATCCGCCGCCGCCCCGTCGACCGGGTCGCCGAGCCGCTGCGCCAGATGGGCGCGGCGGTGGACTGCCGCGACGAAAGACTGCCGCCGGTGGAGGTCCAGGGGGCCGAGCTCACCGGCATCCCGTACCGGATGCCGGTCGCGAGCGCCCAGGTGAAGTCGTGTGTCCTGCTGGCGGGGTTGCTCGCCGATGGCGAGACGAATGTCACCGAGCCTGCGTCGACCCGCGACCACACCGAGCGACTGCTCGCCGCGTGGGGGGCGCAAGTCGCGAGCGAGGATCTTCGGACGATTCCCACGGTGGGGAGTGGCCCGGCCCGCCGCGTCACAGTCCGGCCGGCCGAGCGCCTGACCGGCGCGCCCGTGGAAGTCCCCGGCGACTTCTCCTCGGCGGCGTTCATGCTCGTCGCGGCGGCGATTGTCCCCGGAAGCCGGGTGCGGACCACCGGGGTCGGTCTGAACCCGACGCGGATCGGCCTGCTGGGGATCCTGAACCGGATGGGGGCGCCGATCGAGGTCGACGAGCGACCGGAGAGCATCGAGCCGACCGGCGCGATCCTGGCCCGCCACGGACCGCTCGAAGCGGCGCGCGTCCACGCCGAGGAGGTGCCGCTGGCGATCGACGAACTCCCGCTGGTGGCGCTGCTCGGCTGCTTCGCGGAGGGCACGACGGTGGTCTCAGGCGCCGAGGAGCTGCGCCACAAGGAATCCGACCGGATCGCGGCCGTCGTGGACGGCCTGAGAGTCCTAGGCGCCGAGATCGAGGCAACGGAGGACGGCTTCGCGGTCACCGGCACCGGCGAGTTGCGGGGGGGACAGCTGCGAGCTCACGGCGACCACCGGCTCGCGATGCTTGGCGCCATCGCGGGACTCGCGTCGAAGCAGGGCGTGGAGGTCGAGGGGATGGAGGCGGCGGCCGTCAGCTACCCGGGCTTCGAGCGGGACCTGCGGGCGCTCGGTGCGGCCTAACGCTGGCTCGGATGCCCCTCGCCCGGCCACGGGGAGAGGAGGAGCAGTAGCCGGGCGTCGTCGGACGCGCGGACCTCGCGGCGCTCGTTCGGGTTGAACTCGGCGAGCAGGCCGGTCCCGCCGGTGACCGAATCGCCGCCCGAGTCCTCGATCTCGATCGAGCCGCTCACCACGAGCAGCCACGCGCGCTCGTGGACCTGGTGCTCTTGGAGGCGCTCGCCGGCGGGCAGGTTGATCACGATGGCCCTTCCCTCCCGCTCCGAGTCGAGCACTGAGGGATTATGCGGCTGCACGTCGAGCGTCGCCAGATCCCAGCTCCGCATGGTGGGCGCAACTCTATCCTCAGCGGCCGATCATGGTCATCGCGATCGACGGCCCAGCGGGCGCCGGAAAGTCGACCGTCGCGAGAGGGGTGGCGGACGCTCTGGGCTTCACCTACCTCGACTCCGGCGCCATGTACAGATGCGTCGCTTTGGCCGCGCTGCGTGCGGGCGTGGACGTCGACCACGGACGGGCGGTGGGCGAGCTCGCGAGCGCAATCCGGATCGAGCCGGCGGACGGGCGCGTGCTGCTGGACGGCGAGGACGTCACGCAGGCGATCCGCGCGCCCGAGGTCACAGCGGCCGCGTCGCGAGTGTCCGTTCATCCGGCGGTGCGTCAGGCGATGGTCGCGCGGCAGCGTGCCCTGATCGAGTCCGGCGACTACGTCGCGGAGGGTCGCGACATCGGCACCGTGGTCAGCCCGGACGCTCCGCTCAAGGTCTTCCTGACCGCCTCGCCCGAGGAGCGGGCATGGCGCCGCGCCGCCGAGACGGGGGAGGAGTTCGACGACGTGCTTGCGGCGCACTCGGGGCGAGACGCCCGGGACCGCGAGCGCGAGCATGGCGCACTGCGGCCGGCGAGCGACTCGGTCGAGATCGACACGACCGGTCTCGAAGTCGGCGAGGCCACGTCGCGCGTCGTCGCACTCGCGCGCGAGCGCGGGCTGGTAGAGCGGTGACTCCTCCCACGACAGCACACCTCACCCGCCTGCAAACCTTCACCAGCCGGCGCGGCGCCTCCGGCGCCGACGGCATCCATGCCTACTCGCTCGCGCACCTTTCAGGTGCGCCACGCTCACTGCGTCCTTGCCTGACTCGGGACGCGGGCTATCGCCTGCGCCACCGTTCGCCATCCATGGCTCACTGGCCGGCTGAGGCGCACTGCCGCGGAAGGAGGCACCGCTGGTGAACGCCCGCGTACCGCAGATCGCGGTGGTCGGGTTTGCCAACGTGGGCAAGTCCACGCTCGTGAACCGGCTCGCGGGCGGCCGAGAGGCGGTGGTTCATCCCGACGCCGGCGTCACGCGCGACCGCAAGGCCGTGGAGACCGAGTGGAACGGGGTCACGTTCCAGCTCATCGACACAGGCGGAGTCGACCCCGCCGCCGAGGATTCTCTTTCGCGCGCGGTCCAGCGCCAGACGCGCGAGGCGATCTCGAACGCCGATGCCGCCGTGGTGGTGGTCGATGCCCGCGCCGGGCTGCGGCAGGGCGACGCCGAGGTCGCCAACATCCTGCGCCGCGCCGACATCCCCGTCTTCGTCGCGGCGAACAAGCTCGACGAGCCGGGCGACGATTACCTGGCGGCGGAGTTTCACCGGCTCGGGCTCGGCGATCCGTTTCCGGTCTCTGCCGCCCAGGGCCACGGCACCGGCGATCTCCTGGACCGCCTCGCGGACGTCGTTCGTGGCGCGTTTGGAGACGGCGCGGCGGAGTCCGACGCCGATGTCGTGGGGGTGGCCGTCATCGGACGGCCGAACGTGGGCAAGTCGTCGCTTGTCAACCGGTTCCTCGGCTTGGAAAGGGTGATCGTCTCCGAGGTCGCGGGCACGACACGCGACGCGATCGACACCGAACTCGTGTTTAGCGACCGCCGGCTCATCCTCGTCGATACGGCTGGGCTTCGCCGCCGGACGAAGGTCGCAGGGACCGTCGCCTACTACGCGCAGCTGCGAGCCGAGCGGGCGGCCGAGCGCGCCGACGTGGCCCTGCTCGTGTGCGACGCCTCGGAGGGCGTCACCTCCGAGGACCTGCGGATCGCGGAGCTCGCGATGCGAACGGGCTGCGCGACGCTCGTCGCCCTCAACAAATGGGACATCGGCCGCACCGATCTGGCGGACGTGACGGCCCGGCTCGCCAAGCGCCTGCGCCAGCGGCCGCCGGTCATGACGTGTTCCGCCCGAACCGGGCGGAATGTCACGAGGCTCCTGGAGCGCGCGATCGAGCTCGCCGAGAAGCGCGCGTCGCGGATCCCGACATCCGAGCTCAATCGCTTCGTCGGCGAGCTGAGCGCGAGCCGCCCGCCGCCGGCGAAGCGGGGCCGGCGGCTGCGGATCTACTATGCGGCCCAGGTGGAGCGCCGGCCGCCGCGCTTCGCCATCCAGGTCAACGACCGCCGGCTGATCTCGCGCGAGTGGGCGTACCACCTCGAGAACCGCCTGCGCGAGGAGTTCGGCTTCGAGGGTATCCCGCTGATCATCGACTTCGTGCCGCACTCGCGCCGGCAGCGCCCCCGCGCCGGGGCCGAAGGCAGCCGGTATAGGGGAGGCTAGTGGGCAGCAGGCTGCAGCGCCTTTGGCTCGGCCTCTAGCGATGATGAGGCACAGCGTGCGCGACGAGTACGACGCCAAGGACAGGCGGCACTATCCAGGCCTCAAGCACGATGGCTACTTCCAGGGCTACAAGACACCGCTGTCGGTCAGCGATCGAGTGAGGGCGCTACGTGTCGAGCGAGCGAAGGGATAGCTACTCGCTCCTGTCGAGGCTCCCGGTATGGGGGCTATACGTCATCAAGGGCGTGGGCGAGGAGCTGGTCGGGACAGTTCGCGCCGTCGATCTCTGGGATGCGAGCCGCCTACTCGACGATCTGATCCCGAGCTGGGACGAGGACCAGCGCGCTTACGTCATTCGGCGGATCGAGTCGAGTCTCCGCGCCGAGACCTCGGGGGGAGGGGAGGGTCGCGATCGCGCGACCTCGCTGCGAGCCCGCCGGCTCATCGTGGTCGCGATCGCGGCGGTCGCCGTGATCCTGATCGCCGCCTTCGTCGCGGTGCCCGCGCTGCCGTGCGGAGCGCCAGGCGGGGACGTCTGTCCGCCCTCGGACGACGCAATCGCGCTCGCGCCAGACGACTCGCTCGCCTACCTGCACGTGAACGTCGATCCCGGCACCGATCAGTATCAGGCCGCAAGCGACGTCGCGGAGCGCATCCCGTCGCTCACCGAGCAGCTCACGTCCCGCCTGCTCGATCGCGTTCCGGGCCCCCGTGGGCGGCCGCCCGACTTCGGGCGCGGCATCGAGCCGTGGTTCGGCGGCCAGGCGGCGCTCGCAGTGATCCCCGCGGGCGAGCGAGCCGCCAACGAGGTCGAGCTCCTCCAGGTCTCGGACGCGAAGGGCGCGCGGCGCTTCGCCGACTCGATCGCGACCGGCAAGCCGCGGACGAGCGAATACCGCAAGGTGCATGTCAGCGTCGACCGGCGCGGCCTCGCAACGGCGCAGGTCGGAGGCTTTCTCACGATCGGGCGCGAGAGCGGCGTCCGCGACGTGATCGACGCCCAGAGCGGCGCCGCGGGCTCCGGATCCCTCGGGGGAGACCCCGCGGCCGACGCAGCGCTCGCGGCGCTTCCGGATCAGCGGCTGGCAGACGCGTACCTCTCCTCGGACGGCGTCGACCGGCTCGTGGGCAACCCGCGGGCGCCGCTGGCGACGCTGGACGCCGCCGTGGATCCCGGTGCGAGCGACGGTGCCGCGATGGCGCTCGTAGCGAGCGACACCGGCATCGAGCTTGACATCCGCTCCGAGCTCGACCCGGCTCGCGCCCAGGCGGAGCCAGGATTCTTCGCCGCCTTCCCATCCTTTGACCCTTCTCTCACCGACTCGCTCTCGCCGGACTCGCTCGCCTATCTGGGAATGGCGGACCCAGGGAAGGCGCTCACCTCCTTGGCCGAGCAGGCGAGCGCCGACCAGCCCGGTCTCGCCGCCGCGCTCAAGTCGCTGGTGAAGCGGGTCGAGCAGCTCGGCAAGGTCGACCTGGCGCGCGATCTCCTGCCGTCGCTTGGAACTGAGGCGGGATTCGCGCTGCAGCCCGCGTCGGGCGGCTCGGGGGCGCCGTACCTCGAGTTCCTGAGCTCCGGGATCGACGCCGAGCGCGCCGGCCGAGCGCTCGCCAGCCTGCAGGCGCCGATCGTGGCAGCGCTGGGGCCCGCCAGGGGACACGCGCCGACCTTCAGCGAGCGCAAGATCGGCGACGTCACCGCCCACAGCGTCCAGTTCTCGCCGACGGTCGACCTGACGTACGCGATCGCAAGACGGGTCCTGCTGATCGCCACCGATCCCGCTGCTGTCAAGGAGCTCACCGACCAGGACGGCGACCTTGCCGACGATGATGCCTTCAAGGAGGCCACGGACGGCCTCACCAGCTCGGTGTCGCTCCTCGCCTACCTCAACCTGTCGGGTCTTTTGACGCTGGGCGAGCAGGCGGGACTCGCCCAGGATCCGGCGTATGCCACCTTCGCCGGCGACCTGCACAAGCTCTCCGCGCTGGGGATCGCCGTGCGGCAGAACCCGAGCGAGATCGCGATCGCCCTCAGGCTCGTCGTGAGCCCGCAGGCGCCCGCAAGCCAGCCGAGCTCTCGTCCCCGGATGGTTCCCAAGGACTAGGCGGGTCCGCTACCGTTGCGCCGATCATGGTGAGGCTCTCGGACCACGAGTACTTGTTCACCTCGGAGTCGGTCACCGAGGGACACCCCGACAAGATCTGCGATCAGATCTCGGATGGCGTCCTCGACGCCGTGCTGGCGGACGACCCCGGTGGGCGCGTCGCCTGCGAGTGCCTGGTCAATACGGGGCTAGTGGTCGTCGCGGGCGAGATCTCGACCGAGACCTACGTCGACATCCCGGCGATCGTCCGCGGCACGCTCCATCGGATCGGCTACAACCGCGCCAAGTACGGATTCGACGGCGAGACGTGCGCCGTGATCACCGCCATCGACGAGCAGTCGCCGGACATCGCGCAGGGCGTGGACACCGCGTACGAGGCCCGCACCGACCCCAACGACGACGACGAGCTCGACCGGGTCGGGGCGGGCGACCAGGGAATGATGTTCGGCTACGCGACGCGGGAGACCCGGACGCTCATGCCGATGCCGATCCAGATCGCCCACACCCTCGCCAAGCGCCTCGCCGAGGTGCGCAAGGCGCGGGTCGTTCCCTATCTGCGCCCCGACGGCAAGACCCAGGTGACGATCCGCTACGAAAACGATCGGCCGGTGGAGATCGTCAAGGTCCTCATCTCCGCCCAGCACGCCCCCGACCTCGACGCGGATGCGCTCATCAAGCCGGACCTCTGGGAGCACGTGGTCGAGCCGGTCCTGCACGAGGGCTACAAGGAGCTCTTCACCGAGCGCGACCTTTTGCCGAACTTCCTCGTCAATCCGACCGGCAGGTTCGAGATCGGTGGCCCGATGGGCGACGCCGGGCTGACCGGCCGCAAGATCATCGTCGACACCTACGGGGGCGCGGCCCGGCACGGCGGCGGCGCGTTCTCGGGCAAGGATCCATCGAAGGTCGACCGCTCAGCCGCCTACGCGGCGCGCTACGTGGCGAAGAACGTCGTCGCTGCCGGCCTCGCCGACCGCTGCGAGATCCAAGTCGCCTATGCCATCGGCGTGGCGCACCCGGTCTCGCTGATGGTGGAGACGTACGCAACCGGAAAGGTCTCGAACGGCGACATCGCCCGGGCCATCAACGAGGTCTTCGACCTGCGGCCGGCGGCGGTCCGGCGCTACCTCGACCTGCACCGCCCGATCTTTCAGAAGACGGCAGCCTACGGCCACTTCGGCCGCGAGGACCATGACTTCACGTGGGAGCGCACGGACCGCGTGGACGCGCTGCGCGCCGCGGTGGGGCTGGCCGCCACGGAGGACCAGCCCGGGGTCGAGGCCGGGATTACGAGCTCGGGCTGACTGCTCATCGCATCGAGTGATCGATTCACCTCGTATATGGAGGTAAATCACTCACTCGATTAGGGAGGGGCGCGACTTCGACGGCCACGTCGCCGCCCGTGCTAAACCTGCGCTTCCTACGGCCGCTGTGCCGCCGACTGGTCGCCCAACCCGCTCGCCGAGCCGGCGTGGGTCGCGCGATCTACGCGCTCCACGACCTCCGCCGGGTCCGCAACGCCGGCGAAGACGAAGTTGTAGTCGTCGCCCGCGGCCGTGTCGAAGTCGACGTCGCCGACCTGGAGTATCCGCTCGAACAGCGACTGGTTGTAGTTGACGTTCTGCACGCGCTCGAGCCGCGTCTCCTGGATGTCGCGAGCGATGATCCCGCGCTGGATGTGCAGGCGGCGCGTCGTGATCGTGTAGTGCGTGGTGACGCGCTTGATGAATCCGGCGAGCACCACGGTCGCGACGCCCACGACCGCGACCAGGGCCACCAGCCCGACATCCGTGTCGCCGTTCGCGATGTTGGTGCCGACGCCGACGAGGAAGGCGACCACCAGGACCGCCAAGAGCCCCTTGATGTGGAAGCCGAGGATCGAGCGCCACGACGGGTGGCCCTGGAACATCACCTGCTCGCCGGGAGCAAGGCGGGGTGCCATGGCCGAAGCATAAGCGGCGTGCCACCGATGACGCCGCCGCGCCGACCACTAGCTTCAAGCTGCCATGGCGATCGCGAAGATCGAACCGCTTCTGACCGCCCGCGCCGTGAGCGGCCCCTTCGACTACCGGCTCCCCGATCGACTCCGCGACGTGGGCGTCGGGTCCGTGCTGCGGATTCCGTTCGGCCGCCGGCGGGTCGTCGGCGTCGTCGTCGAGGTGGCCGAATCCAGCGATCTGCCCCCCGAGCGGCTGGCGGAGCCGCTCGAGGCGCTCGCAGCGGCCGTGCCGGAGCTCGTACGGCTGGGCCTGTGGGTGGCGCACCAGTACTGCTCGACTCCGGCCCGCGGCTTGGAGCTCGTGCTGCCGCCGGGCACCGGGCGCGCGGGCCGCAGACCGCGGCCTCGCGTCGAGCTCTCCGCGAGGTTGACTGCGGCGGGTCGCGACGCGCTCGCCAACGGCGCTCGCCTCGGGCCTGTCCAGCGCGCCACGCTCAAGGCACTGGCCGACGCGACCGAGCTCACCGCGGCTGAGTTTCGGACGGCCGGGACGGGCGCGCGGTCGCTTCGGCGGCTCGAGGGCCGAGGGCTCGTCGAGCTGCGCCGGACCGAGCGGGCTCGCCGGCCCGTGATCGTCGGCATCGGCGCGCCCTCCGGGCGGCCCGAGCTCACGGCGGCCCAGTCGGCGGCGCTCGCGCGGATCACGGAATCGATGAACGCCGACGGCGACGGCGAGCTTCTCCTTCACGGCGTCACCGGCTCGGGCAAGACCGAGGTCTATCTCGCCGCGGCGGAGGCGGCGCTCGAGCGCGGGCGCGGCGCGATCGTCCTCGTCCCCGAGATCGCTCTCGCCCCGCAGACCGTGTCGCGCTTCGCCGCGCGCTTCGGCGACCGCGTGGCGCTCCTTCACTCGCGCCTGTCCGGCGGTGAGCGCCGCGACGAGTGGGAACGGCTTCGGGCCGGGGAGGCGAGGGTGTGCGTGGGTCCGAGATCGGCGGTATTCGCGCCGGTGCGTGACCTGGGCCTCCTCGTCGTCGACGAGGAGCATGACCCCTCCTACAAGCAGGAGGGCGATCCCCGTTACGACGCCCGCGAGGTGGCGCGATACCGGACCCGGGGGTGCGGCACCATGCTGGTCTGCGGCAGCGCCACACCCAGGCCGGAGAGCTGGGAGCGCATGCCCCGCGTGGATCTCCCGGAGCGCGCGGACGGCGCGCCGCTGCCGCCCGTGGAGGTCCTCGACATGCGCGCGAGGTCAGGGCGCGAGGGGCCGCTTCACCCACGGACCATCGAGTGCCTGCGCGAGGTCCGTTCAGGCGGCGGCAAGGCGATCGTCTTGCTCAACCGCCGCGGGTGGTCACCGCATCTCGAGTGCCGGTCGTGCGGGCGGGCGTGGGGATGCCCGGAGTGCGACGTCTCGTTGGTCCTCCACAAGCGCGAGGGTCGACTGCGCTGCCACCACTGCGGCCACGCCGAGCGCCTGCCCACGTCCTGCCCGGGTTGCGGCTCGGTGACCCTCGCGCGCCACGGCGCCGGAACCGAGCGGGTGGCGGAGATCCTCGCCGAGGCGGTAGACCCGGTGCCGGTCTTTCGCCTCGACTCCGACAGCGCCGCACCCGCCGGCCGGCACCTGGACATCCTCCGTCGCTTCGATGCCGCCAAGGGCGGCGTTCTCGTCGGGACCCAGATGGTCGGCAAGGGCCACGACTTCCCGGACGTCGTCCTGAGCGTCGTGCTGGACGCCGACGCGACACTGCGGTTCCCGGACTTTCGCTCGGAGGAGCGCACGTTCGCCCTCGTCGCTCAGCTCGCCGGCCGCAGCGGGCGCGGCCCGCGCGGCGGCCGCGTGCTCGTCCAGACACTCGCGCCGGCCGCGCCCGCGATTCGGGACGCCGCGGCGCATGACACGCCGGGGTTCCTTGCGGCGGAGCTCGAACGGCGGCGTGCGCTCGGATACCCCCCCTTCTCGCACCTCGTGCGCTTGGAGCTCACCGCGCGCGACGCGGGGCGCGTCGAGGCCGCCGCGCGCACCGCGCACCGCCGATTGAGTGACGGCCTGCCCCCCGGCGTTGCGCTGCTGGGGCCCGCTCCACGCTTCCGCTTGCGGGGGCGGCACCGGCGCCAGCTCCTGCTGAAGGCGCCGGAGCGCGAGCCCGCCGTGGCCGCGGTGGGCGTGGCGGTGGACCAGCTCGCCACGTCAAGGGAGCTTCGCGAGGTCTCGATCAGCGTCGACGTCGATCCCGGGTAGCGGCGTAGACTCGAATCGATGAGCGAATCGACCGACACGACCGTCCGCGAGCCCGAGCGGGTCGAACCGGAAGGCCCCGGCGACGAGCGGGCGGAGCGGCTCGCCGAGGAGGCCCTTCGCCGGCGCGCCGCGGCGCTCGAGCAGATCCGCAAGTTCGGCGACCCGGTTCTGAAATCCCGCGCGTCCGAGATCAGATCCTTCGGCCCCGAGCTCGAGCGCGAGGTCCGGCGGATGATCGCGACGATGCGCGACGCTATCGGTGTCGGCCTCGCAGCGACGCAGCTGGGCGTGATGCACCGCCTGCTGGTCTTTGCGGCCGGTCCCGACGCGACGCCAACGGCGGTCGCGAACCCCACGATCGAGTGGCTGTCCGACGAGGCGGTCGTCGCCGAGGAGGGTTGCCTCAGCCTGCCGCGGGTCGCGGTCGACGTCGAGCGCCCGCTGTTTGCCCGGGTGAGCGGCGTGGATGTCCGCGGGGAGCCGCTCGAGATCGAGGCCTCCGGCCTCGAGGCGCGCGTGCTCCAGCATGAGATCGACCACCTCGACGGCGTGCTGATGCTCGACCGCGCGCCGCGGGACCAGCGCAAGGCGGCGCTGCGGGCGCTGCGTGAGGGCGGGCAGTACAGCCCGAGCGCGGAGGAGCCCGCCGAGGAGGACGCTCCCGCGCCCGCCAGTTGAGGGTCGCGTATCTCGGCACCTCGCCGTTCGCCGTCGCGGTGCTACGCCGCCTGGCAGACTCACCGCACCGCCCGGCGCTCGTCGTGACGCCCCCGGATCGGCCGCGCGGCAGGGGCCGCCGCCTCGCTCCTCCCCCGGCCGCGCAGGCGGCAACGGAGCTCGGTCTGGAGCTCCACCAGACCGACAGCGTCAATCTCGACTCGAGCGTCGAGGCGATCCGCGCCGCAGGTGTGGACCTGGGCGTGGTGTGCGCTTTCGGCCAGCTCATCAAGGACCCGTTGCTCTCCGAGCTCGAGCTGCTGAACGTCCACCCGTCGCTCCTTCCGCGGTGGCGCGGTGCCGCGCCGATTGAGCGCGCGATCTTGGCTGGCGATGCCAAGACCGGTGTGTCGATCCTCAGGGTCACGGCGGGCCTCGATTCGGGCCCGGTTGCGCTTCGGCAAGCGGTGGAGATCGCGGCGCGCGATGACTACGGCGCGCTGTCGGCGCGGCTCGCGGAGCTTGCGGGAGACCTCATCCTGCGCGCGCTCGACCTGCGCGAGGCCGCGAGGCTGGAGTTCACCGAGCAGGACGAGTCGGAGGTGACCTACGCGGAGAAGATCTCGCCGCATGAGCGCAGGCTCGAGCCCGCCCGCCCAGCCATCGAGCTCGAGCGCACGGTCCGCGCGCTCATCCCCCATATCGGCGCCTACCTGGAGCTCGACGTCGGTGAGCGCCTCGGCGTCCGCGCGGCGACCGCCGAAGCGGCCGGGGATCCCGAGCCGGGAATCCTAGCGGCGGTGGACGGCAGGCTGGTGCTGGGTTGTGCGCGCGGCCGACTGCGGCTGGACGTCGTGCAGCCAGCGGGCAGGAGGCCGATGTCCGCCGATGCGTACCTGCGCGGCCACCCCGTCCCGTCGCTTGCTCGATGAGCCGCGACCACGTCGCGCCCGCCCGGCGCGCCGCCTACGAGGTCCTGCGGCGGGTCTTCGAGCACGGCGCCTGGGCCGACCGCGCGTTTGCGGCCGCCGCCGAGCGCCATCGCCTCGACGAGCGCGAGCGCAGCCAGGCGCAGCGCCTGGCTTATGGCGCCGTCCAGCGACGCGGAACCACCGACCGCCTTACCTCGGAGCTCGCGGGCCGGCCCGTGGCCCGGCTGGATCCGCCGGTGCTTGCCGCCCTGCGACTGGGGCTGTATGAGCTCCTGTTCTCCGATGCGACACCCGCGCATGCGGCGGTGGACCAGGCCGTCGAGTTGGCGAAGGGCGGGGGCGGCAAGCGGCGCCGCGCCGGCGCGTCGCTGGTGAACGCGGTGCTGCGTCGCGCCGCAGCGGGCGGCGACCTGCTCGCCGAGCTCGACGACTCAACGCCCGAGGGGGCGGCAACGCGTCATTCGTTTCCGGAGTGGCTCGCGCGGATGTGGTGGTCGGAGCTGGGCCCGGAGGATGCACGTTCCCTGATGGCGGCGCTGAACGAACCCGCCGAGACGGCGCTCCGGGTCAACACGCTGAAGGCCGACCGCGAGGCGCTCATGACGGAGCTCCGGGGTGGCGGCGACCGGATCGACAGGCACGGCTCCGGGCTGCTGGGGCCGCCGGAGGCCCTGGTCGTGACCGGGTCGCTGACTGAGCGATTGCGGGCCCGCATCGACGCTGGCGAGCTCGTGCCCCAGGCGCGCGGCTCGCAGGCGGTTGTCGCGGAGCTCGACCCCCACCCGGGCGAGCGGATCCTCGACCTCTGCTCGGCGCCCGGCATCAAGACGACCGCGATCGCCGCGCGAATGAGCGACTCGGGAGAGGTGGTCGCGGTCGATCGGGATCCCGGTCGAGCTGCGCAGCTCGGCGCGCTGTGCGCGCGCCTCGGCGTCACATGTGCGCGAGTCATCGTCGCGGATGCCACGGAGGACGACCTGGGCGGCGGCTACGATCGCGTCCTCGTGGATCCACCGTGCTCCGATCTCGGGACGCTGGCCTCGCGGCCGGACGCTCGCTGGCGCAAGTCGCCCGAGCTGATCGAGCGCCTGTCGGGGTTGCAGGCCAAGATCCTGCACCGGGCGCTGCAGGCCGTGAGGCCGGGCGGAACGCTCGTCTACTCCGTCTGCACTATCTCGCGGCGCGAGGGCCCAGATCAGGTCGAGTCGCTCCGAGCCCGATCCGTGCAGCTTCGCCCCGATCGCGACCGAACCGACGGGTTCTTCATCGCCCGGCTGGAGCGCACCTAGATGGCGACCGGGGACGCCACGCTCAAGCGGCCCGCATGCCCCGGCTGTGGTGAGCCGTGGCTTCGGCCCACTCAGCTTCCTGGCCGCTACCGCTGCGTCTACTGCCTGCGGCGCTACGAGCTCGTCTCGCAGTGCCCGAACTGCGGCGAGCATCAGACGATCGTCCGCATGAGCACCTCCGAGGACCTGCTCTGCCAGCATTGCGGCCACTCGATGCTGCGCCCCGTTTAGGTGGTACCTCCGCCGACGCTGCACCGCAAACGGCGGTCCCAGGCGCCGTCATGCTGCGCGGCGCCTACGGCGCCGACGGCATCCCTGCCTGGTCGCTCGCGTGGGATCATGCACGCCACGCTCCCTGCGTCGTTGCCTGACGGCGCCTGTGCCTCGCCGTTTACGGCACACCGTCACCGGAGGCACCACTAGATGGCCGCACGGGACCTGTTCGCCCGGCATCAGGTCGTGCCGTCGATCCTGTCCGGGGACTTCGCCCGGCTCGGTGCTCAGGTCGCCGAGGTCATGACCGCCGGGGCCCGCGTCATCCACGTCGACGTGATGGACGGCCATTTCGTCCCGCCGATAACGATGGGCCCTCTGATCGCGGCGTCGATCGCGGACCAGGTGCACGGCGCCGGCGGCGGCATCGACGTTCACCTGATGATCGAGCGTCCCGCCGAGCACGTGGCGGAGTTCGTCAAAGCCGGGGCGGACTGCATCACCGCGCATTTCGAGGCCGACCCGAACATCCACCGCACGCTCGGCGCCATCCGCGACGCAGGCTGCCTGGCCGGCGTCGCGATCAATCCCGGGACGCCGGCCGCCGCCGTCCGCGAGCTGGATGGGCACGCGGACATCGTGCTCTGCATGACGGTCAACCCCGGGTGGGGCGGCCAGTCATTCATCCCGTCGTCCCCGGGCAAGGTCCGGCGAATCCGCGACGCCGCGCCTTCGGCCGTGATCGAGGTGGACGGGGGGATTGACGCCGACACGGTGGGCAGCATTGCCGAGGCCGGCGCGACGCTGTTTGTCGCGGGCTCAGCCGTGTTCGGGACTCCCGACCCGGGCGAGGCATTCCGTCGCATCGCGGCGGCCGCTGCCCCGGGGTAGGCCGGACCGTGCCGGACCGGGAAGATCGCTCGGCTACTCGTTCCTCTGGACGCTGGACACGATCGCGACGATCGGGTCGGTCGGGATGCCCCGGGACACCGTCGCGCGCATCCTGGTCGTGTTCCTGATCATCTTCGGCGTCGGTACGCTCTTCTACGCGCTCGTCACGGTCACGGAGTTCCTCGTCGCGGGCCGGCTCAGCGGGCTCCTGGCTGACCGGCGCATGCAGCGGATGATCGACTCGCTCTCCGACCATGACTCATCTGCGGCTTCGGCCCGCGTAGGTCGCCAGGTGGCCCGCGACCTGCGGGTGACGGGCCAGCCATTCGTCGTCGTCGACGACAACCCCGACAACCGCGAGATCGCGGAGGAGATGGACGCCCCCTTCCGGGAGGGACCCCCACGGAGGACGCCGTGCTGCGGCAGGCCGGGATCGGGCGGGCAAGGTCGGTGCTCGCCTGCAAGGACTCCGACGCCGAGAACATCTTCGCGACGCTCACCGCGCGCGAGCTCCGCCCCGACATCACGATCGTCGCTCGCGCCAGCGTCGAGGACTCGGAGAAAAAGCTCAAGCGTGCCAGCGCGGATCGGGTGATCTCGCCGTACAAGGCGAGCGGCGCCGAGATGGCACGTTTGGCGCTCCATCCGCAGGTCGCGGGGGTCGTCGATGTCGTGCCGGAGTACCGGATGGAGGAGATCGAGGTGATGAGCGGCTGCGCCGGCGCCGGTAAGCGCATCCGCGACCTCCGCGGCACGACGGCGATCGTCGCGCTGCGACGCAGCGACGGCACCATCGAGCCGCAGCCCGCGGGCGAGCGCGAGCTCGAGCCGGGCGACGTCCTCGTCGCGATGGGCACGCGTGAGGCGATGGACCGCCTGGAGGAGACCTTCCAGAGCCGGGCGGCCCGCTCCACCGACGTGCGCCGGCTGAGGCCCTAACTCGCCTCGTCGGCGGCGGCCAGTCGCGCCTCGATCTCCTCCGGCGACCCGGGGGTGACCAGGTCCTCCGGCCGCGCGACCCGCGGCGGGTGGCGGTAGAGCACGTAGAGCAGCGCGCAGAGAAGGGCGGCGGCGCCGGTGAACCCGACCTCGACCCGACGGAACTCACCGAGGACGGGGACGAGGTTCCACGCCACGAAGCCGGCGGCGCACATCACCCAGCGGGCAGCCGCCGCGCGCACCTGGCCCTGCGCGAGGGCGGCCTGGTTCAGCGTGCCGGACGCCAGGTAGAAGCCCATGCCCGCGGTCACGATCAGAAGGCCGGCCCGGTCGTAGGTGAACTTCTTGCCGAAGGCGAGCTGCATCAGGTCCGGTCCTGCGACCGCGACGACCAGCGCGACCAGCGCGGCGAACGCGGCGATCGCGGCGAGCGTCATGCGCACAGACGCCCGGAAGGCTCCGGCGTCGCCAGCCGCACCGCTGGCCCGAAGGCGCGTCAGGTGCGGCAGGAGGCTGGTCGCCACCGCTTGGAACAGAACCAGCGGAGCGCGAGCGATCATCAGCACGTTGAAGATGAATCCGGCAGCAGCCGCCCCTTCCAGCCCGCGAACGATGAGCGGCCCCGCGTTCAGAAGGCTCTGCTCGCTGGTCATGATCAGGAGCACGGCGGCCGCGAAGCCGCCCCCGTGCGCCAGCGTGAACTGCGTGCCCTCCGTCTGCGGCTGGAGCGCCCCCGCGCCCCGCCGGCTCACCGCGCGCCCGGCGAACGCCAGCGGGACGACCGTCAGGCTGAGCACCGGCGCCGCGACGATGCCGAGCGCCACTGCCGTCTGGCCGCTCGCGATCCCCACCGCGACTGCGAGCGAGAACGACATCCGCGCCGTCGATTCGGCCAGAAGCAGCGCCCCGTAGAGGACGAACCGCCTGCTGCCCGCGAGAAAGCCGCGCGCGAAGAAGCTCGCGCCGAAGGCCAGCACCGCGGCGACACAGATCCAGTAGAGGGTGGAATTTCCGGAGAGGAGGTCGTCCTGGAGCGGCCCCCGGAGAGCCAGCGCCGCAGCGGCGAATGTGGCCGCGAGTCCGAGCTGGATCATCGCGGCGACGCGCAGCGCATCCGCGATCGGCTCCCCCCGGGCCTGGCGGGCGGCGATCGTCCGCGACAGCAGCTGCTCGACGGGCCGGAAGAGGATCGAGATCGTGACGAACACGGCCGACCACAACACGACGACCTCGCCGTAGGCGGTCCGGTCGAGGTTGTGCGAGGCGAGCGAGAAGTAGACGTAGGTGAGAAGGCCGGCGGAGCCGACCCCGACAGACAGCATCGCGGCCGAGCGCCCGAACCGCCTCGTCTCCGCCGCTTCTGCCTGCCGCGCCATGCGCGGGGACCGTAACCCTCGCGCGGCGGGACGGTACGTCCACGCGGCGTATGATTGGTTGACTGACCAGTCAATCGGGAACGTCAACGTGTTCACAGACCGGGATCGCCTGTACCTCCGCCGCGCTCTGGATCTGGCGGTGCGTGGCCGCGGCAGGGTGAGCCCAAACCCGCTGGTCGGCGCGGTCCTGGTCGGCGACGGGCAGGTCATCGGCGAGGGCTTTCACGCCGAGCTCGGCAGCCCGCACGCGGAGACGGCGGCACTCGCCGAGGCTCGTGCCCGAGGCGTCGACCCGGCCGGCGCGACGATGTATGTGACGCTCGAGCCGTGCGCCCACCATGGCCGCCAGCCGCCATGCGTGGATGCGATCCTGGACGCGGGCGTCGTCCGCGTGGTCGTGGCCTCCGATGATCCGAGTGAGAAGGCGCGCGGGCGCGGCCCCGGGCTCCTGCGGACGGCGGGCGTGGAGGTAGAGTTCGCGGAAGGGAAGGAGGCGGACGCTGCGAGGCTCCTGAACCAGGCGTTTCGAAAGCACGCGCGGACGGGCCGGCCCCTCGTCGTGCTGAAGTCCGCAGTCACGCTCGACGGCCGCGTAGCCACCGCCGGCGGCGACGCGAAGTGGATCTCGGGCGCGCAGAGCCGGCGCTTGGCGCACCGCTGGCGAGCGGAGGTCGACGCCGTGTGCATCGGAATCGGCACGGCGCTGGCCGACGATCCGCTGCTTACGGCGCGCGAGGTCGCGGCTTTCAGTCAGCCAACGAGAGTCGTCTTCGACTCGGAGGCCCGCCTGTCCCCGAATTCGCGCCTCGTCCGCTCGATCGGCGAGGCGCCGGTGGTCGTGGTCGCTTCCGGCGCCGCCCCGGGCGAGCGCGTCCGCGATCTAGGGGCCGCCGGTGCCACCGTCCTGGTCGTCACCGGCGAGCCGACCGATCGCGTCCGGGAGGCGCTCGCGGAGCTCGGGCGCCGCAAGATGACCAACCTGCTGCTGGAGGGCGGGCCGACGCTCGCTGGCTCGTTCTTCGACGCCGGTGAGATCGATGAGCTCCGCCTGTTCATCGCGCCGATCGTGGCCGGCGGGATGCTGGCCCGGCCGCTGATCGCCGGTGACGGGGCGATGACGCTTCCAGACGCGGTCACCGCTAGGGCGATGACCTGCGAGCGCTCCGGGGAAGACCTCTTGGTGCGGGCCCGGCTGAGGGAGTGGTAAGCGATGTTCACGGGCATCATCCGGGAGATGGGGACCGTCGAGGCCATCGAGAGCACCGAGGCGGGCGCCCGCCTGCGGGTCCGCGGGGGCGTGGCGGACGAGCTGGCGCCCGGAGACTCGGTCTCGGTGAACGGCGTCTGCCTCACCGCGGCGGACGCCACGGATGGTGCCTTCGAAGCGGACGTGATGAATCAGACCCTGTCCCTCACCACCCTCGGGAGGCTCGAGGCGGGCGACCCGGTCAACCTCGAGCCGCCACTGCGCGCCGGTGAGCCCCTGTGCGGGCATCTGGTCCAGGGCCACGTTGACGGAACCGGGCGGGTCGCGTCGATGTCCGACGACGGCTTCGCCCGCCGACTCCGGATCTTGCTTCCTGCAGAGCTTCGCCGCTACGTCGCCGAACGCGGGGCCGTGGCGATCGACGGCGTCAGCCTCACCGTCGCCGCCGTTTCGCGCGACGCCATCGAGGTCGCGCTGATCCCGGAGACTCTCGAGCGCACGACGCTGGGATCGCTCGAGGACCGGAGCGAGGTGAACGTCGAGGTCGACGTGGTCGCCCGGTACGCGGAGCGGCTCATGCATGGCTTAAATGAAGGGAAGGAAGCGCAATGAGCAGCCAGGCAACAAGCGTCTTCGCCTCCATCGAGGAGGCGATCGAGGAGATCCGCCACGGCCGCATGGTCGTCGTCTGCGACGACAAGAACCGGGAGAACGAGGGCGATCTGACGATGGCCTCGCAGTTCGCGACGCCGGAAGCGATCAACTTCATGGCCAAGCACGGTCGCGGGCTGATCTGCCTGTCGCTGACCGGCGATCGCTGCGACGAGCTCGGGCTCGATCTGATGGCGGCGAAGAACGAATCCCCCTTCAACACCGCCTTCACCACCTCCATCGAGGCCCGCGAGGGCGTGACCACTGGGATCTCCGCGGCCGACCGGGCGCGGACGATCCAGGTCGCGATCGATCCCCACTCGGGACCTGGTGACCTGGTGCAGCCCGGCCACGTTTTCCCGCTCAAGGCGAAGGACGGCGGCGTGCTCGAGCGCGCGGGGCAAACCGAGGCCGCGGTGGACCTGGCGCGGCTCGCTGGGCTCATCCCCGCTGGTGTGATCTGCGAGATCATGAACGAGGACGGCACGATGGCGCGCGTGCCCGACCTCGCGCCCTACTGCGAGCGGCACGGCCTTGTGATGATCACCGTCGCCGACCTGATCGCCTACCGGCGGCGGACGGAGCGGCTGGTCGAGCGGGTGGTCGCGACGCGCCTGCCCACCGCGTTCGGCGAGTTCACCGCCATCGGCTACCGCTCGCTCGTCGACGACAAGCACCACCTCGCCATGGTCAAG
This sequence comes from Actinomycetota bacterium, assembly GCA_046729615.1. Lineage (GTDB taxonomy): Bacteria > Actinomycetota > Thermoleophilia > Solirubrobacterales > 70-9 > AC-56. Next base: position 33,152 of record JBKPHA010000029.1, read on the forward strand.
GGCGACGTCAGGGAGATGGAGGACGTCCTAGTGCGGGTTCATTCGGAATGCCTCACCGGTGACGTCTTCCACTCGCTCCGATGCGACTGCGGGGAACAGCTCGAGGCGGCGCTCGCGATGATCGAGCGCGAGGGCGCGGGCGTTCTGCTCTACCTCTCGCAGGAGGGCCGGGGCATCGGACTGCTGAACAAGCTGCGGGCCTACAAGCTCCAGGAGGACGGCCTGGACACGGTGGAGGCGAACCTGAAGCTTGGGCTGCCCGCCGACCTGCGCGACTACGGGATCGGGGCGCAGATCCTGGTCGACCTGGGGCTCACCAGCATCCGGATCCTCACCAACAACCCGAAGAAGATCCACGGTCTCGAGGGCTACGGCCTCTCGGTGACCGATCAGATCCCGATCCAGGCGATCCCGAACCCCCACAACGAGGAGTACCTGCGGACCAAGCGCGAGCGCCTCGGCCACACACTCCACCACCAGGGACTGCCGCTCGACGAGGAGCTGATCCACTCCGAGCAGCAGCGCCAGGCCGAGCGCGGCGCGCTGGGCGCTCGCGAGGCGGACGAAGAGGATGCCTGAGGATCGGGGGGCGGGGGCGTTCTCCGCCGCCGACCGCGAGATCCTCGCGGATCTCGAGTTCGCCGCCTGCGTGGCGACGTTCTATCCGGACCTCGCGGAGCGACTGATGAACGGCGCGATCCTAGGGTTCGACCGCGGCGGCGTCAGCCCGGCGTCGGTGCACCCGTTCGAGGTCCCCGGCGCGTTCGAGCTTCCGATCGCCGCCAAGTGGTGCGCGGAGTCCGGGCGCTTCGCCGGCGTCGCCTGCCTGGGCGCGGTGATCCGCGGTGAGACCGATCACTACGACTACGTCTCGAGCGAGGCGGCGCGCGGCGTCGAGCAAGCGCAGCTCGACACCGGTGTGCCGTGCGCGTTCGGCGTCCTCACCTGCGACAGCATGCAGCAGGCGCTCGCGCGGTCGGCCGGAGACGAGCGCGACCAGGGCAGGCGCGCGGCCTACGCCGTGATGCGCATGGCGCTGTTGAAAGAGCAGGTAGCAGGGAGCAGGTAGAGGCTTCCCTTTCCGCATTGTCCCTGCTCCCTGCTGCTTCATCGCTACCATCCCACCCGCCATGGCGAAGGTCTGCTACAGCTGCGGCAAGCGTCCGGCATTCGGGAACTCCCGCAGCCACTCGATGGTTGCCACGCGGCGCCGCTTCAACCCCAACCTCCAGAAGGTCCGGATCGACGACGGCGGCCGACCGCGCCGGGTCTACGTGTGCACGCGTTGCCTGAAGGCCGGCAAGGTGGTCAAGGCCGCATAGCCTCCCCGGCGGGATAATCCCTCCCGAGCGATGGTCGATACCTCCATCGAGCGGTTCCGCCGGGTCGTCCAATCCGCCTACGCACAGCTCGCCGCCCGGCGGCAGGAGGTGAACGACCTGAACGTCTTCCCGGTCGCCGACGGCGATACCGGGGACAACATGGCGCTGACGATGCAGGCGGTGATGAACGAGCTCGACCGCCTGGACGGCCAGCCGATCCCGGCCGACCGCGATGAGCTGGTCCATGCCGTCGCCCGGGCCGCGCTCATGGGAGCCCGCGGCAACTCCGGCGTGATCCTGAGCCAGATCGTCCGGGGCGCCGCCGAGGAGCTCGCGAGCCGGCCCGGCGAGCTGGTCGACCCGGTCCTGGTGGCCGCGGCCTTCGCGCGCGCCGCCGACGCGGCGTACGAGTCCGTGCGGGATCCGGCGGAGGGGACGATGCTCACCGTGATCAGGGAGATGGCGCACGCCGTCTCGACCCACCTGGCGCACATGGACCGCCGGCGCCTGACCGGGCCGGTTTCGGACGATGAGCAGGACCAGCTGCTGGCGGACGTGCTGGAGGTGGCGACGCGCGCCGGCGAGCGCGCCGTGCAGCGAACGACCGAGCAGCTCGACGTGCTCGCGCAGGCCGGCGTCGTCGATGCCGGCGCCCACGGGCTGGTCGTGATCCTGGCCGGGATCGTCGGGGGCCTGCGCGACGACACCGAAGCGCTTCCGGAGCTGCCCCACCACGAGCCTGCGCGCGCCACCCGGCCGCACCATTTCGACAGCCGGTTCCGCTACTGCACCAACTTCATCGTCACCGGCTCCGGGCTCGACCCGCGCTCGTTCGTCCCGCGGCTCGAGGAGATCGGCGATTCGGTGCTGGTCGTCGGCGACGAGGCGACGCTCAAGGTCCACGTCCATACCGACGAGCCGGAGGTCGCCGTCGCCGTGTTCGGCCAGTCGGGCGACGTGCAGCGCCTGGACGTCGCCGACATGCGCGAGCAGATCGCGGCGCGCGAGGCCCGCCTGCGGCCGGCGCTGACCGGCGCGGTGGCCGTCGCCGCCGGCGATGGAATGAAGAAGCTCTTCGAGGGGCTCGGGGCGCACGTCGTCGACGGCGGTACCACGCTGAACCCATCCACCTACGAGATCCTGGCCGGCGTCCACGAGGTGCCCGCTGAGGAGGTGCTGGTCCTGCCGAACTCGCCCAACGTGATCATGGCCGCGCTCGAGGCGGCGAAGCTCTCCGAGAAGCCCGCCCGAGTGATCCCCAGCCACTCCCAGCAGGCCGCCCTCGGGGCGCTCGTCGAGCTGGTGCCCGGCGAGGATGCCGAGACCAACGCCGAGCGCATCTCATCGGCGCTTGGCGAGATCCGCTCGGGCGCCGTCGCCCCCGCGGCGTGCGACGACCCGCACGGCCGATTCGTGCGCGGCGACGCGGTGGGCTTCGCCGGTGAGGAGGTCGTGGCGTGGGGCGGCGCGGGATCGACGCTCTCAGCGACGATCGAGCGCATTGCCATGGGCGCTGAGATCGTGACAGTGATGGAGGGCGAATCGGCGCCGATGCCGCTGCATCAGCTTCCGCTCGAGCTTCCCGAGGGGATCGAGCTTGAGCTCCACCACGGTGGGCAGCCGCAGTACTGGTGGTTGATCGCGGCGCAGTGAGCAAACGGATGAGGGGGTCCGAGGCGACTATGTGGTCGGGGATCGCACACCGTGGCCGACCTGTCCGCCGCGTCACTTCTCTACCGCTGGTGCGGCCCAAGCTGCCGCCCCCCGAGGCCCTTGAGCGCTTTCGCGTGCCGCTCAAGGAGCGTGCCGGATACCGATGGGTGGCGGAGATCTACCGCCGCCACCGCCGGCCCTAGCCGACTTGCACGATCGCCTCGACCTCCACCGGCACGTCGAAGGGCAGCTCGGACGCTCCGATCGCCGAGCGCGCATGCCGTCCGGCGTCGCCCCAGACCGCGAGGATCATGTCCGAGAAGCCGTTCACGACCGCGGGGGTCTTGTTGAAGCCGGGCGAGCAGTTCACCAGGCCGAGCGCCTTGACCCAGTCCCGGACCCGGTCCAGTTCGCCCAGCTCCTGCTTCAGCGATGCGAGGATCGAGAGACCGGTCAGTCGCGCCGCCTCATACGCCCGCTCCACCGAGACGTCCGCGTCGACCTTTCCCTGCACGAGCACGCGGTCGCCGTCCATCGGCACGTGACCGGACACATAGGCGAGGTCGCGGTGCACGCGCACGAGGTCGAACTTGAACTCGACGCCCGCCGGCGGGGCGAAGGGCGCAGGGAGGGAGAGCCCCAGCTCCGCGAGCTTGTCCTCGACCTGACCCACGGCCTGCAACATAGCTTCTTCCAGCTGACGGACTCCGGGGCGCCCGAGGGCATGCGCAACTACTGGACCGCCGACTTCCTCGCGGAGCTGCCGGACGAGGCGATCGACATCCTGTGCGAGTACCACGTGTCGAGGGCCTCGCCGACGAGCCAGATCCTCGTGATCCCCGGCGGGGGCGCAATCGCGGAGGTCCCGGAGGACGCAACGGCGTTCGGTCAGCGCACGTCGCCGTTCAACATCCACATCATCTCCGGCTGGCCCGATCCCGCCGATGACGAGGTGAACATCGCGTGGGCGAAGGAGCTCGGTGCGGCGATGAGGAGTACGCCACCGGCGGGGCGTACCTCAACTACCTCGGCGAGGAGGGCGAGGACCGCGTCCGCGCGGCGTTCGGTCCGGAGACCTACGCCCGCCTCCAGGCGCTGAGGACCGCTACGACCCGACGAACCTGTTCCGGCAGAACCAGAGCATCAAGCCGACCAACTGGCGGGACGAGAGGGAGGCGGTCGCCACCACCGTCTGAGCCGTACCAGGCGCGCGGCGCGGGGCTTCCCGCCCCGCGCCGACGTAGCCTTGGTGTATGAGCCGCACGATTGCGCCGCCGCGCGAGCCACGCACCGAGAGCGAGTCCGTTCCGCCCGGCGCCTTCGCGACCGGAGCGGCGCAGGGCCGCGATGTGCTTCGCGCCGCCGAGCTGCGATCAGCTCCCCGGCCGAGCCTCCTCGCGGCGGGGATCCAGGCGCTGAGGGGCGCGGGCCCCAAGCTCGCGGCGGCCGCCGCAGAGATGGGCCTCGTGACACTCGGCGATGTGCTCGCGCACGTCCCGCACTCCTACCGCGAGCGCGCGGCCCCGCGGGAGCTCGCGGATCTGCGAATCGGTGAGGAGGCGACGGTCGAGGTGACGGTGCGTTCGGCGCGGGTGCGCCCGACGCGGCGCCGGGGACTCGTGATCGTGGAGGCGCAGGTGGCCGACGAGTCGGGGCCGGCGAAGGCGGTGTGGTTCAACCAGGCGTGGCTCGCCGAGCGGCTGTCGGAGGGGACGAGGCTGCTTCTGTTCGGCAAGCTGGACCGGTCCGGCTTTCGGGTCGAGTCCCACGAGGTGGTTGGCGCCGGACAGGGCCAGGCCGCCGGCATCCACACGACCGGGATCGTGCCCGTGCACCCGGCGTCGGAGCGCCTGCGGGCCCAGCGGCTTCGCGAGTGGGCGTGGTTGACGCTGCCGCTCACGCGTCATGCCAGCGAGCCGCTCCCGGCGGAGCTTCGCGCGCGGCGGCGCCTGGCGCCGGCCGCTGATGCCCTCGCCGCGGCGCATTTCCCAGCGAGCCTCGACGAGGCCGAGGAGGCTCGCCGGCGCCTCGCATTCGAGGAGCTCTTCCTGCACCAGGTCGCGCTCGCCACCCGGCGCTCGGCGCGCCGCGCACGCCGCCCCGGCATCCCGCTCGCGGCGCCGGGCGACCTCGTCGGTTGCTGGCTGGAGTCGCTGCCGTTCGAGCTGACTCAAGACCAGCGGCGAGCCATAGAGGAGATCGACGCGGATCTCATGGCCGAGCAGCCCATGCAGCGCCTGCTGATGGGCGAGGTGGGCTCCGGCAAGACCGTCCTCGCGCTTTACGCGATGCTCCGCGCGGTCGCGTCGGGTTACCAGGCGGCGCTGATGGCGCCGACCGAGACGCTGGCGGAGCAACACGCCGCGACGCTCGACCGGCTGCTGTCGCACCAGGCGGTCTCGTTCACGCTGCTGACGAGCGCCACGCCGGCGGCGCGCCGACGCGAGGCGGCAGCGAAGCTCGCGCGCGGAGAGCTCGCAATGGTGGTGGGCACCCACGCCCTGATCGAGCCGGACGTCGGGTTCGGCCGCCTCGCCGTCTGCGTCGTCGACGAGCAGCACCGGTTCGGGGTGCGCCAGCGCGCAGCGCTGGACGCGAAGGGGCCGGACGGAGCCGCCCCCCACGCCCTCCACATGACGGCGACGCCCATCCCTCGGACGCTGTCGCTGACCGCGTACGGGGACCTCGACGCCACCGTGCTGCGTGAGCTGCCTGCGGGGCGCCAGCCCGTCGACACGTGGGTAGTCGGCGAGGAGAAGCGCGCCGGCGCCTATGGCTTCATCCGCGATCGGCTGTGGGAGGGCCGACAGGCTTATGTGGTTTGCCCGCTGGTGGAGGGCTCGGAGATCATGGAGGCGAAGGCCGCGACCGAGGAATTCGAGCGGCTCCGGGCGACGGAATTCGCCGACTTCGAGGTGGGGCTGCTTTACGGGCAGATGCCGCCCCGAAAGAAGCAGGCCGCGATGGAGCGGTTCGTCGCGGGAGAGTCGGACGTGCTGGTGGCGACGAGCGTGATCGAGGTGGGGATCGACGTCGCGAACGCCACCGTGATGCTGATCGAAGGGGCGGAGCGCTACGGCCTCTCGCAGCTTCACCAGCTCCGCGGCCGCGTGGGCAGGGGAGAGCATCGCTCGCACTGCATCCTGTTTGCGGACGCGGCCTCCGAGCTCGCGCGGCGGCGCCTGGAGGCGATCGCGACCGCATGTGACGGCTTCAAGCTCGCCGAGGTGGACCTTGCGCTGCGCGGCGAGGGGGAGATCCTCGGGACCCGCCAGCACGGGTTGCCTCGGTTCCGGGTGGCGGAGCTACCGGCTGACGTGGCGCTGCTCACCGAGGCGCGCCGCGAGGTCGTCGCGCTGCTCGAGCGGACGGGCTGCCTCGACGCCCGGGAGCTGGGGCCGCTCGTGGACGCCGCCCGGGAGCGATTCGGCGACGAGGCCATCGCCCCTTGAGGGTGGTCGCGGGGGAGTTCCGGGGGCGCCGGCTGGTGGCCCCGCCGCGGCGCTCGGCCGCGGTGAGGCCGACCTCGGACCGCGTTCGTGAGGCGCTGTTCTCGATCCTCGGTGACATCGCGGGAACGCGCGTCCTCGACCTCTTCTGCGGGACGGGGGCGCTTGGAATCGAGGCGATCTCGCGCGGCGCCGCCTTCGCCACGTTCGTCGACACGCATACAGGACTCGTGCGCCGCAACGTCGCCGAGCTCGGGATTGGCGACCGCTGCGAGGTCGTTCGCTCGGACGCACGCGCGTTTTTGCGCCGAGTGCGGCCGAAGTTCGATCTCGTCCTCTGCGATCCGCCCTATAGACTCGCCGACCGTCTTGAGGGGGACCTGGATTCGCTTATACCGAAGGTCGTTTCGCCGGGAGGGCGCTTGATCGTCGAGGGGGCGGCGCGCCGCACGCCGAGGATCTCGCTGCCGGTGGTCGCCGAACGCCGCTACGGGGACACCGTCGTGACGATCCACGAGGCCCGATCGCGATGAGCGACGGACGGGTGGCGATCTGCCCGGGCACGTACGACCCGGTCACGAACGGGCACCTCGACATCATCGGGCGGGCGGCGAGGGTGTTCGACCGCGTGGTCGTGGGGGTCGTCAACCAGCCCGTCCGCAAGCAGCAGACGCTGTTCACGGCCGATGAGCGCAAGGCGTTCATCGAGGAGGCGATGAGGCAGAACGGCGTCGACAACGTAGACGTCGCGGTCTTCTCGACCCTGCTCGTCGAGTTCGCGCGGGAGCACGATGCGGGCGCGATCGTAAAGGGCCTGCGCGCGATCTCCGACTTCGAGTACGAGTTTGAGATGAACCAGCTGAACCGAAAGCTGGCGCCGGACATCGAGTCGGTCTACATCATCGCCTCGCCCGATTACAGCTTCCTGTCGTCGACCGGCGTGAAGGAGATGGCGACCTTCGGCGGCGACGTCTCGGACCTCGTGCCGCCAGCGGTGGCGAGGGCGCTGGTCGAACGCCTGAAGCGCTGACCAGGGAGCAGGGAGCAGGGAGACGTCGAGGCGCTCTGCCTGCTCAATGCTCCCTGCTCCTGGGCAGGAGCTTGCAACGCCGCGGCGAAATCTTGGCCGTCGGTCCCGGTTTCCGCTGCGCCGCGTAAGCTGTCGGCACTCTCATGGACGTTCTGGTCCTAATCGACAAGCTCGACGACCTGATCCACAACGCACGGCCGGTGCCGTTGACGGATCAGGTGCGTGTCGATCGCGAGGAGATCTACGACCTGCTCGACCAGATGCGAGCGACGATTCCGGAGGAGATCAAGCAGGCGCGGTGGATCGTCAAGGAGCGGCAGGAGATGCTCGCGGAGGCCAAGCGCGAAGCGGAGCGCATCGTCAAGGAGGCTCGCGACCAGCAGGCGCGCCTGATCTCAGACGAGGAGGTGTACAAGCAGGCCGAGCGCGCCGCCGAGGAGATCATCGAGGACGCGCGCGAGACGGAGCGACAGATCCGGCTCGGGGCGGAGGACTACGCGGACGAGATCCTCTCCACGCTCGAGGTCAACCTCGAGAAGTTCCTCGCCGCCGTGCGCCGCGGGCGCGACCGCCTCGCGGGCCGTGAGGAAGAGCCCGCCGAGGTCGGCTAGCTCCCTCGCCTCGCCCGGCGCATATTGCGAGCCTACCCGCAGCCGGTCCGCCGATCTGGCTCATGTGACGGGAGCGGCGGGCCGGATAGCGTCCGCCCGGTGGAGGAGCGGCGCGCCATCGTGACGGCGCCCGCGGGCCGCCGCCTGGATGTGCGGACCGCCGGAAGGCCCGGTGGTCGTCGCCAACTCCGGAACGCCCGACGACGGCAGCCTGCATCGCGAGACGTTGGAGGCCGGAGCGAAGCGGGGCGTGCGCCACGTCAGCTACGCGCGCCCCGGTTACGGGCGGTCGGACCGCCACGAGGGGAGAGCGGTGGCGGACTGCGCGGCTGATGTCCGTGCCATCGCGGACGCGCTCGAGGTCGAGCGATTCTTTGTCGTGGGCTGGTCCGGCCGCGGCCCGCACGCGCTGGCCTGTGCCGCGGTCCTTCCCGATCGGGTGATGTCCGCGGCGACGGTCGCCGACGCAGCGCCTCAGGAGGGTGAGGGCCTCGACTGGGGTGCCGGGATGGGGGAGGAGAACGTCGAGGAGATGGGTCTCGCTGAGCGCGGCGCGGATGAGCTCTTGCCCTACCTGGAAAGCCAGGCGGGGGAGATCCGCTCCAGCACCGCGGAGGACCTCCGAATCCTCGGCGATCTCGTGTCTGAGCCGGACCGCGCGGCGCTGACCGGGGAATACGCGGAGGAGTCGTACACGCGCCTGGTGAACTCCGTTAGCGGGGGCGTCGGATGGCTCGATGACGACCTGGCGTTCTTGCATCCGTGGGGGTTCGATCTTGACTCGATCCGCGTCCCTGTCTCGGTCTGGCACGGGCGCCAGGATCGCTTCGTCCCGGTCTCCCACGGCGAATGGCTTGCCCAGCACGTCCCCGGCGCCGTCCGCATCTACTCGAGAACGAGGGACACATCTCGCTCTCACGGCACGGCTACGGTGACGTGCTGGACGAGCTGCTCGCCGCTCCGGGCTGAAGCGGCCCTTGCTAATCGAGCGTTGTCTCGTGCTCGCCGGCCCTGCCGGCATCGGTCTTCTCGTAGAAGCGCTCCAGGAGCTCCCTGGTCTCCTCCGGATCGGCGCAGGTGTAGGCGTTCCAGGCCTCGTGCCGGAGCTGGAAGTCGAGCGGATGGCCGATAACGTCCAGGATCGTCGTCTTGGCCGACCGGACGGCTGTCTGGGAATTCCGGAGGATCTGCTTCGCCACCAGCTCGGCCTCCGCCATCAGGTCGTCGTGGGGCACGACCTTGCTCACCATGTTGCACTGCAGGGCGCGCTGGGCGTCGATCGGCTCGGCCGTCAGGAGCATCTGCATGGCGACACCGACCCCGCAGATGTTGACCAGTCGCACGATGCCGCCGTCGCCGTGGTGAAACCCGCGCCGTGCCTCGAAGGACCCGAACATCGCGCGCTCCGAGGCAATCCTGATGTCGCAGGCGAGGGCGGTTTCGAGGCCCCCCGCGAGGGCCCACCCGTTGACGGCGGCGATGATCGGCTTCGGTATGCGGTGCATGCCACGGGTGAATCCGTTCAGGCCCAGATCCGCGGTAGCGCGCAGAACGCGCGGCGTCGGATTGACGAAATAGGGCGGGATGTACGTCTTGAGGTCGGCGCCCGCGGAGAACGCCTCGCCCGCACCCGTGAGGATGGCCACGTCGACCGAGTCGTCGTCGCGAAAGTCGGCCCACGTCTCGATCATCAGGCTGTGGACGTCGGGGTCGATCGCGTTCCGCGCCTCCGGACGATTGATCGTCACGTAGGCGATCCGGTCCCGCTTCTCATAGAGCACCTTTGGCATGGCTCTCCTCCTCGTCTTGGGGCGAGGATCGTATGGCCGAGGAGTACGCTCTGGCTCAACAGGCGAGTGCTGCCGACGCGCAACCTCGAAGGGCCCGCCCCCGCGCGGGCTCTTTCTCGCTGGCGGCCCGACGATCCATCCACGAGAGGAGCTGGCAGATGCAGATCCGAACCCGCATGTGCATGAGTGCGGACGGCTACGTGACGACGCCGGACGGATGGCCGGTCCAGCTGGCGGATCCCGCTTTCGTGCCGGGCCAGAGCTACGGGTTTCCGGAATTCCAGAAGAGCTGCGACGCCGTGTTGATGGGCCGCGTCACCTTCGAGCCGGCCGTCGACGCAGACCGGTGGCCGTGGCCGGATCTCGACGTATTCGTGCTCTGCTCGCACCGTCCAGCGCGCACTCCCGACCACGTGGTCACCGACGGCGATCCGGTCCGGCTGCTGGAGCAGGTTCGGGCAGCCAACCGCGGCGGCGACATCCACCTCGTGGGCGGCCCCGGTACGATCGAGACGTTTCGCGCGCTTGGAGCGCTCGACAAGCTCGGCCTGATCGTCCTCCCGCTGATGATGGGTGAGGGGATGCGGCTGACCCCGTCGGTCAGCCGCGAGATCGGGCTGACGCTTGAGAGTGAGCGTGCCCTTACGGGTGGCTCGGTCGAGATCGTCTACGCGTGCACCGGCTGACCTCAGCCGGATTCGCTCAGCGCCTGGAACTCGTTCTCGGACAGCTCGATCTCGAGCGCGGCGACATTCTCTCGGAGATGCTCTAGAGAGACCGTCCCGGGGATCGGCGCGACGACCGGGGATCTGTGAAGCAGCCACGCGAGCTGGATCTGGCTGGGCGTGGCATCGTGCCGTGCAGCGATCTCCCCGACCGCGGAGGATGAGCCGCCGCGGAGCGGATAGAACGGCACGAAGCCGATGTCCTCCGCCTCGCAGTAGTCGATGACGTCGTCGTAGCCGCGGTCCGAGAGGTTGTACGAGTTCTGTACAGCCGCGATCGGCACTACCGCCTGCGCTCGTTGGATCTGCTCGACGCCGACCTGGGAGAGGCCGACGTGAGTGATCCGTCCACCGTCCCGGTACTCCTTGAGAAGCGCCACCTTCTCCTCGAGTGGGACGTCGGGATGATCGCGGTGGAGGTAGTAGAGCGTGATCGTCTCGGTCCGGAGCCGCTCGAAGCTCGTCTCGATCTCGCTCCGCAGATCCTCGATGTTGGTGCCCGCGTTGTAGCCGGCCTTGCTCGCGACCACGAGGTCCTCGGCGAACGGGGCAAGCGCCTCGCCGATCGCGTTTTCGCTCTCACCGCGCGTGTAGAGGTGTGCCGTGTCGATGAAGTTCACCTCGGCATCGACGGCGGCCTCGAGAAAGGAGCGGTTCTCGCTCGTATTGGCCAGGCGGTTGGTGCCGAGCCCGATTCGCGTGAGCTGGTGATCGCCGAGTGCGACGGTTCTCGACGCTCCGGTCACCGTTCATTCTTAACACGCCGCCGATGGCGGTCGACTGAGTGATTCGCCACGTATTTCGTGCAAATCACTCAGCCGATGCGCTGTCCACCGCGGCGCAAGCCGGGCTACTCGTAGACGGCCCGGATCACCGCGAAGTCCCCCTTCTCCCACACAATCTCCCCGCCGCACCATTCGGCTTGATCGGAGGCGCGCGATGGCATGTCCACGCCTGGCTCGAGCTCGACCGTCTGCGGCTCGACCAAAACGACGTCACCGAGCACAAGGGATCGGGATTGCTCGCGAACTCGCCGAAACAGATGCTTCTTCGCCGGACCATCCAGATGGTGAACGGCCAAGACGGAGATGACCAGATCCCACGGTCCGTCTGGTAGCGGGTCCTGCATCCGCGCGAGCCGGACCTCGATGGCGTGCTCGCGTGCCTTGAAGACCATGTCAGGCTGGGAGTCGAGGCCGGTGACGTCGGCGCCCGGGTAGCGCTCGAGCAGGCGCCGGGTCGTCTCGCCGGTTCCGACGCCGAGCTCCAGGACCCGGGTGGGCGCGAACGGGATCGCGTCGATCGTCGCCTCCTGAAGCTCGTCGTAAAGCGGAACCTCGGCCCGGATCTCGTCCAGGTAGGTCTCCGGATCCATGTGGAATTGCGCGCTCACAGCCGTCCTCGCAGGCGAGATCTACCGCTACCCTCGAGTCGGGATGGCAGCGGGATATCACAGCGTCGATCTTTCGCGGCTCGCGCTCCGGCCCGGCTCGGGCCGGCGCCTCGACCTGGGCGTGGATCCGGGCGAGCTCGACCTCGGCGGGCAGCGCTATTCCGTGCGCGGCCCGACTGTCGATGCGCGGCTCGACCTGTCGCGCACCGCGGCCGGGTACGCGATCCGAATGCGGTTCGTCGCGCACGTCGACGGGCCCTGCATGCGCTGTCTTGCGGACGCCGACGTGCCGGTCGAGATCGACGTCCGGGAGGTCGACCAGCCTCGCACGGCCGACGAGGAGCTCATGAGTCCCTACATCAACGAGGACGAGCTCGAGCTGGCGCGCTGGGCCCACGACGCGCTCGCCCTCGCGTTGCCGTTCCAGCTGCTTTGCCGCCCGGATTGCAGGGGGCTATGCCCGGTCTGCGGCATCTCGCTGAACGACGTCGATCCCGCCGAGCACCGCCACGAGGCCGAGCCCGATCCGCGCTGGGCGGAGCTGCGCGAGCTGAAGCTCGATCAGTGATCCCCCGACCCTCCGGCCTAGCGGTGCGTCGCACGACGGTGTGCCGGAAACGTCGAGGTCCAGGCGTCACCAGGCAAGGACGCAGGGAGATTGGCGTGCATGACTGCACGCGAGCGACCAGGCATGGATGCCGTCGGCGCCGTAGGCGCCGCGCAGCATTGCGACGTCTGGGGCCGCCGTTTCGGGTGCAACGTCGTGTGACGTACCGCTAGCCTTACGCCCTTATGGCCGTCCCCAAGAAGAGAACCTCGCGCGCGCGCCGCGACAAGCGGCGGGCCACGCACAAGGTCAGCGCGCCCCGCGTCAACGAGTGCCCGCGCTGCCACAGCCCGCGACTGCCGCACCGCGTGTGCCCGACCTGCGGCACCTACTCGGGCCGCGAAGTGATCGAGCACGAGATCCGCGAGGCGGCACCCCGGGAGACGGCTGCCGGCCCGGAGGAGTAGCACTTGCCGGTCACCGTGGCCCTCGACGGGCGTGGCGCTGACCGGGGGGCGGAGGCAATAGTCGCGGGGGCTCGCACGGCTGCCGCGGATGGAATCCGGCTGCGCGTGTTCGGCGATCCCGATCTCCTGGCCGAGATCCGAGCGCTCGACCGCGCCGAGCTGATCCCGGCGGCCGAAGAGATCACGAACGACGACGAGCCCGTCGCCGCCGTACGTTCGCGGCCGGAGGCGTCAGTGGTCCGGGCGGCGGCGGATGTGGCTGCCGGCCGCTCCGCCGCCCTGGTCAGCGCAGGCTCTACCGGCGCCACCATGACCGCCGCGCTGTTCGCCCTTCGCCGGATGCAGGGGGTTCGGCGGCCTGCACTCGCGCTTCAGCTGCCCGTGCCGGGACGCGGCAGCCGCCCGCTCCTGCTCCTGGACGTAGGCGCGAACACCGAGGCGCGGGCGGTGGATCTCGTGCAGTTCGCGTATCTCGGGTTCTCCTTCAGCGCCGCGGTCCTTGGCACAGAGAGCCCGCGGGTGGCGCTGCTTTCGGTCGGTGAGGAGCAGAAGAAGGGCTCCGCTGAGGTCGTGGAGGCAAACGAGCGACTCAGCCAAGCCGAGGGGATCGAGTTCCTCGGCAACATCGAGGGGCGCGACCTGATGGGGTGCGACGCGGACGTGGTCGTCACCGACGGATTCACCGGCAACATCGTCCTGAAGACGACCGAGGGAACGGCCAAGGCGGTGGCCGACGCCGTTCGCACGGCGGCGCGGTCCGGACGGCGGGCGTCGCTCGGCGGATTTCTGCTGCGCCCGGCGCTCGGCTCGCTGCGCCGCCAGCTCGAGCCGGACACGACCGGCGGCGCGATCCTGCTGGGCCTACGAGGCGTCGCCGTGGTCGCGCACGGAAGCTCGGGACCCGATGGCATCGCGAACGCCGTGCGACTGGCGGCGCGCTCGGTGGAGGAGCGGGCGGTCGAGCGTACGGCCGAGCTCCTGGAGCGCTCGGGCATGACCCGCGGCGGCATGCGGGAGTCGGCACTAAGTCCCGGGAGCCGGCGTGATAGGAAGCCCGTATGACGACCGACGAGTTGAGGCGCGCCGACCTCCTCGAGAAGGTCCGCGAGCACCTCGCGGCGGAGCTCGAGGTGCCGCTGGACCGGATCGGCGAGGACACCCGGCTGCGTGAGGATCTCGACGCCGATTCGCTCGACCTCTACGAGCTCGTGATGGAGCTCGAGGACACGTATGGCATCGGCGTGTCCGAGGAGGAGGCGGCGGATATCGAGACCGTGCGCGACGCCGTGGACTTCGTCGCCGGCCGGCTCGGCGTCGCGGCGTAGCGGCGGCGTGGCACGCGGCATTCGCAGGCTCGGCCGCCCGCGCCGGCGGGCGGAGCGCGGCGCGCCCGCCGCCGAGCTCGGGCGGCTGATCTCCGAGTTGCCGGATGAGCTGCGGCGCCAGGCCGTGACGCATTCGTCCTGGGCCGGCCATCGCGCCGACTCCTACGGGCGACTTGCCTTCCTGGGTGACGGCGTGCTCGGCCTTGCCGTGGCCGAGCACGTCTTCCGACGGTTTCCGCGCGCCGACATCGGGCGGCTGACGAAGATTCACGGTCAGGCGGTGAGCGGGCGCGCCTGTGCAGAGGTCGCACGGGAGCTCGGTCTGCCGGCGATGCTGAGGGATGCGGCTCCGGGGTCGGCGAACGGCGGCATCGAGGTCGAGTCACTGCTCGCCAGCGAGCGGGCGATGGCGTCGGTCTGCGAGGCGGTGATCGGCGCCTGCTACTTGCACCACGGCTTCCGTCCCACCTGCGAAGCCACGGTCGCGGCTTTCGCCGGGCAGATCGAGCTGGCCCTGGAGACTATGCTCGACTTCAAGTCGGCGCTGCAGGAGCAGCTTGCGCGCGAGGGCGCCCGCGTAACCTACGAGGTCACCCGCGAGGGCGGCCCGCCGCACGCCAGGCGCTTCGAGGTCGCTGCCCGGCTGGATGCCGAGGTGATCGGCCGCGGAGAGGGCCGCAGCAAGAAGACCGCCGAGCAGGCCGCGGCCGCCGAGGCGCTCGCGCGCCTGAAGCGGTAGGAAGCCACGGCATCGCGGCGAAACTCAACCTGGGCAGCGGAAATCACGTCCGACAAGACCGAGAGCCTTCCGAACGCGTGCATCTGAGCTCGATCACGATCAAGGGGTTCAAGTCGTTCCCCGAGCGCACTCGCCTGGAGTTCTCCCCGGGCGTGAGCGTCATCGTCGGCCCCAACGGCTGCGGCAAGTCCAACATCACCGACGCGGTGCTGTGGGCGCTTGGCGAGCAGAGCCCGCTGGCGGTCCGCGGCCAGACGATGCAGGACATGATCTTCGCGGGCGGGGACGGCGAGGCGCCGCGCCGATACGCGGAGGTGGAGGTCGTGCTCGACAACGACGATGGATCCAACGGGGACTTCTCCGAGATCTCAATCCGCAGGCGCCTCGACCGAAACGGCGAGGGCGAGTATCGCCTGAACGGCGCGCGCTGCCGCCTGGTGGACGTGATCGAGGCGCTCGCCGACGCCAACCTCGGCCGCGAGATGCATTCGGTCATCAGCCAGGGCCGGGTCGAGGAGATCGTCCACTCGCGCACACGCGAGCGGCGCCTGCTCGTTGAGGAGGCGGCGGGTCTCGGCAAGCACCGCAAGCGGCGCCGGCGGGCGCAGCTCAAGCTCGAGCGCACGCAGGAGAACCTCGACCGCGCTCTGGATGTAGAGCGTGAAGCCCGGAGCCGGCTACGCCCGCTGAAGCGTCAGGTGCAGGCGGCCGACATCCATGCGCGCCTCGAGCGAGAGTCGGCTGAGCTGCGCGGGCGGCTACTTGCCAGCGAGCTTCACGTACATGCGAAGGAGCTCGCGGCGGCGGAGCGAGCGGCGGCGACGGCGCGGGAGGCACGACAGCAGGTCGAGGCCGAGCTGGCGAAGGTCGCGGCGCGCCGCACCGAGGTGGAGGAGCGACTCGCGGAGCGCGACCGCGAGCGTACCGCCGAGTGGGGAAGGCTGACTGCGCTGCGGGCTGCCCACGAGCGCCTGAGCGTACGCGCGGAGGCCCTCGCCGTTCGCCGCGGCGAGCTCATCGCCGAGCTGGAGCGCCGGCGCGCGGCGCTGGGGACCCTGGCCGCCGAGGCCGGCGACTCGGACGATCCGGTGGCGTCGGGCCTCGAGGGCGTCGGTGCGGCACTCGCCGAGGCAACCGGGGCGCACCACCGGGCGACGCAGGTTGATGCGGAGGGCGACCGTCTAAACGAAGTGGCGCGGGTGCGCGAGGCCGCGGAGCGGGCGGCGACCGGCGCCCGCCGGGTGGAGGGCCTGCTCGGTCGGCGCCGCCAGGGGTCCCTCGAGGGCGGCATCGAGGCCCTCGCCACCCGGCTGGAGCGCATTGACGCGCTGCTCGGGGACGCGGCTGCCGTGCGCGACGCCGTCGGTGAGCGCTCCGCGGCGCTCGAGGGGCGGATGCTCGACCGCGGCGACGCCGAGGACTTCACCGCGCAGCTCCGGGACTGCTCGCGGATCGAGTCCAGCTTGCAGGGGCGGCTCCACGAGACGGGGGAGTCGCTCACGGCCGCCGAGGTCAAGGCGGCCCATCTGCGCGACCGCCGCGACGACGCGGCCGCCGAGCTCGAGCGCGTGGCGAGCATCCTGGGACGTGAGCCGGATACGGCCTCCGAGGCGCTCGACGCGGCGGAGCGCGAGGAGATCGAGCGAAAGCTCGAACGGCTCGCTCGCCGCCGCGAGGCGCTCGGGCCGGTGAACCCCCTCGCCGAGCGAGAGTACGCCGAGGCTCTCGAGCACGTGGACCAGCTCGCCGAGCAGCGCGCCGATCTGGAGGCCGCATTGGCCGACCTCGAGGGGTTGATCAGCGACACCGACCGCGAGATGACCCGCGCGTTCGAGGAGACGTTCGCGGCGGCCCAGCGCAACTTCGGGGAGCTCGTCGAGCACCTCTTCCCGGACGGTCGCGGGCGCCTGCGCCTCGTCGACGAGCGCACGCCCCGGCTAGTGCTCGGCGGCGAGGCGGATGGCGAGCCGCCGGAGGCGTCCCACGAGGACGCCGATCTGCGCGAGGTCGCGCGCGGGATCGAGATCGAGGTGACTCCGGCCGGCAAGGCGACGCGCCGGCTCTCGTTGCTGTCCGGCGGCGAGAAGGCGCTCGTCGCGCTCGCCTTCGTGTTCGCGGTATTCCTCGCGCGCCCGTCGCCCTTCTACATCCTCGACGAGGTGGAGGCGGCGCTCGACGACGCCAACATCGATCGCTTCCTCCAGCTCGTGCGCCGCTTCTCCGACCGCGCGCAGTTCGTGATCGTCACCCATCAGAAGCGCACGATGGACGCCGCCGACGTCCTCTACGGGGTGAGCATGGGGAAGGGCGGTGTCACGAAGATCATCTCGAAGCGTCTCGCGCAGGCGGATCCCGCGGAGGAACCCGCGGAAGCCGCCGAGGCGGCCTGACGAGCCGCCAGGGCGCATCGCGGTAGCGGGAGTGCCCGTGGGGAGTGCGTGGATCGAGCGGGACCGGCGCCCGTAGCGCGAAGGGTCCACGCGCTCAGCCACGGGTGCTATCCCCTGCCGCGATGCGCCCTAACCTGCGGGCCCATGGCTCGCACCTGGCACGAGGTCGTGGATCTGGACGACGGCGCCGTCCCGTCAACCCCCCACGAGGCAGAGGGGCCGCAGCACACGGGGATCTTCCGGCGCCTTCGCGACTCGTTGTCCAAGAGCCGCCAGGCTCTCCAGGCCGAGCTCAGCGCCTCCCTGTTCGAGCGGCTCGACGACGAGACGTGGGAGCGGCTGGAAGAGGCGCTGGTCCTCGCCGACGTTGGCGCGAAGACGACCGCCGACGTAGTCGGACGGCTCGAGCATGAGGTGGAGGCCGGCGCCGTGGGCGGCGGCGAGGACCTCCGGGAGCGCCTCGTGGAGATGCTCGCCGAGGCCGCGGCGACCGAGGATGGCCGGATCCGCCTGAGCAAGCGCCCCGCAGTCGTGATGATCGTGGGTGTAAACGGCACCGGGAAGACGACGACGATCGGCAAGCTCGCCTGGCATCTCCAGAGGGAGCTCGGCCTGTCGGTGATCGTGGCGGCCGCCGACACCTACCGCGCCGCGGCGATCGAGCAGCTTGAGACGTGGGCCGAGCGCGCGGGCGCAGAAATCGTCCGCGGCGCGTCGGGCGGCGATCCTGGCGCGGTGGTCTTCGACGCGATCACGGCCGCCGAGTCGCGCGGGGCGGACGTCGTGATCGCCGACACTGCCGGCCGACTGCATACGCACGCGAACCTGATGGAGGAGCTCGCCAAGGTGCGGCGCGTGGCCGCCAAGCGTCTGGAGGGTGCGCCGCACGAGTCGCTGATCGTCATCGACGCCACCACCGGGCAGAACGGGCTCCGCCAGGCGCAGGCCTTCACGCAGGCGGTCGACCTGACCGGCGTCATCCTCACGAAACTCGACGGGACGGCGAAGGGCGGCATCGCGCTCGCGATCGCCTCTGAGCTCGGGCTGCCGGTGAAGCTGATCGGGACCGGCGAGGAGCTCGAGGATTTAAGGCCGTTCGACCCGAGAGAGTTCGCAGCCGCGCTGCTGGGGGACTAGCGAAGCCTCGTAGCGCTGGTAGGTCAGCTGGGCGCGGCCCCAACGTGGACCCGTCTCGGAGCTGACCACCCGAAAGCCGTACTCGCGGTAGAGGTGCGCCGCTGCCTCAAGATCGCTGAAGGTCTCCAGCACCGCGCGCTCGAACCCGTTGGCGCGTGCGGTTTCGAGAAGCTCCTCGAGGAGCTGCCGCCCGAGCCCCTGGCCGCGAAGGTTCGAATCGAGGACGAAGAAGCGCACGCACGCGACGCCGTCTCCCTCATCGGTCATCGTGAGGCTCCCGGCGTGTTCGCCGCCGCGCTCCACGATCCAGATCGCTTCGTTCGCCCGCGGGAACCCGCGTAGGGCGACGCGCGCGAGGGCGGCGGCCACGTGCGCCTCCATGCCGGTATCCAGGCCGTACTCCCGAGCGTAGATGCGCCCGTGGTGCTCGATGATCGCCCCGAGGTCGCCGGGTAGGAGCTTCCGCCTGATCGACACATGGGCCATGGCTTGATTCTGGCGACAGCAAGGATCGCCGCAACACATTGTCGTTAACAGATCGATCGCAAATTAAGATCGATCGATGGAGCTGCGCCAGCTGAGGTACGTGGATGCCGTCGCCCGGCACCGGCACTTCACGCGCGCCGCCGAGCAGCTCCACGTGGCACAGTCGGCGCTCTCGCACCAGATCCGGCGGCTCGAGGCCGAGTTGGGCACCGAGCTCTTTACGCGCACCAGCCGGACGGTCGTGCCGACGGAGGTGGGCGAAGCGGTGGCCGCGCGGGCGCGACGGATCCTCGCGGAGGCGGACGGCGTGCGGGAGGAGGTCGATGAGCTGCGAGGCCTGGTCAGGGGGCGCGTGACGATCGGCGCGCTCCTTCCCGCGGGCGCGATCGACGTCCCATCGCTTCTGGCGCGGTTCAGCCACGCTCATCCGGGCGTTGACGTCACCCTGCGCGAGGGCACCGCTGGCGACATGCTGCGGTACCTGGCGCGCGACGAGATCGACGCCGCCTTCTCGCTGCTCGATGACGAGCCGCCTGAGGCTCTGGTCGCCGAGACCGTAAGCGAGGAGGAGTTGGTGGCGGTGTTCCCGTCCGGGACCGCGCCACGCCGCGGCCCCATAAGCGCAGCCGCTCTCGCGCGCGGGCTGGTCGTGACGCCGCGTTCCGGCTCGGCCACGAGGGCGGCCCTCGAGCGGTTCTTCACCGCCGCCGGATTCGAACTTCACGTCTCCTGCGAGAGCGGCGACCCGTTCCTCCTCCGCTGCCTGGCGTCCGCGGGATTCGGGACCGCAGTGCTCCCGCGCTCGCTGACCATGCGGGAGGGACCACCGGTCGACATCCGGCCTCTGCGTCCTGCCGTCCGGCTGCCGGTTGCGCTCCTGTGGCGTCGGGACCGGCGCCTCTCGCCGGCTGCGCGGACGTTCGTCCAGTACGCGCGTGAGGCCGCGCAAGAGCCCGTAAGCTCAGATCCGTGAACGGAACATGCCATTGCCGGCACCGGGCGGTGCCGGCCTAACACACATGTTCGACCAGCTCTCCGACCGTCTTCAGGAGACGCTCTCCGGCGTTCGCTCGCGAGGCAAGCTGAGCGAGGCAGACGTCGATCGCGCCATGCGCGAGATCCGCCTCGCCCTGCTGGAGGCGGACGTCAACTTCAAGGTTGTAAAGCAGTTCACCTCGCAGGTGCGCGAGCGCTGCATCGGCGAGGGCGTCCTGGAGAGCCTGAATCCCGGCCAGCAGGTGGTCAAGATCGTGCAGGAGGAGCTCGCGGCGCTGATGGGCGGCGCGAGTCGCGACCTGGCATTCGCGAGCTCTGGTCCGACCGTCATCCTGATGGCGGGCCTTCAGGGTTCGGGGAAGACGACCGCCTGCGCCAAGCTCGCCAAGCTCCTGGCCAAGCAGGGAAAGAGGCCGGCCCTGGTTGCCTGCGACACGCAGCGGCCGGCGGCGGTCGAGCAGCTGGTCACCGTGGGACAGCGCGCCGGCGCCAAGGTCTACGAGCAGGGGACCGGTCGCGACCCGGTGGACATCGCCGGATGGGCGCTGGGCCAGGCGAAGGCGGCGCGGGACGACGTCGTGATCATCGATACGGCCGGCCGCCTTCACATCGACGAGGAGCTGATGGACCAGCTGGTGGCGATCCGCAAGCGCACGAAGCCCCACGACGTTCTCTTGGTCCTCGACGCCATGACCGGCCAGGACGCGGTCAACGTGGCGCAGGAGTTCGCGTCCCGGGTGGAGTTCGACGGTCTGGTGATGACGAAGCTCGACGGAGACGCCCGCGGCGGCGCGGCGCTGTCGGTGAAGGCGGTGACGGGCAAGCCGATCCTCTACGCCTCGACCGGCGAGAAGCTGGACGAGCTCGAGCGCTTCCACCCGGACCGGATGGCGACCCGCATCCTCGGGATGGGCGACGTGATGTCGCTGATCGAGAAGGCCGAGGAGGTCTCCGACAAAAAGGAGGCGGCGGAGCTCGAGCGCAAGATGCGCCGCGAGCAGTTCACGCTCGAGGACTTTCTCGAGCAGATGAAGCAGGTGCGCCGCATGGGGCCGCTCTCGAGTGTCCTGGGGATGATGCCCGGAATGGGCAAGGCCATGAAGCAGCTGCGCGACGCCAACATGGACGAGCGCGAGCTCGACCGCCTCGAGGCGATCATCCTCTCGATGACGCCCGCCGAGCGCGCACGGCCCGAGATCATCGGCGGGTCCCGGCGCAAGCGGATCGCCCGCGGATCCGGGACGACCGTGCAGGCCGTCAACCAGCTCGTCAAGCAGTTCAACCAGATGCGGAAGCTAATGGCGCAGATCGCGCGCGGCAAGATGCCCGATCCCCAGCAGCTCCTGCGGGGTATGAGGTAGGCGGGCGTGATGGGCGGCGACTTTGTTGCCGCAGCAGCATGTGCCGTTAGGCGGCGAAGCCGCCGTCATAGGTGGACGCTGTAACCTGGTCCGCCGCAGATGGCCGTACGAATCAGACTCACGCGGGTCGGGTCGCGCAAGAACCCGATCTGGCGCATCGTCGTCGCCGACCGCGGGTCCCCGCGCGACGGGCGGACGATCGAGACGATCGGCCACTACAACCCGCAGACCGATCCCTCGACGATCGTGATCGACGACGCGCGCGCCCAGCACTGGCTGGCCCACGGAGCGCAGCCCACGCGGACCGTCGCCCGGCTCCTGCGAACTCAAGGAATCGAGGCCGCCGGGCGCTGATGCGCGACCTGGTCGAGTTCCTCGCCCGGGCGCTCGTTGAGAATCCGGACGCCGTCGAGGTGACGGAGGTGACCGAGGACGGTGATCTGGTCGTGGAGGTGACGGTGAGCGGCGACGACCTCGGCCGGCTGATCGGCAAGGGCGGACGCGTGGCGAACGCGATCCGCACGGTCGCCAAGGCGGCCTCCACGGGCTCGGACCGGCGGGTCCTGGTCGAGTTCATTGAAGATTGACGTCTTCACCCTCTTTCCAGACTGGTTCGACTGGTTCTGTTCGCAGCGCCATGTGCGCAATGCTGTCGAGGCCGGCAACGAGCTGCGGCTGTTCAACTACCGCGATACGACGCCGCTGAGCGGCGGCCAGGTGGACGACGCCCCGTACGGCGGCGGGGCTGGCATGGTGTTGCGAGTGGACGTGGTCGACGCCGCGCTTCGTGCCGCGTACGCGGATGGGCGTAAGCCGAGCCGGGTGCTGGTGCTGGCGCCGTCGGGGCGCCAGCTCGACGAGGCGCTCGCTACGGAGCTGGCGTCGGAGCCGCACGTCGCGCTGTTGTCGGGCCGCTACGAGGGGATCGACGAGCGGGTGCGGGACCACCTCGCGACCGACGCGGTGTCGATCGGCCCCTACGTCCTCTCCGGCGGGGAGCTGGCGGCGATGGTGGTGGCAGATGCGATCATCCGCAAGCTCCCCCGCGCTCTCGGCGACGCCGAGAGCGCGGTGGAGGAGTCGTTCTCGGAGGCGCTCGGCGGGGCGCCCGAGTACCCGCACTACACGCGCCCGGCGTCCTACCGCGGATGGGACGTTCCCGACGTGCTTCTCTCCGGCGACCACGCGCGCGTGCGGGAGTGGCGGCTGGAGCAGAGCCGTAGGCGGGCACAAGCGGTCGGGAACGCAACCGACGCCTAGTAAGATTCTCCGCCGCGCGGCCGCGGGCCACGCTTTTTCTTTGCCCGAGGTTATGAGCACGATCATCGACAGCATCGAGCAGCGCCAGCTCAAGCGCGTGCCCCGCTTTGCCGCCGGCGATCGGGTCCGCGTCCACTTCCAGGTGGTAGAGGGAAGCCGCCGGCGCACCCAGGTGTTCGAGGGGGTCGTCATCGCCCGCAGCGGATCCGGCGCGCGGGAGACGTTCACGGTCCGCAAGCAGTCCTTCGGGGTGGGCGTGGAGCGCACGTTCCCGGTGCACTCGCCGAAGATCGAGCGACTCGAGGTGGTCGCGCGCGGCGACGTTCGCCGGGCCAAGCTCTACTACCTGCGCGGCCGCGTGGGCAAGCGGGCGCGGGTCGCCGAGCGCCGCTGGGGGATCGAGGACGAGCTCGTGCTCGGCGAGGAGGCCGAGGCGGTCGACTCAGAGGGGGTCGCCCAGAGCGAGGCGGAGCCGGAGGTCCAGGAAGCGCAAGCAGAAGGCGCCGGCGAGGAGGGAGAGGCCGGGTCGCAAGCATCCGAGGAGTCCGAGGGGGCCGGTGACGATTCCGAGGGTGAGGAGGCCGAGGACGCGCGGACCCGCGGTTGAGGCCGCTCATCCCGAAACCCAGCACCAGGCTCGGCGCCGTCATCGAGCTCGTCGTAATCGTCGCGCTCGCGATCGGGCTGGCGCTCCTGATCCAGGCGCTCATCGTCAAGCCGTACCAGATCCCGTCGCAGTCAATGGAGCCCACGCTCGACGTCGGCCAGAGGGTGTTGGTCGACCGCGTCGGCTACCGCTTCGGCAGCCCCGACGTCGGCGACATCGTCGTGTTCCACCCGCCGGAGGGGGCAGTCAACTCGCGCGAGTGCGGGGTCGAGGTTCATGGACGGCAACCCGTCGAAGCCGGTGAGGCGTGTCCCAAGCCGACGGAGCAGGAGTCGGACACGAACTTCATCAAGCGGATCGTCGCCGGGCCGGGCGACACGCTCAGCATCAAGAACGGCCATCCGGTGGTGAACGGTGTTGAGGCGAAGGAGGACTTCATCAGGCCGTGCGGTGGGGGAGAGGGCTGCGACCTGCCGAAGACGATCACGATCCCGCCGAACGAGTACTTCATGATGGGCGACAACCGCGGCTCCAGCGACGACAGCCGGTTCTGGGGGCCGGTCCCGCGCGACTGGTTCATCGGCAAGGCTGTCTTCACCTACTGGCCGCCGGACCGCATCGGCTTCCTCTAGGAGGCCCTCGAATCGCGCTCGTTGCGGGGTGATCCTCGGAATCCACCCGGATATTCGTGCATCATGACCGCGATGGCACGGGCGCAGACAGCGGCGGCCAAGGCGCAGGGCGCGCAGTTGCCGGGGGCCGCAAAGCGCCGAGCCCGCGCCCGCCGCCGCGCGGCGAAGTTGTTTCGCTTCGACCGCTCGCTGGGAGCCCGCTTCGTCGCGGGAGCCGATGAGGCGGGACGGGGATCGCTCGCCGGCCCGCTGGTGGCGGCCGCAGTGCTCATCGACCACGAGAACCTGAGCCTCCGCGACCGCCGGGCGCTGTCCGGGCTCGACGACTCCAAGGTCCGAAGCCCGGAGGAGCGCGAGGAGCTCTACCCGTGCGTGCTCCGGGTGGCCACGCGGGTGGCGGTCACGGTGCGCTGCGTCCGCGGGATCGACGCCCGCGGACTACACGTCACCAACCTCGCCGCGCTCGCGAGGTGCCTCGAGCGGGTGGCCGTGCCGGGTGCCGTCTGCCTAACTGACGGGTTTCGCGCGCCATCCTGCTTGGTGCGGCACCGGGCGGTGATCGACGGGGACGCCAAGAGCGCCGCGGTCGCGGCCGCCTCCGTCGTCGCCAAGGTGACCCGGGATCGCTACATGACGAGTATCGACCACGCCTACCCGGAGTTCGGGTTCGCCGGCAACGTCGGCTACTCCACCCCGGAGCACCGCGCCGCGATCATCGAGCACGGCCTCTCCGAGGTTCATCGCCGCTCATTCCAGTCGATCGCGTACTCGCAGCTCGAGCTCGACTGACGCTGGCGATCGACACGCACCGGCTGGCGCCGCTTCGCGCCGCCGCGCAGCTCCTTCACCGGCCCGGAGACGTTCGGCATCCCGTCGACGTCGCCCTGGGGACCGCCGGCATCCAGGCGCAGGACCTCCGCGCGGGCAGGCTGGGCTTCAGGGCTCGAGGCGCCCGGCTGCGAGCCGGCGACGTGGACCGAGCTCGCACCGAGGAGCGCTCCATCGTCCGCACCTGGGCCATGCGCAGCACGATGCACATGCTGGCCGCCGAGGACGCGGGGTGGGTCCTGCCGCTTTTCGACGCCGGGCTGGTGTCGGACTCCCGGCACCGGCTGCGCCAGCTCGGCCTCGATGCTCCCGCCCAGGAGCGCGCGCTCGAGGCGATCCGCGCGGCGCTGGAGAGCGACGGCTACCTCGGGCGCAGCGACCTGGTGGAGCGCCTGGGGCGCCTAGGGATCGAGATCGACGCCGCGCGCCGGGTCCACCTGTTCCGGGTTGCGACCGGCCAGGGCATTGGGATCCTGGGCCCCGACCGGGGCGCGCAGACGCTGCTCGCGCTGCGGCGGGAGTGGCTCGGTGCGTCCCCGACGCACGATCGCGCCGCCGCAGTGGCCGAGCTGGCGCGACGCTACCTCCGCGCGTTCGGCCCCGCGACCGAGGCTGATTTCGCGGGCTGGTCGGGCCTGCCGCTTCGCGACGTGCGTAACGGCATCGGCGCGATCGCAAGGGAGCTCGTCGAGGTGAGGATCGGCGACGCTCGTGCCTGGCTGCCGCGCCGCGGCGCGCGGAGGGCCCCGCGCGGGCTCGTCCGGCTCATCCCGGCGTGGGACAACTACCTGATGGGTCACCGGGACCGCGACTTCATCGCGCGACCTGAGAGGTGGCGTCGGATCATGCCCGGCGGGGGGCTCATTCGGGCCACGATCCTGGTCGACGGGGTGGCGGTGGGGACGTGGGGGATGAAGCGGAAGAGAGATTCGATCGAGGTCGACCCGAGCCCCTTCGCCGACCTCGACGCCGGCGTTAGAGAGGCAATAAGGGCGGAGGTCCAAGACGTCCGCCGATTCGAGGGCGCCTAGAACGCGTCGCGAACGTGCTCCCACTCGACCGCCTGCCCGTCGCGCCCGATCCTCACGCCCACGACGTCGAAGCGAATCGCGGAGTGGCGCGGGACAAACCCGTCGTGTTCATGCAGCCAACCGATCGCGAGCGACCGGAGCTTGCGCTGCTTTCGCCAACCCACGGCGAGCACGGGTCTTGGCGGGCCGGCGACGGTGCCCGCTCGCAGCCCCTTGACCTCGACGAACACGAGCTCAGTGCCGTCCATCGCGATGACGTCGATTTCTCCCGGCACCTGGCTCGTGCGCTGGTTGCGGGCGACGATCCGCATGCCGGAGCGCTCAAGGCGCGCTGCGGCCATCGTCTCGGCGTGATCCCCGAGGTCCTTGCGGTCGCTGGCCATCGCGGGGACCGTAGGGACCGCCGCTGCGCGTGTGGCGCCCGGATCGTGACGAATTCGGCACAACTAGCGCACCACGTGCGAAATCTTCGGCCGTAGCTTCGCGGCCGTGCTCGCGACGGCGCGAACGTTCAGCTTGCTTGGCATCGAGGTGCGCGAGGTGCACGTCGAGGTCGACGTGTGCAGCTACGGGCTGAAGACGTTCTCGCTGGTCGGGCTGCCCGACACAGCGGTGCGCGAGTCGCGCGAGCGGGTACGGGCGGCGCTCGAGAACTCGGGCTTCGATTACCCCCAGCACCGCATTACCGCGAACCTCGCGCCCGCGAACCTGCCCAAGGCCGGGCCCAGCTTCGACCTCGCCATTGCAGCCGCGCTGCTTGCCGCGTCGAAGCAGCTCCGCCCGGAGCAGCTCGCCGGGGTGATGCTCGCCGGCGAGCTGGCGTTGGACGGGACGATCAGGCCCGTCCCCGGCGCGCTCGCGATGGCCGAGGCGGCTCGAGCGCTCCGCGCCCACGAGATCGCTGTCCCGGCGGCCAACGGGCCGGAGGCCGCGCTCACACGTGGCCTGCGCGTGGTCCCCCTGGAGCGCCTCGATCAGCTCAAGCGCCTCGGTACGCCCGATGAGCCAGCACCGCCCGAGCCGTTCGAGCTCCGCCTGAACGGCTCCGGTCCGGCGGGCCCCGACCTCTCCGACCTGCGCGGCCAGGCGTACCTGCGCGACGCGCTGGAGATCGCCGCGGCCGGGGGCCACAGCCTGCTCATCATCGGCCCGCCCGGGGCCGGCAAGTCCCTCGCCGCCAAGCGGCTTCCCTCGATCCTGCCGCCGCTAACGCGCCCGGACGCGATGGAGGTTCTGCGGGTGGCGAGCGCATGCGGGCTGCTCAGCCGCGGTCACCTGGCGCTGCGGCGGCCGTTCCGGGCTCCTCACCACACGGTCTCCACGGCCGGGCTCGTCGGCGGCGGCTCTCCGCCGCGACCAGGGGAGGTAACCCTCGCGCACCGGGGCGTGCTGTTCCTGGACGAGCTCGCGGAGTTTTCCCGGGAGGCGCTCGAGGCGCTTCGCCAGCCGCTCGAGGAGGGTCGCGTGGCGATCACCCGAGCCCGCGGGGCGGTCGAGCTGCCATGCCGGTTCATGCTCGTCGCCGCGTCCAACCCCTGTCCCTGCGGGCGGGGCGAGGAGTCCGGGGAGTGCGAGTGCCGCCCCGGGTCGGTGCGCCGCTACCGGGCGAAGCTCAGCGGCGCGCTCGCTGACCGGATCGACATCTCGGTGGCCATCGATCGCCCGAGCGCCGAGGAAATGGGACAGCGGCGCGGCGTCGACTCCGCGGCGATCCGGGCACGCGTTATTGCCGCGCGCGAGCGGCAAGAGCGGCGCCTGGGGTCCGGGCGCTGCAACGCCGACATGGCGCCAGCAGAGCTGCGGAGCACGGCCGAGCTCGCGTCGGAGGCGCGACGCACGCTGGCGCGCGGCCACGCCCAGCTGGGCCTGAGCGGCCGCGGCTATGACCGCGTGCTTCGCGTTTCGCGGACGATCGCGGATCTCGCCGGGGCCGACCGCATCGAGGCCGAGCACGTCGCGCGGGCGATCAGCCTGCGGCGCCGGGGCGCCGAGTGAGCTCGGCGGTCTGGAGGATCGGCCGCGGCGACTCGGGCTATCCCGCCGGGCTGCTGGACCTGGGCGCCGAGGCACCCAAGGCTCTATTTGGATGCGGCAGCAAGCGGCTGGTGAGCGAGCTGGATGCGGAGCAGGCGGTCACCATCGTCGGCTCCCGGCATCCGAGCGCCTACGGGCTCGAGGTCGCCGAGGAGCTCGGACATCTGCTGGGGGCGGCCGGCCTCGTGATCGTGAGCGGCATGGCGATCGGGATCGATGCCGCGGTTCACCGCGGCATGCTCGCCGGCAACGGCGCCACCATCGCCGTGCTGGGCGGCGGCCCGGATGTCGTCTATCCGCGCAGCGAGCGCCGCCTGTATGGGCGCATCGTGGCGACGGGAGCGGTGATCTCCGAAATGCCGCCGGGCACGTCCCCCGGGCCGGGTTGTTTCCCCCGGCGGAACCGGATCATGGCCGCGCTGGCGACGATGACGATCGTCGTCGAGGCCGCGCAGCCGTCCGGGTCGCTGATCACCGCCGAGCGCGCCTACAAGCTCGGCCGGGAGGTCGGCGCCGTGCCGGGACGCGTGACGAGCCGTGTCGCCAAGGGCACCAACGGCCTCATCGCCGACGGGGCGGCGGTGATCCGAGACGCGCAGGACGTCCTCGACCGCCTCCTCGGCATCGGCGTGACGGCCGCGAGGCGAACGGGCCCGCCGCTCGAGGCCGCGTTGGCCAACGTCGCGGATGCCGTCGCCGCGGGAGCCGCCACCCCCGACGCGGTCGCGGTCGCGGCGACAATCTCGGCGCCGGAAGCCGCCGTTGCCCTGGCCCGCCTGGAGCTTCTGGGGTACGTCCGCGCCGACGGCACCGGCCGCTACGCGCGGACTACGCTGGAGCGGTGAGACCTGAGGAGCGCGTTCCAGTATGTCTGACCATCGCCGGATCGGATTCCGGCGGCGGCGCCGGCATCCAGGCCGACCTCAAGGCCTTCGCGCGCTGCGGCGTCCACGGCACCTGCGCGATCACGGCGATCACAGCTCAGAACACGCTCGGGATCGAGCTGATCACGCAGATCCCGCGGGAGACGATCAGAGCACAGGTCCACGCCGTGGCGGAGGACATCGGCGTCGACGCCGTGAAGGTGGGGATGCTGGGCGACGAGGCGACGATCGACGCGGTGGTCGAGGCTCTTGCCCTGGTGGGGGATGCGCCCGTGGTCGTCGATCCCGTGATGGTCTCCGCGAGTGGCGCCGTCCTGCTCGAGCCGGTGGCGAAGGCCGCCCTCGTCGAGCGGATCCTGCCGTTGGCGACCGTCGCGACGCCCAACCTGCCCGAGGCGCGCCAGCTCGCGCGCCTCGGGGACGGCGCGAGCCCGGAGGAGCTCGCCAGCGCGATCCAGGCGCTTGGCCCGGATGCGGTGGTGGTCACCGGGGGGCACTCCGACGATGGCGCGGACGTCCTTTTCGACGGCTCGGGGACGCTTCGCATCAACGGCCCGCGGCATCCGGATGCTGCCTCCCACGGCTCGGGCTGCACGCACTCGTCGGCCCTGGCCGCGTATCTAGCCCGTGGCGCGGACGTGGTCGAGGCGGCGCGGTGGGCGCGCGAGATCGCCTCGGAGGCGGTCGGCAACGGCCTCGCCAGCATCGGCGAAGGGCCCGGCCCTGTCGATGCCCTTGGCATAATCCGGCGTGGATGAAGCTGGTGCGGATGAAGCCGGGGCACGGAGACGTGTTGCTCGCCGAGGGTGATCCGGCGGTCTCCGAGGACGAGGAGAGGCTGGTCGCCGAGTTTCGCCGCCAGCTCGAGCTCGGGATGTCGGCTGCGGTGCCGACCTCCGATGGACCCAGGCGCGAGGCCACGATGGTCCGCGACTTCGCGGAGGTCCCGCGTGACGCGGAGCGCGTCGTGTTCTTCCCGCCGGCCGCAGGCGGTTGAGCCTCCTCATCGCGACGTCGGTCATCGTGCTGGCGGTCCTTGCGATCGTCGCCTTTGGCCCGTCGGTCGCCAAGCGCGTACGCCGGAT
This sequence comes from Actinomycetota bacterium, assembly GCA_046729615.1. Taxonomy (GTDB): domain Bacteria; phylum Actinomycetota; class Thermoleophilia; order Solirubrobacterales; family 70-9; genus AC-56. The sequence goes on from JBKPHA010000029.1 coordinate 62,934, forward strand.
GATCCCCCGCCGCGAGACGCGTGAGCGCATCCCGCCGTATGACCCGGGCCGCGAGCGCCGGGCCGAGGCGCGCGCCCGGCGGCTGATGCGCTCGGTGGTGTCGGCGGAGGAGTACGCGATGTATACCGAGCTGGGCTTCATGGCGGTCGACGGCGCCGAGGGCGAAGGCGGCTACGGCTACCTGCTCTACCCGCACCGCCCGATCGTCGCGTTCGATCTCCGCACCGGCAAGCTCCTGAACGAGTACTGCGTCGGATTTCCCGATCGATCCGAGCCGATGCAGCAGCGGCTGCCGGGCGCCGACGACGTGCTCGCGAAGTGGATGTCGCTGCGCGCTGGCGAGCGCGAGTTGATCTCGGTCGCGAACATGCACGTTCCGGGCCGCCAACTCGACCCGGGCCAGGTGGCGCGGGATCTGATCCGGCTGCGGGAGTGGCGGGCCCGACGGGTCCGGACGGCCGCGTGAGCGAGCTCCCCCGACCGCGCTCCGCCGCGGTCTTCGACGGCCCGGATCGAGCCGCAGCCCGCGCCTACATGAAGGGCATCGGCTTCGACGACGAGGCGCTCCGGCGCCCCACGGTCGGGATCGCCAACACCTGGATCGAGGCGATGCCGTGCAACTTCCACCTCCGCGATCTGGCGGAGTCGGTGAAGGAGGGCGTGCGGGAGGCTGGGGGGACGCCCATGGAGTTCAACTCGATCGCGATCTCGGACGGGATCACGATGGGCACCGAGGGCATGAAGACCTCGCTGATCAGCCGCGAGGTGATCGCCGACTCGATCGAGCTGACCGTGCGCGGCTATCAGTTCGACGCCGTCGTCGCGCTGTCGGGCTGCGACAAGACGATCCCGGGCGCGGTGATGGCGCTCGCCCGGCTGGACGTGCCCGCTGTGATGCTCTACGGCGGCTCGATCGCACCGGGCCGCTGGCGGGGCGAGGACGTGACAATTCAGGACGTCTTCGAGGCGATCGGCGCGCACGCTGCCGGGGACATGTCCGACGAGGAGCTTCACGAGCTCGAGGCCTGCGCGAGCCCGGGCGCCGGCGCCTGCGGCGGCCAGTTCACCGCCAACACAATGGCCTGCGCATTCGAGGTCATGGGGATCTCGCCGATGGGCTCCGCGATGGTGCCGGCGATGAACGGGGAAAAGGCGGACGTTGCGCGCGAGGCGGGGCGGCTCGCCGTCCAGGCTCTGATCGACGACGTCCGGACGAGCGCGGTGATCACCAGGGAGTCAATCGAGAACGCGATCGCCTGCGTTTGCGCATCCGGGGGATCGACCAACGGCGTCCTGCACCTGCTGGCGGTCGCCCACGAGGCGGGGATCGAGATGGGCATCGACGACTTCGAGCACATCTCGCGGCGCACGCCGCTGCTCGCCGATCTGAAGCCCGGCGGCCGGTTCGTGGCGACGGATCTCTACAAGGCCGGAGGAGTGGGCGTGATCGCCAAGCGGCTCGCCGAGGTGGGGGTTCTCCATCCCGATGCGGTAACGGTGACCGGGCGGACCATCGGCGCCGAGACGGAGGACGCCGAGGAGACGTGCGGTCAGGTCGTGGTGCGGCCCGCCGACGATCCCATCAAGCCCGAGGGCGGGTTCGCGATCCTGCGTGGCAACCTCGCCCCCGACGGCTGTGTCGTCAAGCTGGCGGGCACCGAGCGCCTCCGCCAGGAGGGGCCGGCGCGCGTGTTCGAGTCCGAGGAAGAGGCGTTCGATGCGGTCTCGCGGCAGAGGATCAAGCCCGGCGACGTGATCGTGATCCGCAACGAGGGACCGGCCGGCGGACCGGGGATGCGCGAGATGCTCCACGTCACCGCCGCGCTCGTGGGCGAGGGCCTGGGCTCCGACGTGGCGCTCTTGACCGACGGGCGCTTCTCCGGTGCCACCCACGGCCTCATGGCGGGACACGTCGCGCCGGAGGCGGTCCGGGCCGGGCCGATCGCCGCCGTGAGCGAGGGCGACCGGATCATCTTCGACGTCGAGGCGCGCCGGCTGGACGTGGACCTGACCGATGAGGAGATCGCGCGCCGGGCGGCCGCTTATGAGCCGCCCGAGCCCCGTTACAGAAGCGGCGTGATGGCCAGGTACGCCCGCAGCGTCTCCTCGGCGGCCGAGGGCGCGGTCACGCTGTGACGTGACCGAGCGCCCGCTCCTCTACCTCGATCAGAACTATCTGAGCGGGATCGTCAAGCGAAAGCCCGGCTTTCGAGAGCTCGAGCCGGTGCTTCGCGACGCGATCAGTCGCGGCGCAGTGGCGGTACCCGAGTCCAGCGCGCACCGCAGCGAATCGGCCGCCCGCCCGGACCTCCCGCTACTCGAGGCGTTGCGGGAGCTCTCTGGCGGTCTGCGCCTTCCCGGCGAGCCGGGGGCCAGGGAGCGCAACGTCGAGCGCCGCCTCGCCAGGTTCGCACGCGAGCACTTCCCGGAGCGCCAGCAGCGCGCCAGCGACGCCATCGATCTGCACGCGCTCGCCATCGCTCTGCCGCGGTGCCGCTTCATCACCTGCGACGCGTTCATGGCCGACGTCATCCGCCGCTCCGCCCTGAATCGGAGGTTCGGATGCGAGCTTTACAGCGGGCGCCGCAAGGACGTCGCCGGGCTGCGCCGCCGCCTGGAGACTCTCTAGCTCGCGCTAGGCGGGCTGCCTCACCTCGACCCCGTACTTCGCGCCGATCGCCGCGAGCGACTCGACGTCCGGCGGTGACTCCGGCGCCGGTGGGACCTCGCGCCGCTCGGCCGGCTCACCTGCCTCAGCGAAGAACCCATCGACACCGCCCGGCGTGTAGATGACGAGCACCCGGATCTGAGTGGCCGGCTCGAAGTTCTCCCACATCCCCGCCGGGACGTAGAAGAACGACCCCGGGCCGCCCTCCACCACGTCGTCGCCGATGTGGTATCGGACGGTTCCCTCGAGGACGTAGACCGCCTCTCCGCCGTCGTGGGTGTGCGGCGGCGGCCCCATGCCCTCCGGGATCGTCATCTCCATCACCGTGACCTGGCCGTCGGTCTCACCTCCCGCGGCCTTCACCTCGTAGAGGCCACCGAGCATCCAAAGCGCCGTGCCCTCGCCGGGCTGGCGCACAACGGTCTCCGCCATCTCTCACTCCTTCCGCCGCCTGTTGGGACTACGTGAACCTATCCCGCCCCGCCAGGCGGAGCAAGTGGTCCGGCTACTCGGCTAGGAACGTCTCGAGAACCCGGTTGAAGCGGACCGGCCGCTCCGCCATGGGCACGTGCCCCGTCTTGTCGAAGATCACCGTGCGCGACTTGCGCAGGCGCTTGCCGTAGCCGATCGCATCGTGCGGCGGAACGACGTGGTCGTTGCGGCCCCAGACGATGAGGGTCGGCACCTCGACGTCCTCGAGGCGGTCGAGGATGTCGTAGCCGACGAGACCCGTGACGGCCGGAAGCACGCCCGGCTTGCCGGTCGCGTGGTGGAAGAACTCCCACAGCAACTCCGGTCGCAGACGCTCGGGCGCGTAGAAGAGTCCGCCGAAGATGCGCCGGACCCGCGGACGCCGGATGGCGTTCTCCGCGAGCTTGAGCGTGAGCGGCGCCGCCGCGATGCCCATCCGCGCGGCGACCTCGGCCGGCTGGCGCCGCATCCGGGCGTGGGAGATTCCCGCCGCGGAGGCCAGCACGAGCTTCTCGAACCGCGTCGGATTCTCGGTGGCGGCCTCGGCGGCGATGAAGCCACCCATCGAGTTGCCGACGATGGTGCACGTGTGGATTCCGAGCGCATCACAGAGCTCGTGCACGAAGCGCCCGTAGGCCTCAACCGAGAGCTCCCAATCGGGCATCGGGCTGTCGCCGAAGCCCGGAAGGTCCATCGCCACGACGCGGTGCGCGCGGGCGAAGCAGGGGATGTTCTCGAGCCAGTTCTGCCATGCGCCGGATAGCCCGTGGACGAGGAGGAGCGCCTTGCCGCCGCCGTTGCCCATCTGGACGCAGTTGACGTCCCGGGCGCCGCCGACGTCGATCCTGTGCAGGTACTGGCGCCAGTCGATGCGAAGCCACTCGGGGTCGGGGTCGCCGTAGGGGTCCGGGCCCTCGGCGGGGGTCGCGTCCGGCAGCTCGTCGAGCGGGGAGGCGAACGGGAAGAACTCGTCGAGGAGTTGGGCGATGAGGCTTGTTCGCTCCTCGGCTGGCTCGATAGACATCACGCGTACCCCATCCGCTCGAGCACCGGGATCTCGTGTATCTGCGGGGGCTGGAGGTGGTCCCAGAGGATGCCCGGTGGGCGGTCGTGAACGCGCTCGACGTCGATCGCCGCGCGCGGGGTGACGATCAGGTCGATCGGGAGGTCGTGGTCGGTCATCATCAAGTGCTCGCGCAGGATCTGGATCGGGTGGACCGTCGTGGCGACGCAGGTGTGCTCGTCGATCTTCGACTCCTCGATCAGCAGGCCGTACTCGAGGTCCGAGAAGCCGCCGCCCTTGCCGATCCTCGCGCCGCTCAGATTGACCGCGACCGAGCCGCAGAGGACGAAGTCGATCTCGGGGATCTCCTCCAAAGCGACCACCCGCCCGTGCCGCAGGGCGCCCTTGATCGTCGCCGCCTCGCGTACCTGGGCCTTGCTCAGGCGCTTGGCATCGAGCAGGCGGAAGGGATGGTTGTCGCGAAGCCGCGGCACCGCCATCACGAGCTTCTTGCCCTGCTCGATAGCGAGCCGCCGCGCGTGCGTCTGGGGGGAGTCCGGATTGGCCTTCACGACCTGGGCGCGCCTCCAGAGGCGGTGCTGGGCGAGTTTCTCGGCCGCCAGCTTTGCGCCGGCGAAGTTCGGGATCCGTCCCTCGGCGCCGGGGAACCTGGAGACCCCCTCCCGTTCCATCGCCCGCCACACGGCGCGCCGCACCTGATCCTTGGAGCGCATACGGGGGAAACATATTCGCCACGGAAAGGCCGCCGCCGGACTGCCACAATGCCACGCCCATGGCCGATGAGCAGCGAACATCGCTCGCCGGTCCGGTCGTTCCGGCCACGGAGGCCGGCGAGGCTGGAGCCCGGGATCAGCTCCCCGCGCACCGCCCCGCGGAGGTCATGCGCGAGCTCCTGCCGGCGATCGAGCCCGAGCGGCGCCTCAACGATTGGGGGCGATCAGAGCGGGTCGAGGGCTTCATGGACCGCACACTCGTCGAGTTTTTCTACCGCTACTGGTTCCGGGTAGAGGTCGAGGGGATCGAGAACGTGCCCGCGGAGGATGGCGCCCTCATCGTCTCCAACCATGCGGGCGCTCTGCCCCCGGACGCGGCGATGATCGTCAAGGCGATTCGCGAGGAGCATCCGAACCCGCGGCCCCTCTACATCACCGTCGAGCACTTCTTCAAGGGGTATCCCGGGTTCTCGATGCTGATCCCGAAGGTCGGCTGCGTCGCCGCGCATCCGGCGAACGTCCACCGCCTGCTCTACGACGAGCGCCAGCTCGTCCTGGTCTTCCCCGAGGGGCGCAAGGGGACCGAGAAGCTCTACCGCGAGCGCTACCGCCTGCGGCGCTTCGGCCGCGGCGGGTTCGTCGAGGCGGCGATGCGGGCGGAGGCGCAGCTCGTGCCCACGTGCGTCATCGGGGCCGAGGAGTCCGCGCCGATCTTCGCGCACGTGGACATCATGCGAAAGCTCACCGGGCTCCTCTACTTTCCGATCACGCCAACCTTCCCGTGGGTCGGTCCGCTTGGGATGTTGGGTTACCTGCCGGCGAAGTTCAGGATCCGGTTCCTGGAGCCGATCGACACGGTCGAGCTGGGCGGGGCTGAGGCCGCCGAGGACAAGGCGCTCGTCCAGACTCTCGCCCAGGAGATCAGGGCGCAGATCCAGGAGAACCTGCACGAGATGCTGGCGAAGAGGAAGTCCATGTGGCTGGGCTGAGCGAGCTAGCTGCGCCCGAGGATGCGGCGACTCGGCGCGTTCTGGTCACGGGGCTATCGACGTACTGGGGCGGCCGACTGGCGCAGGCGCTCGAGAGCTTCGAGCGGATCGAGGCGATCATCGGCGTCGACAGCGAGGCGCCCACACGCGAGCTCGAGCGCACCGAGTACGTGAAGGTGTCGAACCAGCACTCGCTGCTGGAGCGCATCGTGCGAGCCGCGGAGATCGACACCGTGATCGATACCCGGCTCGTGGTCAACTCGCTGATGGCCTCGCCCCGGATCGCACACGAGAACAACGTGATCGGGACGATGAACATCCTGGCCGCCTGCACCGGCGGGGACTCGCCGGTGCGGAAGTTCGTCTTCAAGAGCTCCACCCACTACTACGGGGCCGAGCAGGACGACCCCGCGTTCTTCACCGAGGAGATGCCGCGGCCGCATCCTCCGCGCACTGCCCTCGAGCGCGACATCGTCGAGGCCGAACAGGCGGTGGGCGAGTTCGCCCAGCGAAGTCCCGAGGTCACCGTCACCGTCCTGCGCTGCGCCAACGTCCTCGGCCCCGACGTCGACACCCCGTTCACCCGCATGTTCCGGCTGCCCCTGGTGCCGATGGTCCTGGGGTTCGACCCGCGGCTTCAATTCGTGCACGAGGATGACGTGGTCCACGCCCTGGAGCACGCTGCCTTCCACGTCTGCCCCGGGATCTACAACGTTGCCCCCGACGGCGTGCTGGCCCTGTCGGAGATCGTCGACCTCGTGGGGAAGCTCCCCGCCCCGGTCCTGCCGCCCTGGGGGACTGGCCCCGCGACCGGATTCGTGCGGCGCCTCGGCTTCCGGATCCCGGACGAGGTGGTCAACCTGCTTCGCTTCGGCAGGGGAGTCGACAACCGCCTCCTCAAGTCGACCGGGTTCAGCTACGGGTACACGACCCGCGAGACGGTCATCAAGCTCGCGGAGCACATGCGCCTGGCGCCGGTGATGCGCGGCGTCGACCAGGAGTACACCTACGAGCGCGAGGTCGAGGAATTTTTGCGCTGGAGCCCGAACGTGCGGCGCGAGCGGCCCGGCCAGCGGGGCGGGGTGTCGACCGAGACCGAGCCGCTCGGCATCTGACCGCTGTCAGGGACCTGACGTCTGACGGTGCGCAAGCTGCCTTGCGCAGATGCCCGCCGGCAAGGTCGAGCCGCCGGGGTTCGTACACTCACGCGGGGGTCAAGTGAGTCGCAGGGTGCAGATACTCCTCGTCTCGATCGTCGGGGTCATTTGCGCGCTGGCGGTCGCGGCGTACGCGATCGACCGCGCGAATTCCGACCAGATCGCGAATGGCATTCGCATCGGCGGGGTCGATGTGGGCGGCATGTCCGCCGATCAGGCGAAGAAGCGGCTGCATGCGAGGCTGGTCGAGCCACTCGATCGGCCGGTGACGGTCGAGTACGACGGCACGAAGTACACGCTGAGCCCCGACAAGCTCCAGGTCCGCGCGGATATCGACGGGATGGTTGACGCTGCGCTTCGCGCCAGCCGGTCCGGCGGATTTCCCGCCCGCGTCTGGCGGTACACCACCGGCGGCGAGGTCGACCGGGAGATTGCCCCCCACATCACCTATTCGGCCGAAGCGGTCGACGAATTCGTCAACGCCGTGGCCCAGGAGGTGAACGAGCCCGCGCAGGACGCCACCATCAGCCCGACGCCCACTTCGCTCAACCCGGTGCCCGGGCACGACGGCGTCCAGCTCCTCACCGACAAGCTGCGGACGGAGCTTCGGGGTGCGATCGAGAGCCCACGCGACCGCACGATCGAGGCGCCGGTCCAGAAGCTCAAGCCCGACGTGACAACCGATGAGCTGGCGCAGAGGTACCCGGTCTACCTCACGATCGACCGCGGCAACTTCCAGCTTCGCCTTTGGAGGAACCTGAAGCTGGTCAAGACGTACACGATCGCCGTCGGCATGCAGGGCCTCGAGACGCCGGCCGGGACGTACACGATCGACGACAAGCAGGTGAATCCGTCGTGGCACGTCCCCGATTCGCCGTGGGCGGGCAGTCTCGCGGGACAGGTGATCCCGCCAGGGCCGGAGGATCCGCTGAAGGCGCGGTGGATGGGCTTCTACAACGGAGCGGGAATCCACGGGACCGATGAGCTCTCCTCGCTTGGCACCGCGGCGTCGCACGGCTGCATCCGCATGTCGATCCCCGACGTGATCGAGCTTTACGACCAGGTCCCGCTCGGCACGCCGATCTACGTCGGGAACTAGCGCCAGCGTGGCTCCCCTGGCAGGCGAGCGGCGCCCGGCGCCGAATCACGTTGCCATGAGCGTCGATCCGGATAAAGCGTCCATGAGCCCGGCGTGGGAGGCGACGCTGGCGGACTTTCGTCGCGAGCTCGAGCGACGGGGATCCTCGAGGCACACGATCAGGGCCTACGGCGGCGATCTCGCGGAGCTGGCCGCGTGGGCCACGGATCACGGCAGTGAGCCGGGAACGCTGGCGTACCGCGACCTGCGCTACTACGCCGCCGCACTCTCGGAGCGCGGTCTCGCCCGCTCCAGCGTCGCACGCAAGCTCGCCGCCGTCCGAACGCTCCACGATCATCTGACGCGATCGGGCGAGGCCGCTCAGAACCCGGCCCAGCTCCTTCCGATACCGAAGCGGGCGGGTCGACTGCCGCACGTGCTGGGGCCCGGAGACGTCGCGAGGCTCCTCGACCGGATTCCGGCTTCGGGGCCGCTCGAGATCAGGGATCGCGCGATGCTCGAGCTGGCCTACGCCTGCGGGCTGCGCGCCGAGGAGATCATCAACCTGGATTGCGACGCCGTCGATTTCGACTCGGAGACCCTGCGGGTGACCGGCAAGGGACAGAAGACGCGGATCGTGCCGATGGGGGAGCCCGCCCAGCGCGCGCTGGACCGCTACCTCAGGCATGCCCGCCCCGCCCTCGCCACGGACCTTCGTTGCCGGGCACTGTTTCTGTCGCGCCGGGGCCGCCGACTCTCGACCTCGGACGTTCGCCGGCGCCTGGACCGCTGGGTGCGGGAGGCGGCCGTAGCGGGCCACGTCTCGCCGCACACGCTGCGCCACTCGTTCGCAACCCACATGCTCGAGGGCGGCGCCGACTTGCGCTCGATCCAGGAGCTGCTCGGGCACTCGAGCGTCTCGACGACCCAGGTGTACACCCGCGTGGAGCCCGGCAGGCTCCGGCGCGAGTACTCGCGGTCCCATCCACGAGCCTGACCGCGGCGGTCGCGGCCCGGTGGGTAGGTTTTGAGCGGGGACGACGATGGAGACAAACGTCAAAGCTGTCGAGCTTCGAGAGCTCTGGCGACGCTACAAGGAGGAGGGGGACGACCGCGCGCGGGAGCGGCTGGTGGTCGCCTACTCGCCGCTTGTGAAGTTCATCGCGGGCCGGATGGCGTCTGGCCTCCCTTCCCATGTCGAGGAGGCCGACCTCATCTCCTACGGCCTCCTCGGCCTGGTCGGCGCGATCGAGCGCTTCGACCTCGAACGTGAGATCAAGTTCGAAACATTCGCGGTGGCGCGCGTTAAGGGCGCGATCATCGACGAGCTCCGCTTGCTGGACTGGGTGCCGCGATCGGTGCGGGCGCGTGCCCGCGACGTCGAGAAGGCGCACGCCGAGCTCGAGGCCGAGCTTCAGCGCGCGCCCACCGACGAGGAGATGGCCGCAAAGCTCGGTATGGACTTCGATGAGTTCAACGACTCCCTGCTGGAGATCGCGAACTCCTCGGTGCTGGCGCTCGACGACCTGTGGACGTTCGCCGATCCGGATGGCGGCGGCGGGACCTCGGTTCTCGACACGATTCATGACCCCAACGCGGTGGACCCCGAGACCGAGGCGCAGGCGGCCGAGCTCAAGGACCGGCTCGCGGACGCGCTCGAGGCGCTGCCGGAGCGCGAGCGGCTGGCGGTCGCCCTCTATTACTACGAAAACCTCACGCTGCGGGAGATCGGTGAGGTCCTGGGGGTGACCGAGTCGCGCGTCTCGCAGCTCCACACGAAGGCCGTCCTCGGGCTCCGCTCGCGGTTTCAGGCCCGGCCGTAGAGCCCCGAGCCGCTAACGTGGCCGTGGAGCCCTGAGCCGCTAACGCATATATTGCGCCCGTGGGGCACAAGGCAGCCGACCGCATCCGGAACGTTGCGCTGATCGGCCACCGGGGGAGCGGCAAGACGAGCCTCTGCGAGGCTCTTCTATTCGAGGCGGGGGTCATCAACCGCCTCGGCCGCGTCCAGGATGGGTCGACGGCCTCGGACTTCGAGTCCGACGAGCAGGAGCGCTCGATGTCGATCGGGGCGAGCGTGGCCTCGTTCGAGTACGCGGATCGAAAGGTCAACCTGATCGACACTCCGGGCGAGCCGTCGTTCATCGCCGACACGATCGCCGCGCTGCGGGTCGTCGACGCCGCAGTCGTGGTGGTCAATGCGGTGATGGGAGTCGAGGTCCACACCGAGCGGCTCTGGGAGCGCGCTGACCGCGAGGGGCTCGCCCGTCTCGTCTTCGTCAACATGCTCGACCGCGAACGGGCGGACTTCTTCCGCTCGCTCGACTCGCTCAAGGAGGCATTCGGGCCGCACGTAGTCGCGACCGAGGTCCCGATCGGCGCGGAGCACGAGGTCCGTGGTGTCATCGACCTGATCGACATGAAGGCGTTCACCTACGAGGGCGAGGGGCGCGGGAACGCCACTGAGGGGGAGATCCCAGACGAGCTGCGCGAGCAGGCGCAGGAGTACCGCGAGAAGCTGATGGACGAGGTCGCCGAGAACTCCGACGAGCTGATGGAGCGCTACCTCGACGGCGAGGAGATCTCGCACACCGACATCGTCACCGCGCTCAAGCAGGGCGTGACGGAGGGCCACCTGTTTCCGGTGACATGTGGTGTCGCCACCCACAACCTGGGCACGAACCGGCTGCTCGATGCGTTCGTCGAGGACGTGCCGTCGCCGGCGATGCGGGGCGCGGTCCGCGCGCTTGACCCTGACGGCAACGAGATCGAGATCGAGCCCGCCGAGGACGCGGATCTGGTCGCCTACGTCTTCAAGACGACCGCGGACCCGTACACCGGGCGCATCAACCTTCTCCGCGTGTACTCCGGCGTCCTGGGATCGGACTCGCAGGCGTTCAACGCCACGCGCCAGTCGAAGGAGCGGATCGGGCAGATCGCGGCGCCCCGCGGGAAGGAGACGTCGCCCGTGGACGAGCTCGGGCCGGGCGACATCGGGGCGGTGGCGAAGCTCCGGGAGACCCAGGCCGGGGACGTCCTTGCCGACAAGGACAGCGCCGTCTCGTTCCCGCCGCTCGACCTGCCCGCGCCGGTGAGGGCGTTCGCGTTCGAGCCAAAGTCGAAGGGCGATGAGGAGAAGGCGGCGAGCGCGCTGCGTCGCCTTACCGAGGAGGACCCGACCCTCGACGTCCACCGCGATCCCGACACCGGCGAGCAGATCATCGCCGGCCTCACGCAGGTCCACGTCGAGGTCGTCACGGAGAGGATGAAGCGCCGCTACGGCGCCGAGATCGAGCTCCACCCGCCACGCGTGCCGTACTTGGAGACGATCCGAAAGCCGGCGAAGGGGCACGGCCGCTACAAGAAGCAGACCGGTGGGCGAGGGCAGTTCGGCGACTGCCACATCGAGATCGAGCCGGTGGAGGTCGGCTCGGGCTTCGAGTTCGTAGACGCCATTAAGGGCGGCGTCATCCCGAGCGGGTTCATCCCGGCAGTGGAGAAGGGAATCGCCGAGGCGCTGCAGCAGGGGGTCCTCGCCGGCTATCCGATGAAGGACCTAAAGGTGACTCTTCGCGACGGCCAGCACCATTCCGTCGACTCCTCGGAGATGGCGTTCAAGATCGCCGGCTCGCTGGCGTTCAAGCAGGCCGCGGCGGAGGCCGATCCGTACCTGCTCGAGCCGATCGTGCGGATGACGATCACTGTGCCGGAGGAGAACGTGGGGGACGTCGTCGGAGACCTCAACGCGCGGCGAGGCCGGCCGATGGGCGTGGAGCCGAAGGGGTCGATGACCGAGATCAAGGCCGAGCTGCCGATGGCCGAGGTGCTCGACTACGCGCCGGACCTGCGGGCGATCACGGGCGGGCGCGGCGATTACACGATGGACTTCGAGCGCTACGAGGAGGTCCCGAGCCACATCGCGCAGAAGGTCATCGCCGAGGCGCAGGCGGCCGAGGAGGAGAAGGTCAGGGCCTGAAGGAGTCGCTTCGGGCGCGGCGGATTTGCGGCCGTCCGTTCCAGGGCATTGCTACGTTGACTCGGTGGCAGACCCGCGCGATCCGTTTCCCGCCTGCCACGTCTGCGGGCGGACCATCCTCAAGGGCGAGCAGATCCACGAATACCTCACGCCGCAGCGCGAGCGGATTCGCGTGTGTGTGCTGTGTCGCTCGCGGGCGGAGTCCTCGGGCTGGATCCCGGTGTCGATGGCGCATACCCTGGAGGAGGAGCAGCCTCGTCGCTCCCGCCGGCTGGCGCTGCGGCAGCGCTTCGGCCGCGCCGCCTCACGAGCGCTCGAGGTGGCGAGCCCACGGCGTGAGCCGGAGTCCGGGCCCGAGCAGGCGCCGCCACGAGAGGTGAGGCAACCAGCGCAGCAGGCGCCTCGGCCGGAGGGGACGCCCGAGCCGAAGTGGGTCGCCGATTCCGAGCAGGAGCCGCGTCCCGCGAAGCGCCGGGCGCGCCCGCGGACGCCGAAGCGCCGGAGCACGCGCACGGAGGAGCGGGCGACGGCCACGCTGCGCAGGCGCCGGGCCAAGCGCGGGCCCGAGGCGCTCATGCGGCGGGCGGTGGAGCGCTTCAACTCGAGCGAGGAGCGCCGCAAGGTCGCTGGGCTCATGCGTTCCCTCGGCGAGCCCCAAGCGGGCGTGCGACCCGACCCTCGCCGCCAGCTCGCATTGGTCACGGTCGCGTGGGAGCTCTCCTGGTATCAGTGGGAGGTGGGCGCGGACGGGGACGGCGAGGAGCCGGTCCGCGAGGTGGCCAAGGGCGCGGAAGTCTCGGAGCTCGACGCGGCCGCGAAAGCCTGGAACGCGGTCGTGGATGAGGACGGGACCCTTCGCCTTCGCTCCGCTGCCGAACGGCAGCGGCAAGAGGCAGCCAGGGAAGCTTGAGCGAGCAGCTGGTCGCCCACGTCGACGGCGGCGCGCGCGGCAACCCTGGGCCGGCGGCGATCGCCGCGGTGCTGTCCGAGCCCGGCGGTGACGTGCTCGAAGAGCACGCCGAGACGATCGGCCACGCCACGAACAACGTCGCCGAGTACCGGGCGCTGCTGCTCGGGATTGAACGCGCGCGAGCGCTCGGGGCTCGTGAGCTGGAGCTGGTGGGCGACTCCGAGCTGATCGCCCGCCAGGTGCGCGGCGAGTACCGAGTGAAGGACGCGGGCCTGCGCCCGCTTCACGCTCGCGTGGCTGCGGCGCTTGAGGCGTTCGACCGCTGGACGATCCGTAACGTTCCACGGGCGGAGAATGCGCGTGCGGATCGCCTCGTCAACGAGGCGCTGGACGCGAGAGTCGAGGAAAAGGAGGCGTGGATGGCTGTTCGCACCGCGAACGCGGAATGGGTCGGAGCTCTCCGGGACGGGAGCGGGAAGATGGCCTTCGGCAGCGGCGCGTTCGAGGGCCAGTACTCGTACAGCTCCCGCGTCGAGGAGGGAACCGGCACGAACCCGGAGGAGCTGATTGGCGCGGCGCACGCGGGCTGCTTTTCGATGGCGTTGGCCAACGTCCTCGCGACCGCGGGCCACGACCCACAGCGGATCCAGACGACCGCGCGCGTGCACCTCGAGCCTCAGGAGGAGGGACCCGCGATCACCCGGATTGAGCTTGAGACCGAGGCCGAGGTCCCCGGCATCCAGGACGAGGAGTTCCAGCAGCACGCCCAGGCGGCGACGGAGGGCTGCCCCGTCTCAAAGGCGCTCGCGGGCGTGGACATCTCCCTCGACGCGAAGCTGTACGGCACCTAGCGGCGCGCCCGATCGCCTTTCTCCGGCCCGGCTAAAATTCCCGTCCACGCGGCTGTAGCTCAGTTGGCTAGAGCGTCTGCTTGCCATGCAGAAGGTCGTGGGTTCGAATCCCATCAGCCGCTTCTACTAGTGCTCTGCGTCAGGCAGCGACAAGTCCCGCCACAGGCACCGCCGGAGCCCATTCCAACGCCTATCGGGCCGATACGAGCGGCCCGAGTGGTAGCTAGCTGGTAGCAGGACAAGCGGTAGCGGGCGGCTTGCTACCACCCCAAGACTTAGCCCGCGCGGAGCTCGCGCCTAACGGCGCTCCGGAGACAAACCGGCTTAGGAGACGTGGGGGAACAAAACAGCGGCCCAGCCGGAAACTCCTTCGAGGACACCCGCCGACCGGGCCGCAGACACAGTGTGCCCAATGGGGGTATCGGAGGCGGTCATCGAAGGCCGCAAGCGCGCAAGCGCAAGCCCACTGCTGGTGGGCGCGAGGTTGGGTGGTACAGGGTCCTGGCTGGGAGCACCTACCGCCTGCCAGGAGCGCCGTATGGCGTGAACGCCGGTCCTGTCGTGGGGCCGGGATGGGATGTGTAGTGGTTTCGGCTGACGCCCCCTGACACGTTGATGTATCCCTAGGCAAAGCACCGCGACGTTAACCGTGGGGCTGTGCTGTCCTACTCCATTTGTGTGAACTGGAGTAGGACTGCCCCGCTCCGTTGCCCATGGGGCTGTAGGCATCCAGCTGGCGAGCGTAGCGAGCCCACAAAAGAAGGCACAGCTAGCGAGCCAAGTTCAGGAGCGAGCGGAGCGAAGCGACGACTTGCGAGCGTAGGAAGGAAGAAGTTTCGAATGAGCTACAGTGCCGAGCTTGCGCAAGCCGCGCGCCGCGTTCGCGCGCTTGTCGAGCGGCTACCGGAGCACGTGAGGCCCGATGTCGTTGATTCGTGGAGCGACTGCTCCAGGAGCTGGACTGTAGAAGCGACCGGGCAGCAAAAGCCATCATCGCCCGCTGGCTTGAGCGCATGGAAGCCCGGCTTGCCTCGGCGCTGGTGAATGCGCCACGCTTGCAGGACCTAGACGTTCTCCGCGAGATCGCCCCTCAACATCCACGGAGACGCGCGCTAGCCGGTCCCGGCTTTTGCGGGTCGCGTATTGCGACAGCGGCGTAGAGCCAGCGCAGCGCTTCCGCTTCTCGTCCGATCAGAGCGTCTCGCGAGCCTGAACTAGGACGCCTCCCTTCGCGCGGACCCCGACATGCCATCCGGTCCTCGGTGGCGAATCTCGGATCAGGATCCCGGTCAGCAACCGAGGCGAGGGAGCGGGGCGAACCGCTCCGATCGCGGGGCCCGCGCTTCGGCGCGGGACGGGAGCGGCTGAGCAGCCGCTCGGCGATCTCGCGCACGGTCTCGATCCCGTAAGCCATCGTCGGCTGGCCGTCGGTGAGCACGGCCAGCGCGATCTCGCGGGGGCCGCGCTCGAGGCGCGCGACCTGGTGCACGAGCTGCCCCCGCTCGGTGCCGCGCCAGCCTCCCTTAAATCGCACGCGCCATCCCTGCGGCGCCACGGCGGGGATCCCCCAGCGCTGGGCGGGCACAATCGCCGCGAGCAGTCGGGCCGCGAAGTCAGCGTGGGGCCCGACCAGCACGCGGTCGAGCCCGGCCATCAGCCCGGCCATGTCGCGGGCGCTGATCTCAGCGTTCGCCCAGTATCCGGAGACCGTGAAGTCGCGCATCCGAGCGCGTCGGGCCACCGCGAACAGGCCGCCGTCGCCAACCCGGTAGTAGATCGAGTCGGCGGCGTCGTTGTCGCTGTAGGTGATCATCGCCGAGAGCAGGCGACGGGTCCCGGGGTCGAGCGGCAGGCCCGCGGCCCGGAGCCGGTCGAGCTCGGCCGCCAGCAGCATCACCTTGACCACGCTGGCGGAGACGTAGCGGCGGGCGGCGGCGAGCCCGCGGTGGCGCCCGCGCGAGTCGACTACGGCGAAGGACACGAGACCGCCGCGGGAGCGGGCGTAGCTGCGCGCGGCGGCGATTCCCCGCGCTCTCGGGAACCGCCTCGGTGGACCCTCGCGAGCCGCGGGCGGCGGGCCATCCTGCAGTCGGTATGGGCGGAGCGGTCCCGTGGCACTCGTGGGCACGACGACGGTGGGCCCGCTCTCTCGATCCCCGCCCGGGTGCCCGGACCGGCCGTCACCGCCAGGGCCGATTAGCCTAGGGCCAACGACGATCGCCGCGGCGATCGCGGCGGCGATGGCCCCGGCCGCGAGCAGCCGCCAAGCCCAGGACGGGCGGCGCGAGCGGCGAAGTTCGCGCCGTGAGCGTGAACGTCGCGTACTCTCCTCACAGCGCCGCCGCAGGTCGTCGAGCTCCTTCTGTGCGTCATGCGCGCGGCGTCGCTGCGGCTGCGGGCGACCAGGTCTCGCCGTTGCCGACCTCCTCCTTCACCGAAGGGCCTCGACGCTAGCACTCGCCGGCGCAGCGGTGCGCGCAGACCTCGCCACCACCGATCTCCATGTCGACGCGCGGGCGATAAGTGCGGTCCCTGAGCACCGACTAGGCCTCCGCACGGTCGAGCTCCAGGGTGCCCGCCGCCTCGAGCAGCCCCTCGGTCCAGAATCGGTCCCGGCTGGCCAGAAGCAACGAGTGCGCCTGCCAGAACTTCCCGTGTGCCGCGCCGGAGGTCCTAGCGCACGCTGTCAAAACCGCCGGGGAAGCGTGCCGCTTGCAGCTCGGTCTCGATGTCGTCGGTGATCAGCTGATCCGCATCGTCGTCGGGCCCAAAGCCTGCCAGGCGACTTTGGAGGCTCGGCAGGATCGGGAGGTCGGCGGTGGGGGTCCAATGCTCGGGAAGGGCGGCGGCGAACCGAGTGAGGCGTTCGTCGTCGTCGGGCAGCATCAATACATGGGTCCCGAGTCCGTTCAGGGCAGCCGCGGACCCGCGGTGGTACCGGTCTCTAGACGTCCGCTCGGCGTTCTCCTCATGCTCGGCTGCGTACTTGCTGATGTAGCGATGCAGCCATTGCTTGAGGTCGAGCGCGGTGATGACCCAAGGCTACTCCCGCCCACGTAAGCGGGCGCTTGGGTGGCAGGAGCATGCACAAGTTTCAGGCTGAGTACCGCGGGGACGGTCGCCATCGGTGAGCGGTGAAGGCGAGTACCGCCGGGTGGGTCGGCATGGAAAAACTGTTTTTCGCGGAAGCTGCGTGCCGGCGCGACCGGCAGACGGCGATCGGGATCACCGGGAAGGGGAGGGTGGCGTCCCGGCGGCGGCCGCCGCCGTAGACCGCCGGATAGCCCGCCACCCACCCACGAATGCCGATCGCGAGAATTTCAGGAGCTGAGAGTGAGTGAAAACCTGATCAACGCCATCCGAGCCGGCTTGCCCGCCGACGTTGAATTCGATGAGCGCGAGGAGGCCCTTCTGGACCTGTGCAAACGCCAACTGGTCGACATCGAACGCGCGGAGGCCGATATCCACGACCGCGGCTACTTAGTCGAAGGAAGCCGCCGGCAGGCGGTGGTGAACCCGCCCGTATCCGAAGCGCGTCAAGGCCGACTCGCCCTGGGACGCCTCTGGACCTACCTGAGAGCGCCAGCGCGACCGTCAGGAGCGCCAGAGCGGCGGCTGAGGCGCGTTGGGGGCGTGCATCCTGACCCGGGCCCGCGGTATCACGCCGCCATATGCGATCGACACCATCTTGGACCTGATCCCTCGGCCCGCCGGTCCACTACACCGAGCAGGAGCTGGAAGCGGCGTGGAAGGCGTACGGCGCCTCGATTGCAGAGATGCATCCTCAAGCCTGGGGGATCGAACGGTTCGGGGAACCCGAGATGACGTCCCAAGCCCGCAGCCTCCCGCCGTCGCGGGGCAGGCGGGAATGGAATTGAGCGTCTGCAAAGCGCGGTAGCCTAACCGCTCAGGCCGCACTCGCCGTGCAGGTGCAGCTCGGGTGGTACGGGGGAGCGGGTCCGTGCCAATGATCGCCTCGCCGTCGGATTCGACCGCCGCCGGATCGGCGCGATCCCCCATGAGAACAAGGAGTTCGGCTGCATCGAAGCGGTTTAGCGCTTGTTGAAGCGGCGCAAGACATGTCGGTGGCAACAAAGTGGCAACTCGCCCGGCGAGTGCGAGTGTTCTAGGGTCACTTGGTCATGGGCGCGGCGCTGGGCTGGGGCTCCTTGGCGGCCTTCTCACTCGTCCTCGGGACGCTTCTCGCCCTCGGCAGACGGTGGCCGGAGCGCCTCGTCGGGCTCGTTCTGGCGTTCGGTGCCGGAGCCCTGATCAGCGCGGTCAGCTTCGAGCTAGCCGAGGAGGGCATCCGGCTCGCAGACCGTGGCTCGACCGCGGCCGGGCTCGCCGTTGGCGCGCTCGTCTACTACTGGCTGGACGGAGTCGTGGCACGGATTGGCTCGGGAGGCCGCGGGCGGGTCGGACGCGCGTCCGCGGCCAACGCGGGCACGCCACTTGCGCTCGGTGCCTTCCTCGACCATCCCCGAGCAGCTGGTGCTCGGTATCGGCCTGGCCGCGGGCGAGGGGGTGAGCGTCGCGTTGCTGGCGGCGATCTTCGTCTCAAACCTCCCCGAGGCGATCGGCTCCGCGAGCGAAATGCGCACCGCGGGCCGCGACGACCGGACGATCCTGCGCCTCTGGCTGGCCGTTGCGACCGTGTGTGCGCTTGCGACCGCAGGCGGGTACGCAGTCGCCGACAACGTCTCCGACAACCTGAAGGCGGCGATCGACGGCTTCGCCGCCGGCGCGGTGCTCGTGATGCTGGTCGACTCGATGATCCCCGACGCCAGGGAGAAGTCCGGCCGCACGGCTGGCCTCGTCACGACGCTGGGATTCGCGCTGGCAACGGGCCTTTCATTTGTCCGACCCTACCGCCTTCGGTCGTGTACGTCGCCGGGGCGGCTGACCCGCGTTCTCCCGAGCGCCAGCTTCGCAAGCCGATCCCCTTACGGGACACCGCTCCCGCTCTCCGACCGGATGCGGGCGTCCCGAAACGCTCCCCGCAGGCTGTCGCTCCGGACGACGTCCGTCAGCGCGTATCGACGGCACGGTCCCGCTTCGCCCGCGAAGGGGAAAGTCGTCCGTGGGTTCCGTCGGACAGCCGGTGCTCGTCCCGGGCAGGCGTCTCCATCACAGCCTGCGAGATGCTCGCTTTCATGGGTCGTTCCCGTTCGCGGAAGTTGCCTGCCCGCGACCGACACTTCGAGGGCGGTGGCCGGCGGCTCTACATCTTCTCGCCGGGCAGGTTGCTTGCCTGTTCGATCCAGGAGACGAGCTGGTCCTCGTCGAGGTCGTCGTCTTCGTAGATGTCGAAGTAACGCACCTCGTCGTGCTTGGACGCCTTGGGCGGAACGGGATCAAGCGAGGTCCCGCGGAAGAACTGGAGCTGGACGTACTTCGTGTAGCAGCGGAAGGCGAGGAACCAGCCCTCGCGTTCGTGGCCGTAGAACGGCTGGTTCCACTTCACGGCCTTGTGCACGTCGGGGACGGTGCGCACGATCAGGCGGTCGAGCCGCTCGCCCAGCGAGCGCTTCCAACCGGGCATGGCTGCGATGTAGGCCTGCACTGGCTCGTCACCCTCCGCCTTCGGGATCTGCGGGTTCCCACCGGAGAGCAGCTTCGGTCCGGAGCCGGAGTTCTTGTCGGCGTTCTTGCTGTTCGGCATCGGTACTCCGTCGTTCGTGCCCGTCAATGGCCGAGGTGTCGTTCCAAGCTGTGGAGCTGTGACTTGTAGCCCCACTTCATACCGAACGCGGCCATCTTGCTTGGGTCCGATCTCAGTGGTCGAGACGTGGACGATCACCTTCGTCGTGTCGCCCCCTTCGCGTTGGTTACGGCGTGTTCGCTGTCCTCGTCGGCGACGCCGTGCCTTCTCGCTAGCACCGCTTCACCAGCACAGCGAGCGCGTTGGCGATGGAGCGAGACGCCCCAGCTGGACGAAACGCAGTAGGAACGACTGCCTCGCGCTCGCTCCTCCAATGGGCGAAACCCAGCACTGAACGGACGCAGTGCTCCTCTTCGCCGCGCGAAGCGGAACCACAGCTAGCCGGGATGCTTCTCTACCGTCGTTGCGATGAGTGCGGTTGAGGTAATCCGCGAGGGCGAAGGACCCGAGGTCTTGCTCGTCCATGGCGGCGCGAGCCCGGCAACCACGTGGGGAGCGGTTGCGCCTTTGAAGGCCCGCTGGACACTCGCTCGCGTTTACCGCCGCGGCTACCCGCCCAGTCCGCCGCCCCCGGAAGGGCGCCAGGACTTCGAAGTCGACGCGGCGGACATCGCCTCACTGCTCTGTGCGCGCCCGCACATCGTCGCGCACTCATACGGGGTCCTAGGGACGCTGATCGCGGCCACGCGCGCGCCGGCGCGGGTGCGCTCGCTGACGCTGATCGAGCCGCCGCTCTACTACCTGGTTCCCGGTGACCCAGAGGTAGCGCGCCTGGAGCGTATGGGGAACGCAGTGCTGACCCATGGCCTCGAGGCGGACGCGGCCGCCCTGCGCGAATTCCTTCGTCTCGCGGGAGCGCCCGAAGTGGATGACGGGCCGCTTCCGGACGAGATCGCCGGCGCAGTTCGTCGCGCCCACGGTGGCCGCCTGCCGGGCCAGGCCCGCCCGGCGCTGAAGCTAGTGCGGGGCGCGGGCATCCCGTCGCTGGTGGCCTCGGGCGGTCACGCTCCAGGGCTGGAGCGGATCTGCGACGCGCTCTCCGCAGTCCTCGATGCCCAACGGCTGGTCGCGCCCGGTGCCGGGCACTTCGTCGCTGCGGCGCCAGGCTTCGTCAACCGGCTCCACCAGTTCCTCGTCTCCGCAGCGTGAGCACCCCGGCCAACGCGGATCCTGTGTCTCCGTGGATGGGACAGCCCACAACGCTTCCGCTTTCGCGCGAAAGCGAAGTCGCGATACCTAGCTCGCAAAGTGCATCAGGACCGCCAGCGGGAGCCCGTGTTCGCGCGATATGGGCCCGTTTGCGTGCGTTGCGGGGCGCGTGGCCACCGATATCGACCACATCATCCCAATCGGCGTCGGTGGCGATGATTCCCTGGCCAAACCTGCGGCCCTCGTGCGCCCGCTGCAACCGGGGTTGGCGCTGAACGCGACGCGTCCCTTAGATCACTGATTCCTAATCGCCGAGGTCGCGCAGCGACTGCTCGCCATGGGTGCGGCCGTCTGGCAGGCCCGCAAGCGCGATGGCAGTCTCGGCAAGCCTAAGAACGGCAAGGAGCGCACGATCACCTACCTGCCGCCGGCGCAGGCGTTGGACGATGTCCCGCGTCGACCGGATGGGTTCGTCTTTCACAGCCCGCGAGGTAACCCGCTGGTGCAGGGCTCCCATCACTACGCCTGGCGCACCCTGAGGGCCGCTGCGGGGCTTCCAGAGACGCGCTGGCACGACCTGCGGCACTTCTGCGCTACGCAGCTGCTCGAGCTTGGCTTCTCCCACTTCGATGTCTCTGTCCAGCTCGGCCATGAGGACGGCGGCGCGCTGGTGATGGCCCGCTACGGCCACCCAGACAAGAACGCGGCGAGGGAGCGTCTACTAGCGGCCTTCCGGTTCGATGACGCCGAGACTGGTAGCGCAGCTGGTAGCAGCACCGGCTGATTCGTGCCTGCAGACGGACTTCTTGAACACTTCAGCCGCTTCTTTTGCGCATCTCCGTCAGGCCGCGTCAGGCCGTCGCGGTCACGGCATTTCATCGTCGTAGATTGAGGACAGGTCCTGACCCGAACGCGGGATAGGGTGCGCCGAGCTGTCAACGGCTCGGAGGGAGAGCACCGATATGCCCGAACGCGACGGATACATCCCCGGCGTCCCCTGCTGGGTGGATGCAAGCGAGCCCGACCCCGAGGCGGCGCTCGACTTCTACGGCGGTCTCTTCGGCTGGGAGTTCGAGGACGTGATGCCGCCGAGCCCGGAGGGCAAGTACTTCATCGCCCGGCGTGAGACGACAGGCTCGTCTATTTTCGATACGTCGGGCGACCTGCGCGGCGGCGATGTTGCGGCCGTCCGATCCATCCCCGAGGCAGCGCGCCAGGGGGCGGTGTGGAACACCTACTTCTGGGTCGATAGCGCGGACGAGGCCGCGTCCAAGGTCCGCGATGCCGGCGGAGGCGTCTTGATGGAGCCCTTCGACCTCGTGGACGCGTGCCGGATGGCCGTCGTCACCGATCCCGAGGGAGCGGCGTTCGGCGTCTGGGAGGCGAAGGAGCACAAGGGCGCGCGGCTGGTCAACGACCCGGGCGCACTGGTCTTCAACGGCCTCAACACCCGTAACGTCGAAGGGGCGAGGTCGTTCTACGGATCGGTGTTCGGGTGGCAGACGCTCGCCATCGGAGGCGGGGCTGACGGGTGGACGCTGCCCGGTTACGGCGACTACCTCGAGCGCTACCACCCGGACCTCCGCACGCAGATGGCGGAGGCAGGCGCGCCAGAGGGGTTCGAGGACGTCGTCGCGAGCATCAATCCAATCGCGGACGAGCAGCCCGACACGCCGGCACATTGGAGCGTGACCTTCGCGGTCGACGACGCCGACGCCACGGCCGCGAAGGCCACCGAGCTCGGTGGAAAAGTGATCGTCCCGCCGTTCGACGCCCCCTGGTCCACCTCTACCTACACCATCCGGATAACCGTCATCGGCGACCCCCAGGGCGCGACGTTCAGCGCGAGCAAGTTCGTGCCAGAGAACAAGGATCTCGGCAGCCAGGCGGACGCTGCCGTCGGGTCCGGATAGCGAGGTCCGCGAAGGCCGACCCGCTCAGGATGGGCGAGGCAGGCGCCGGCCGCCCGCCTCGTCGACGGGCA
>JBKPHA010000030.1:0-11792 GCA_046729615.1 Actinomycetota bacterium
AAGCGTGTGGTCGGGTGCGAACCGAGCGCCGGGGAACAGGGCCTCGACCTCGCTCCGGCGTTCGGTGGCCGCCCACAGGAAGTCGGTCGCGTTGGGAGCGTGAACCTCGAACGACCGCCCCGCGCCCGCCAGGACCTCGAAGTGCTCCGCCCACTCGTCCCGCGGTCGGGCGACGACGAGGGACAGAAGCACGTCGTGGAGCTCGTCGGGGTCGCGCACGTCCGGGGTCGCCTCGGCCCGCACCCGTTCGATGCCGTCCGGGTCGAGCCGGCCCAGCTCCTGAGGCTCCACCGGCAGGCCCCGGCGCAGCGGCACGGCGCGCGACCGGCGCTCGCCGATCTCGGTGTCCTCGTCGAGGAACGTGAACGGGGCGCCGTTGAGGATCTCGTGGGCCAGCACGCTGGGCTCGACCGTGTCGAGGAAGTGGACGCGGACGGTCCCCTCCTCGAACCGGCGCACCAGCATCTTGAGGCCCTCGATGTCCATCGCCTCGTCGAGGCAGTCGCCCATCGTCTCCCGCACCAGGGGGTGATCGGGGATTTCGATCGGACCGGCCGGGGCGTTGTCCTGACAGGCTGCGAGCGACGGGAACACGGCGGCCATCAGGTCGTCCGCCTCCATGCGCTGGATGTTGAACGGGTTGAGGCGCCCGCCCTTGCGGCGCAGCACGGCGAGCGACCGGTTGAGGTTCCATCGCCAGCGGGCGGTGAACATCGGGCTGCGGAGAACGGCCTGGGAGACCGCGTCCTTGGCGTTGTTGGAGCGAAGGAAGGCGGGGACGTCCTCGAGGGGGAACGAGTGCTGGGGGCCGAGCGACAGCAGCACGGCGTCGTTGCTGGCCGCCGCCTGCAGCTCGAAATCAAACGTGAGGCAGAACTTCTTGCGCAGCCCGAGGCCGAGCGCCCGGTTGACCCTGGCGCCCAACGGGGCGTGGACGATGAGCTGCATGCCGCCCGACTCGTCGAAGAACCGCTCGAGGACGATGTCGTCGTGGGTCGGCAGCACTCCGCCCAGCCCGTCCCGGCCGGCGCGCAGATAGTCCACGACCATCGCGGCGGCCACGGCGTCGACACCCGACACCTCCTGCACGCGGGCGACTGCCGCGCCCCGGCCGCCGGCGTCGAGACGCTCCGCCACGGTTTTCCGCAGCCGGGAGACCTCTTCCGACAGCTCGTCGGTGCGGCCCGGCGCCTCGCCCGTCCAGAACGGGATCGTGGGGTGCTTGCCGGTGGCGTCGCGCACCCGCATGACGCCGTTGGTCACCTGCACGATCTGCCACGGATGGGTACCGAGGAGAAAGACGTCGCCCTGGAAGGACTCGATCGCGAAGTCCTCGTTCACGGTGCCGATGAACACGTCGCCCGGCTCCATCAGCACGCGGTAGTCGCCGGTTTCGGGAATCGCTCCGCCCGAGGTCAGGGCGGCGAGCCGGGCGCCGCGACGGCCGCGGAGCCGCCCGTTCACCCGGTCGCGGTGGAGGTAGGCCATGCGTCGGCCGCGCCCGGTCTGGATGCCGACCGAGACCAGCTCGACGACCTCATCGAACTCCTCCCGGGTCAGCTGCCGGTATGGCCACGCCCCGGTGACCAGGTCAAACAGCTCGTCCTCGGCCACACCGTCGTCGCCCCTCGCCGCCGCCTCGGCCACGATCTGCTGAGCGAGGATGTCGAGGGGCTGGTCGGGCGGGTGCAGAGCATCGAGCCGCCCCCGCTCGACCGCGGCCAGCAGCGCGGTGCATTCGACCAGCTCGTCTCGGGTGTTCGGGTACATGATCCCCCGGGGGACTCCCGTGCGGTGGTGGTTGGCGCGGCCCACCCGCTGGATGAAGGTGGCGATGCTGTGGGGCGAGCCGATCTGGCACACGAGTTCGACCGGGCCAACGTCGATGCCGAGCTCCAGCGAGGCGGTGGCGACCAGGGCCCGCAGGTCGCCGGCCCGCAGGCGGTGCTCGACCCGCTGACGGCGCTCCCGCGACAGCGATCCGTGATGCGCGGCCACTTGGTCCTCGCCCAGGCGCTCGCCCAACAGGTGGGCCACCCGCTCGGACAGTTTTCTCGTGTTCACGAAGACCAACGTGGTTCGGTGATCGGCGACGTGGCGGGCGATCCGGTCGAGGATCTCGTCGAACATCTCGCTGGAGATCGCCGCCTCGAGCTCGCCGTCGGGTAGCTCCAGCGACAGGTCGAGGCGGCGCCGGTGCCCGCTGTCGACGACGGTGGGGGGCGGCTCGCCCGCTCCCACCAGAAGGCGGGCGGCGGTCTCGACCGGCCTGACCGTTGCCGAGAGACCGATGCGGAGGGGCGGGCGCTCGGTCACGGCCTGGAGCCGCTCGAGCGAGAGCGCGAGGTGCGAGCCCCGCTTGTCGCGGGCCAGGGCGTGGATCTCGTCGACGATCACCGTGTCGACGCTGTCGAGGGTGGCCCGCGACCGCTCGGCGGTCAGGTACAGGTACAGGGACTCGGGCGTGGTGACGAGGAGGTTCGGGGGTCGGCGGACCATCGCCTGGCGCTCGGATGAGGTCGAATCGCCGGTGCGCACGGCGACGCTGATGGGCGCCGGCTCGTGGCCGAACTCCCGCGCCACCTCGGCGATCTCGGCGAGCGGCTCTTCGAGATTGGTGTGGACGTCGACGGCCAGGGCCTTGAGCGGGCTCAGGTACACGACCCGAGTGACGCCCTCGATCCTTTCGCCGGCCTCGTGGGCGCGGTACAGCGCGTCGATCGCGGCGAGGAACCCGGCCAGGGTCTTGCCCGAGCCGGTGGGGGCGCAGACCAGCGCGTGCCGGCCGCCGACGATCGCCGGCCAGCCCCCCGCCTGGGCCTCGGTTGGTCCGTCGGGAAAGCGCCGCTCGAACCACGCCCGCAGCGCCGGGTGGAACCGTTCGAGGATCCCCGCCCGATCGGATGCGGCGGTCGCAACAGGCAGCGAGCTCACGGAGGTCATTGCATCACACGCCGCGGCCTTCGCCCGTACGGGGTTCGGGCATCGGTCCGCTCCCTTTCCGTGGTTGGCAGGTCGGCGGACCCTACCCGCCGTTTAGGTCAGGAACTGTCCTCGACCAGCGACGACGACTTCGGAGGCGAGCGGCGGGGCTTCCGCTGTGCTCGTCCCAGTGTTTCGAGCTAGGAGTGCGTGCCCGCCTCGACGCGGACCCGATCCGGATCCTTTGGGCCAACTGGCGGTTGAGGCCGGATTGAGATGCCAGGGATCAGGCTGGACGCCGGCGCGAGCGCACCCTCATCGGCGACCAGCTCGACGCGGGCGCATCGGAATGTCTACGACCGGCCCGCGGTCCCGACCGCGACGCGTTCGAGGACCAGCAGCGGCAGGATTCGCTCCAGCCAGTCCGGGATCCACCAGTTGCGCTTCCCTAGCAGCTGCATGACGGCGGGGACGAGCACCATCCGCACGACCGTGGCGTCGAGGAAGATCTCCGAGGCGAGCCCGATCCCGAACAGCTTCAGGAACGCATGCGGCGCCGCCAGAAAGGCGAGGAAAACCACGACCATGATCGCGACCGCCGAGGTGATCACGCGGGTGGTCTTCGGCAGCCCGTCAGCGACCGCCCGCCGGGTGTCACCGTCCTTCAGGTACTCCTCGCGGATTCGTGAGATCAAGAACCTCGTAGTCCATCGAGAGACCGAAGAGGATCGCGAACATCATCACCGGCATGAACGGCGCGATCGGGACCTCCCGATCGAGGCTGATCAGCTCCCCGAGCGCTCCGCCCTGAGCGAACAGCGTCATCACCCCGTAGGCGGCTGACGGAGAGCAGATTCATGATGCCCGCCTTCAGGGAGATCAATGCCGAGGCGACCGACTACACCGGGGGCGCAGCGACTCTCGCCGGCGTGCTGCTGATTGGCGTCGGTGTGGCGGCAGCACTCCGCAGCCCGGCGCTTCGGGGCCCGCCTCGGCCTCGTTTGGTTCGATTTGCGTTTGCACGAGCCGTCGTGCTGGGGCAAGCTTCGAAGAGTGACAGCACCTCGCGCCTGGTCCCCGCTTATAGCGCTGCGCGCTTTGTGCAGGGGCCGCGATCAGGGATCCGCCCGCGCGATGGTTCGCGACTCAGCAGGGCTAGATTGGGCTTCAGCGTTTGGATCCCGCGCGATGGTTGCACGATGGTCCTGTCAGGCGTGGGGCGCAGAGCCGGAGGTTCATCCGAGGTTGCACACCTCTGATCTCATCCCGGTTTGCGCGGCATTTGCGGGGCAAATCGCCGAATTCGGGAGCGCGCCCGACAGGATTCGAACCTGTGACCTTCGGTTTCTTAGACCGAGAGCCGGATTTCCGGAATCTGAATAATCGAAGGCGCAGCGTGCGAACGCGGGTGCCCGTCGGGCCGCGGGGGTTGGGCTCAACCTCGAGCCGCGCGACTTCCAATCGCGTCCGATTAGAGCTACATGTGTCGGACATGCCGACTCCGCTTCATCCGCGCCGACGCGCCGAGGGCGTCGTTGTGCGCCATTCCAGCCGCTGCGCGACCCATCGCGACGGCAACTGCGATTGTCGCCCCGGTTATCAGGCTCAGGTCTTCTCCCGGCGCGACCAGAAAACCATCCGAAAGACGTTCGAGACGCTGGCGGACGCTCGAGCCTGGCGCGCCGAGACCCATTCGGCGCTTCGGTTGGGGACGCTTCGCGCTCCAACTCGGACCACCGTGGATGCGGCGGCGTTCGAGTGGCTCACTGCCGCGCGGGCGCAGGTGGTGAGGACTCGCTCAGGCACCCCATACAAACCCTCTGCACTTCGTGCCTACGAGGAAGCCCTGAGGACAAAGGTCATGCCCGAGCTCGGGCACCTTCGCCTCTCCGCGGTGAGCCGGGCCGCGGTCCAGGACCTCGTCGATCGGCTGGTCGCCTCTGGACGTAGTCCCTCGACTGTTCGAAACGCCATATTGCCGCTTCGGGCGATCTACCGCCGGGCGCTGGCGCGCTCTGAGGTGCTTGTAAACCCGACCCTCGGTCTTTCGCTCCCGGCACCCCGTGGTAGCCGGGATCGAATCGCCCACCCGGCCGAGGCCAAGGCCCTCTTGGATGCGCTCACGCCCGAGGACAGACCGGTGTGGGCGACGGCGCTCTACGCCGGGCTTCGCCGTGGTGAGATCCGCGGCCTTCGCTGGGGCGACCTCGACTTCGACCCCGGACTCATCCGCGTCGAGCAAAGCTGGGATGACAAGGAGGGTCCGATCGACCCGAAGAGCCGCGCCGGGCGAAGGCGAGTGCCGCTCGCGAAGCCGCTTCGCTCACAGCTCTCCGCGCACAGGCTTCGCAACCGGGGACGCGCGGAGGAGCTCGTCTTCGGTTCCGGGAAGGACAAGGCGATCGACACCATCGCGCTCGGACGCCGTGCGCGCACCGCCTGGCGGCGAGCAGGCCTTCGGGCGATCGGACTTCACGAGTGTCGGCACACCTATGCCGCGCTGATGATCGCCGCCGGCGTCAATGCCAAGGCCCTCTCTGCCTATATGGGCCACTCGAGCATCACCGTCACCCTCGACCGCTACGGGCACCTGATGCCGGGACACGAGGACGAGGCGGCGGCGATGCTCGACGCGTACCTGGAACGTGAAGCCGCCGGCTCAACCACCGATCGAGTCCCACCAGGGCGAAGCTCGTGGTCATAACAGTTATCGGGCGGACGGTGCCGCTCTTGGTTTCACGCGAAGGCACCAGCGCGGGTAGTGGGTTCATCTTCCGCAGCAGGGCTTGAATGGACGCCGGTCGACTTGCCTCATGCAAGGCATGGTGGGAGACTCGGTTGGAAGAGCGAGCGGATAGGGAGGAACGCAATGGCGGCAGCTGACGTGGCGATGGCGCTGATGGCGCTCGACAACCCCGACGCCCATTGGGAGGTGGGGCACGGCGACTTCGGTCGCTTCGAGGCGTTCAAGCTGAACGACGAGGAGCGGCGGTTGCTGATCGAGGCCACGGTCGCGGTGCCCCGTCGCGACGACAAGGTGCCGGTCGCGTTCGACCCACGAGACGACACCGGCGACCTCTCCGGGCCCGGCGGCACCGAGAGAGGCTTCGGCTACTGGCCGCCGGGCACCGCGGAGGCGATCCGCTACGTCCAGGGCGGCCTCGATGACCCCCGCCTGCAGGCCACCTTCGTGGCCTGGCAGGAAAAGTGGATGGACGCGCTTCCCTGAACCGCTCATGCCGGCGGCTGATCACCCCTCGTTCGCGGACATCCGGGCGCTGTTCAGGCCGACCGATATCGCGGAGATGGCGTTCGTGTTCGACCTATCGTCCTACGACGACGTGTGCGAGTACTCGGACGAGATCTACTCGCGCCTGGCTGAAGGGACGATGCCCTGCGATGAGCCGTGGCCCGGAAAGCGCGTGCAGCGCTTCCGCCGGTGGATTGACGCCGGAATGCCCGAGTAGAAAGGAGACGAGATGGCGGCCGAAGACCTAGCGCGAGCCCTGATCAGGCTCGACGACGACTACGTCCGCGATCAGGTGGTGAATGGTGACTTCTCCGATTTTGAGAAGTTCGGCTTCGACCTCAGCGATGATGAACGCAAGCTCCTCGCCCAGGCGAGCGCCAAGGTGCCGATCGACAAGGAGGTGGCGGTGGCGCTGCTGGGCGAGGATCCGGGCTCACTCCCGCCCAACGGCGACGGCGGTCCGGGTCGCGGCTACGGTTACTGGCCGCCCGCCGCCGCGAAGGCGATCGAGTACGTGCGCGAGCATCTGCAGGATCCATCGGTGCAGGCGACCTTCGTTGCGTGGCAGGACCTGCGTGGGAACCGATTCCCCTAGGGGCATTCCGGTGACACCCGCCTCGGCGACCCAAATCGACAAGGGGACCGGGACGGCTCACGCCCCGGGAACCGAGGCGCTGGCCGAGCTTCGCCGCTCCTCCCCCGTGTCGACCCCGCGGCCCGGGGTCCACCTCGCGGTCCGCCATAGCGAGGTGGCGGCGGTCCTGACCGACGGGGAGCACTTCTCGGGTGCGGCGCCGCGAACGCTTCGGGGGCTAAAGCGAGAGCAGGACCTGACCCTCCAGGAGATCGAGGGGGAGCGCCACGACAGGATCCGCCGGGTGTGGCTGGAGGCGATGCGCCGCGACGCCATCGCCGCGGCGGAGCCCGGTGTCCGTGAGATCTGCCGGGCGCTCGTCGCCGGGTTGGTGCCAACTGGCCCCGCTGACCTGGTCGCGGAGTTCGCTAGGCCCGCCGCGAGGGAGGGCTTCCACCACCTGGTCGGCGTGCCGAAGGGCGACCGAGAGCGAGTTCACCGCTGGACCGTTGAGATCAGGAGCGCGGAGGCGACGGCGCCGGCGAAGCTAAAGGCGCGCGTGGCCGCCGGCGCGCGGGAGGAACTCGACGCCTGGATCGAGGATCAGATCGCGCGCCGGCGGGCGCTGTCCGACCCGCCCGATGACATCCTGACCCGGCTCATCCGGGCCGCCGATCAACCGGAGGCGTGCGTGAGCGATCCGGAGCTCGGCGCCCAGGTGCGGTTCCTCTGCCGCGCCGGGAGTGGATCGACGGTGCGACTGATCGCCAACGTCCTCTATGAGCTGATCCGAGCTCCGGAGCGCTACCGCGCGGTCCGCCAAGATCGCGCGCTCGTACCCGTAGCACTCGACGAGTCGCTTCGTCACGACCCGCCGGGACAGTTCACGGCGCGGACCTGCGTCAAGCACACCGAGCTTGTCGGCGTCGGGATCCAGCCCGGCGATGAGGTGGTCCTCAGCATCGCTTCCGCGAACCGAGACGAGTCGTTATTCGCCGGTGGGGAGTGCTTCGAGCTCGCACGTGGGCGGGTCCCGGGGCACCTCGCGTTCGGGCGCGGGCGACACCGCTGCCCGGGCGCCCCGGCCGCCCGGATGGTCGCCGCGAGCGCCCTCGAGGCCCTCCTCGAAAACGTCCCGGAGGTCCGCTTGGCGCGTGGGTTCGTCTATGAGGCCGAGGACTTCACCGCACGTGCGCCGCGCCATCTACGCGTCGAGTTCCCGCGTGTCCAAGCGAGCGGCGCTTGACGCGTCCCGGGTAGCTAAGCAGCGGTCAAGCCTGCGCCGACGTTCTGGGTGACAACCGTGTGTCGATGAGCCGTCGGGCGGCTTCATAGGGAGCCGAGGCTCTTGCGTTGCGTAAGAAAGCGGCAGTGAGTCCGGCCACAGGTAGCGGGCCGAGTGAGTCGGCTATCTCCGCGCGATGGCGATGATGCGAAGCCTGGTCTCAAGCAACTGAATTCGTCAAAACTCCTGGCGCATGATCGCGCCGGCAATTGTCCTGCCTCTGCGCTTCTGCCTGTAGTAGCGGGTGTTCACGCTCGGTGCCGCCTTCGCGCCGTAGGCGATCGTGTCGACCTGGTCATCGTGTTCGCCGGCGGGAAAGGCGAGCAGCTCGGCCTCAAATTCGCCTAGCCACTGCGCACCGGCCCGGTGGTAGACCTTCCCGCCGCGATAGAGCGCTCCAGCGGCGCCGGCCCGTGTCACCTTGTCCTTGTCGGGATGGATGGGCTCGGCGGGAAAGCCCTGCCGCAGCATCGTCTGAACGATCCCGGTCTGGTAGCCGATCACCTCGAACTTCACCGGGCAGCCGGCGTGGTGGCGGCGAAAGAAGTCCGGCTGATCGGGGACGGCGATGCGGTCACGGATCACCGAGTTGACGAGGATGTCGCTCTCCGGCGTCACCCAGAGCTCGGTCATCACCGTGTAGTCGGCGGTCTCCTTCTCTGAGGCGGCCAGATCGACGACCTGAAACTTCTTGCACAGGCCGGTGGCAAACCGCTTCGGGCCCTCCGGCGTTCGCAGGACGACGTGATCGCCGTCGATCTCGAAGTAGCGGAAGTCCCTGCGGTCAAAGATCCCGCCCTCCTCCGGAGTCGGTCGCCCCTGATACATCGCGCTGAACCAGTAGACGCCTTGCACCTTTCGCGTGTGCTCGAGGTAGTCGCGGTCGTATCGCTCGGGCCAAAGCGCCTCGCCCGGCTCGCGACCGAGCGGGTCGTTTCGCTCCGCGAGCGCCGGCAGGCGAATCTCGGTCACCGGGTCGCCGCCGTCGCGCGACGCCTGATACAGCCGTCCGGCGAGGTCTGCCTCGTGCCAGCGGGTCATGACGACGACCACCACCGCACCGGGCTCGAGCCGGGTGCGGGCGGTCGAAAGCCACCACTCCCACTGCTTTTCGCGGATCGTCGGCGAGGACGCCTGCTCTGCGTTTTTCAGCGGATCGTCGATGATCAGAAGATGGGCGCCGCGGCCGGTGATCGGGCCGCCGACGCCGGCGGCGACCATGCCGCCGGCCGTTCGGTGCAGGTCCCAGCGCGAGGCGGCCCGCGAGGAGTCATCGACCCGCACGCCGTAGAGGGAAGGTCCGTGGTTCTCGAGCAGCTGCTTCGTCTTCTGTCCCCAGGTGGCGGCGAAATCGGCCTCATAGGAGGCGAGGATCACCCGGCGCTCGGGGAAGGTGCCCAGGTACCACGCCGGCAGGTAATAAGAGGTAATGGTCGATTTGCCGTGGCGCGGCGGTGCCGCGACCGAGATGATCTCGGGACGATCACGGCGGCGCTCAGAGGCGCGCCACACCGCCTCGACGAGCGCCTCGTCGAGCAGCTCGAGGTGGCGTGCGAGCTGGAAGCGACGGTCAACCAGCGTCGCCAGATACGTGGGGCCCACTCTTGCGAGCGCCTGCAATTCGGCGTCCGAGCGCACGGAGCTCCTTTCTCAGTTCGGGATCGGCGAGGTGTTCTGTGTTGATTACTAGGCGCTGGGTGCCGTCGTGCTCGATCGACTCGCGCCGGCGCCAGCGATCGCCGAAGCGCCGCTCGAGGAAGTTGGCGGCGGCGCGCCAGTCGCCGGCGGCGATCTCCTTTCGGATCACCGCGACGGCGTGGACCTCGGCGCTTGCCTCGGCGCGCTTTACGGCTTCATAGAACTCGCGGTAGATGCCCGTTTTGGCTTCCTCCCCGCGCTTCATCCACCGGTAATAGGTGGCGGGGGAGACGCCGGCCGAACACGCCGAGGGCTCCGGATAGTTTCCGGCGCGGATCGCGGCGACGATCCGCTCCTGGATTTCGGGGGTCAGCTTCGTCGGCCTAGCCACCGGTGATCCTCTCTGCCTTGGTGCCGGTGAGCGCCTCGTAGCGGTCGATCACCACGTCGCAGTAGCGGGGGTCGAGCTCGACCGCGAACCCGCGCCGTTCGGTTCGTTCGCAGGCGACGATCGTCGAGCCCGAGCCGCAGAAGGGGTCGAGGACGATCTCGCGCCGCCGGGAGGAGTTTCGAAGCGCGATCTCGATCAGCTCCGGCGGCTTCATCGTCGGGTGCTCGCGTGATGCCTTCGGCCGCGGCACCCCGAGCACGCTCGTCTCGGCGTCGCCTCCGTACCAGCCGCGCCCGCCGCGGCCGAGCCTGCCCTTCGTCGGCTTAAAGCCGTAAAGCAGTTGCTCGTGGCGGTAGTGGTAGTCCGATCGCCCGAGGACGAGCGCGTCTTTCACCCAAACGAGCGTCTGCCGTAGCTCCCAGCCAGCGACGGCAAACGACTCGACGAATGGGACGATCAAGGCGCCGGCTGGAGCGCAGACATATAGCGGCGCGCCGGGGGCGAGCACCTCGTCGGCCGCCTGGAAGGAGCGCTCGAGCAGCGACCGAAGGCCTGCGGCGCGATCGTTTTCGATCCGAAGCCGCGCCTGAGTCTTTCCCTCGTAATCGACGCCGTAGGGCGGATCGGTCCACAGCAGCTTCGCATGCTCGCCCGATAGCAGACGCTCGTAGGAGCGCAGGTCCTGCGCGTCTCCGCACAGCAGCCGATGCGGACCGAGCCGGTAGAGGTCACCGGGCTGCGTCCGCGGCTCGGCGGGAAGCGGCGGCACCTCGTCCTCGAGCAGCGGCGCGGGGGAGAGGGAGTCGAGGAGGTCGTCGAGCGCCTCCTGGTCATAGCCAGTTCCCGCCAGGCCCGGGAGCTCCTGGAGAAGGTCGGCTAGCGCCTCGTTGTCATAGCTCGCGAGGTCGTTGGTCCGGTTGTCGGCGAGCACGATCCGCTTCGCCTGCTCCTCGTCGCAGTGGACGAAGGTGACCGAGATGTCCTTCCAGCCGAGTTCTCGTGCCGCCTCCAGGGTGTGGTTGCCGGCGAGGACCTCGTTCGTCTCGGCCCGGACCACGATCGGCCGGTACTGGCCGTTTACGCGCAGGCTCTCGGCGATCGCCTCTACATCGCCACGCCGGGCGTTCGTCGCGTAAGGCTTCAGGCGCCGGATCGGCACGGCTCGAGTTTCCAGAATGGCTGCCATCGACCCGACTATCCGGCAGAGCCTCAAATTCCAAACGGATCGGTTTCTGACGGCTTGAGCCGTTGAGTGCGAGGAATACGTCGCCACGAGTATCAGGTGCGCGCGACCTCGCCGACAGCTTGCCGAGCCGGAGGTATTTGGCCGACGTACCTCTGATTTCCGGAGCTCAGACGCGAAGTTCACCTGAGCGAGTTGATCTCCGCAACCGCTCTCCTTCGGTACTCGAGGCAGCGCAGGAGTCGTGACAGCAAACCCGCTGCCGCTTTCACGCCAGGCTGTCGCGAATGCAAAAGCGAACTGCTACGGCGCCTGGGCTGGAGCTCGTCCTCCGAGATGCCCAGATCCCTACGAGGAATGGCGGTTGGTTGGGGTTAGCGGCCGCGGCCGAGCGCTCTGCCTGCAAGTGCGTCCGCTTCGAGGTTCATTTCCCGAGGAATCCAAGATAACTGGATGTCTGCGAACTCCTTGACGAGGAGACCTGCCTTCACGCACAGGTCCTTGAGGTGCTCGGGCTGGAGGTTCCAGTCGCCGTTGACAGTGTTGACC
>JBKPHA010000031.1:0-24102 GCA_046729615.1 Actinomycetota bacterium
GGACTGGGCGAGGAGGATTCCGACCCGACCGCTCCGCCTGCAGCCGGCGGCGCCCTGTAGCCACGTTTTCGCATGACGGGCTTAGCGGTGCTAGAGCCCCTTAACCCAGTCAGCCTGGTCGTGTGGGGCCGCGTCAGCTGATCGCGATCGCAGCCGCGATGTAGCCGGCGTAGGGCGCCACCAGGGCGGCGCCGGTGCGGCGGCCAATCCCCCGGCCGAGGAGAAGCGCCGCGCACAGGACGAGCGTCGCCCCGACGGCCACCGGCAGGTGCAGGTGAAGCGAGGCGGAGTCGAGGGGAAGCGGCCGCACGAGCGCGATCACGCCAGCGTTGAACGCCGCGAAGTGGACGATCGTTCCGGCGACGTTTGCGATCGCGACATCGCCACGGCCGCGCTTCGCGGGCACCGCCACGCGGCCCACCTCCTCGGCCTCCACGCTCGCGGCGATCGCCGTGTTGCCGAGCAACGTCTGCGAGACGCCGAGGTCGCTCACGACTCGGCGCAACCCGTCGCCGAGGGCGACACCGCCCCCGGTGAGGACCGCCAGCCCCGCCAGCATCCGAAGGAGCCATCGGCGTTGGGCTATGCGGGGCGCGCCGGCCACGAGCAGCGCCCGCCCGCCCCGCGCCATCCCCGCGATCGCAACCGCGGACCACGCCAACAGCAGCCCGCCGTCCAGTCGCGAGAGCTCGCCGTCGGCGGCCAGCGCGAGCAGCGGCAGCGGCGACAGCGCGAGCCAGGCGAGCACCGAACGCGGCAGATCGGCCCGGATCGGCGCGAGGAGCCCACCGACTCCCGCCACGCCGAGGGCGAGGAAGGTCGTCCCGCCGAGGAACGTTCCCGCCGCCGCGCCCGGCAGCCCGTTCGCATTGGCCGCGATCCCGGCGGCCAGGTTCTCGAGCTCGAAGCCCGAGATCACGGCGGTGAGCGCGAAGGCGGAGACCCCCAGCCGGGAAGCGCCCGCAACCACCGCCTCGAAGAAGAACCCCGCGCCACCGACGACCAGCACGATTCCGATGACGAGCAGGACGATCGCGACCAAGGTGGACACGGCCCGGCGAGTGTGTCATCGGATGGCGGTGACGCTCCGCGGGGCTGGGACCGCGCCACCGTCATTCATCCACGCTCGCCGACGTCCGACGAGAGCGACCTGTCGCCGAGTTGAGCCGGGTGCTCCACCGCTACACGCACGCGCCGACCCGAGCGCGGTCACGCGCTACGTGGAGTCGGTCACTGTTGAGCGCACTCAGGGCCGCGCGGGTGCGAGTATCCACCGATGAGCGCTCGTGCCGTGAACCCAGGAGGCAGCCGCACGGGTAGGAGGGGCATGCACAACGGTCGCCGAGGCGTCAGATCGGTTGCGCCGGCGCCGCCGGCCGAAGATGCGGCGCTGCTCGGGAGGACGCAGTCGATATGCCCGGGCTGCAGGGTCGTCCTCGATGCCGATCTCCTCGAACGCGGCGGACGCGTGGTGCTCAGCCGCGAGTGCCCCGAGCACGGCACCTTCGAGGCTGTCGTCTACGGCGACGCGCGCCGCTACCTGGAGATCCAGCGCTTCGACAAGCCGGGGGAGAGCCCGCGCGAGCGCCAGACGGCGGTCGAAACCGGCTGCCCCAACGACTGCGGCATCTGCCCCGAGCACGCCCAGCACACGTGCCTGGGGATCATCGAGGTGAACACAGCCTGCAACCTGGACTGCCCGATCTGCTTCGCCGAATCGGGAACTGGGCGGAACGGCCACGGCTTCTCTCTGGCCCTGGAGCAGGTGGAGTCGATGCTCGACTCCTTCATCCGTGCGGAGGGTGAGCCTGAGGCGGTGCAGCTCTCCGGCGGCGAGCCGTCGATCCACCCCCAGATCCTGGAGATGCTCGCGGCCGCCAAGCGCCGCGGGATCCCCGTGGTGATGCTGAACACGAACGGCATCCGGCTCGCCCGCGACCGCGCCTTCGCGCCCGCCCTCGCCGAGCTCGGCGTCCACGTCTACCTGCAGTTCGACGGCCTCACGGAGGTCACGCAGCTCGCGATCCGGGGCAAGCGGCTGACCGAGGAGAAGCTTCGCGCGCTGGATCACTGTGCGCAGGCGGGTGTGAGTGCCTCGCTCGCGGCCGCCATCGAGCGCCGGGTCAACGAGCACGAGGTGGGTCCGATCGTGCGCTTTGGTATCGAGCACCCGGCGGTGACCGGCATCTTCTTCCAGCCCGTCACTCATTCTGGCCGCTTCCGCAGTGAGTCTGACCCGCTGGACAAGCTCACGAACTCGGACGTGATCGAGGCGATCGCCGCCCAGCTTCCCGAGTGGTTTCGCGCCGACGACTTCGTCCCGGTTCCGTGCTGCTCGCCGACGTGCCGCTCGGCGACCTTCGCGCTCTATGACGGCCGCGACGTCGTTCCGCTGACCCGGCTCGTCGACGTCGAGGACTACCTGGACTACGTGACGAACCGGGCGGTTCCCGACCTCCAAGTCCGGGAGGCATTAGAG
Organism: Actinomycetota bacterium; assembly: GCA_046729615.1. Taxonomy (GTDB): domain Bacteria; phylum Actinomycetota; class Thermoleophilia; order Solirubrobacterales; family 70-9; genus AC-56. Next base: position 2,480 of record JBKPHA010000031.1, read on the forward strand.
GGGCTCTGGTCGGCCAAGGCGGTTGGTGGCAGCGCTCCCGTCGCCGAGCGGCTGGACTGCATCGCCTGCGCCGGGGCCATCCCGGCCGAGCTACGCGAGCTCGCGGCACGCGGCTTCATGATCGTGGTCCAGGACTTCCAGGACCCGTACACGCTCGATGTCGGCAAACTTCGCAAGTGCTGCGTGTCGGAGATCGTCCCGGACGGCAGGCTCATCCCGTTCTGCGCCTACAACTCGGTCGGCTACCGCGAGCAGGTGAGGGGGTCGCTGTCGAGGCAGGCGTGAAAGCCACCTGCGCCGTCACCTACGCGAGCCCCGCCGTGCAGTGGCTGCTCGGCGGCGAGCTTCACCCCGGCGGCGAGGCAGGGACGCGGCGTGCGCTCGAGCTGATCGGCATCCGGCCTGGCGAGCGCCTACTCGACGTCGCCTCCGGAACGGGCACCTCGGCTCTGCTCGCGGCGCGGGAGTACGGCTGCGTGGTGGTGGGAGTGGAGTACGGGGAGAGCGCGGATCTCGTTGCGCGGCGGGCGGCCGCGGCGGCCGCGCTCGGCGACCGCGTCCGGTTCATCATCGGCGACGCCGAGGCGCTGCCGTTCGAGGACCGTCGCTTCGACGCGGTGCTCTGTGAGTGCTCGCTCTGCACCTTTGAGCACAAGGTCCAGGCGTTGCGGGAGATCCGGCGGGTGCTCCGGCCCGGCGGCCGGCTCGCCCTCTGTGACGTGGTCGTGGCCGATCGTCCGCGCCTGCCGCCGGAGCTCGACGGCGCGCTCGCCACGGTCGCGTGCGTCGGCGGGGCGCTGTCCGTCGATGGCTACGTGGACCTCATCGCAGCCGCCGACCTGTGCCTGACCGGGACCGAGCGGCGCGATGAGGACGCAGCCGCCTTGGCGGAGCGCGTTCACGATCGCTTGCGTGGGGCGCGGATTCTCGGCTTCGACTCGCCGATGTCCACGCCGATTGGAATCGACGACGCTGTCGAACTGGTCGCAGCCGCTCGGGACGCGATCGCTCAGGGCGCGCTCGGCTACGCGATCTTCACCGCTGTGCGCTGATGCGGCGCTGCCGGCGGCACGCGCGCGAATGACGGCGCTCTGGGTCGCCGTCGGCGTTCTCTGCGTGCTGTTGGTCGTGCTGGTGGGCGGCGCATTCCTGCTGCTCGCGATGGGCCGCCTCCACCTTGATCTCGGATGGGGGCGCAGCCTTCATGAGCTCGGCCCGATCACCGTCAGGATCGCGGCGCCGCGGGAGCTCGTCTTCGAGACGATCGTCGCGCCCTACCTCGGTCGGGCGCCCGGAGGCTCCGGGATCGACGTCGTCGCGAGAGGCGAGGATCTCGTCGTCGCGGCTCACCAGACGCCGGTCCACTTCTACACCGCGCGGACCGTCGAGGCAATCGACTTCGAGGCGCCCGCCCGTGTCGGCTTCACCCACCTGGCTGGGCCGGTGCCACACGCCGTCGAGGAGTTCGCGCTCCGCGCGGCCGACGGCGAGACGGAACTGCGCTACGAGGGAGAGCTGGGCATCGACTTCTTCGTGCTCGGGCGGATCGCCGCCCGACATTGGGTAAAGCCGCAATGGGAGCGCGTGGTACGCGAGCACCTCGACGACCTGAAGCGCCGGGCCGAAGAGAGGGGATCGTTCGAGCGCTCGCGGGGGGCGAACCGAAGGCCCGCCCAGGAGGGTCTCAGCTGATCTGAAGCCGATCCCGGTGCCAGCCTGCTTGCTGCGGCGGACCGTCTGGTGGGGACCAGGACCGTTACGAGCGCCGGATCACGCCGATCAGGCGCCCCTCGGGGGTGGTAACGACCGCGAACCGCAGGTGGCGCTCGGCCAGGCTCTCGAGCACCTCCTGGAGCGGACGATGCGGACGCACAGTCGAACCCGAGTGCTTCGAGCCGGCACGCGGCACGCGGGCTCATGTCTCAAGCGCGTCCCAGCGGTAGACGATGACCTCCTTGCGCTTGTCGAGCGGGGCTGCCGCCTCGGCGTCGAGCCGCTTGAGCGGGATGTTGATCGCGCCCGGCAGGTGCTCCTCGCTGTACTCCTCCTCCGGAAGGACCTCGACGAGCTGCCCACCGCGCACAAGCAGGTCCTGGAGCCTCTCGGCTGAGTCGATCCTCATATCCTGGGCTCGACCTCGCCCAGCCTCATCGCGATTCAACCCGCAACGTTACATTCGACCGGATGACCCCCACCCGGCGATGAGACGTTTGGGGTCTCAGGTACGCGATTGCGCCCCCAAAACCCAACGCGGTACGAGGCCGCCGGTTGCCCAGGCCGCGCAATTGAGCTCTCCGCCGGCTGCGGCTCCGCGTGAGCGGCTGGTTAGGCACGCACGCCTGCTCGCGTGGTCCGGCCTCGCCTGGCACCTCGCCGAGGCCGCGGTAGCCATCCTCGCCGGAGCCGTCGCCGGTTCCATCGCCCTGGTCGGATTCGGTGGAGACAGCCTCATCGAGGCTGTGGCTGGGATCGTCGTGCTCTGGCTCATGTCCGCGTCGCGCTCAGGCTCGGCAAGCGCCGAGCGCCGAGCGCAGCAGCTGATCGCCGCCTCATTCGTTCTCCTCGCCGCATATGTCGCCGTCGCCTCCATCCACGACGTGGCCGCGGGTGACGAGCCCGGGGTGAGCTGGATCGGTATTGGACTCTCGGCGGTGACGCTGCTCGTGATGCCGCCGCTGGCCTGGGCGAAGCGACGGGTCGGGGAGAAACTTGGATCGGCGGCGACGATGAGCGAGAGCCGCCAGACGATGCTGTGCGCCTATCTCTCGGGCGCCCTAATGATCGGACTCGGGGCCAACGCGATCCTCACCTGGTGGTGGGCGGACCCGCTCGCAGCGCTGGTCATCGCCGGCATGGCAGTGTCGGAGGCACGCGACGCGTGGCAAGGCGACGCTTGCGAGTGCTGCGCGCCATCGGCCCTCAGCGCGCATCAGCCCCCGCGCCCGGAGCTTCTTCAGGCGAGATCGACATCCATGCCGTCGTAGGCGGGGAGCGCTTTCGGGCACAGACGCCTCGCCTCGCGCACCAGTTGCCGGTGCTCGGGGACGGTCCTGCCGATCTGGGTGAGGAGGATGCGCGCCACGTGCCACTCGCACAGCCTGGGGAGCTCGCGGTCGATCGTCAGGTGCGAGAAGAGCGACCGACCCCACATCGCTGCGTCGATGACCAGGGCATCCGCCCCGTCCGCGAACCGCCGCAGCTGCGGCGTGAGCCGCGCCACGTCCGAGGCATACACCAGGCGCACGCCGCCCGCCGCGATCCGCCAGGCGTAGGTGGGGAAGCGCCGCTCGCGCGCGTGGGGAACGGTGATCGGTGTGACGGTCAGGCCGCCGATCCTGCGGCGGCGCCGTTCGCCGACCGCAACGAACTCGATGCGCTCCAGCCTGCGAAAGCGCTGGTGGGCGGCGGCGATGGTCTCCGGCGATGCGTGTGTCCGCAGCGGCGGGGATCCTCGACCGCGAAGCCAGCGGCCGAGCGTCGCGAGCCCGCCGAAGGCGTCCCGGTGCGCGTGGGTAAGCAGGGCCGCGTCCGGAGGGCGGTCGATCTGCTCCCGCTGCTCGCCGAAGTAACGCGTGACGTCGATGAGGATGCTCGTTCCGCCACGGCTGATCACCGCTGAGCTCTCGCGGCGGTGCGAGCGACCTGATCCAGGCGTGCCGCCGCTCGCTCCGGTGCCGAGGAACTTGATCCGCATTGAACGCCCGCCCTCGACCTCAGGCCTCGCCACCCTCGCGGAGCCGATCGAGCCGCTTGCGCGCGGCACGCAGGGAGACTGCGGCGGCGGCGAAGCCGGACCACAGGCCACGCTTTCTCGACAGCCGGCGGAGGGCGGTGCTGGTCGTCCAGCGATCGGGCTTGAGCCGCGAGTCCGAGAGCTCCACCCACTCCAGCGGCATCGCGACGGGCGCCTTGGGTTTGGGGCGCACCGCGTAGGGCGGAACGGCGGTCTGCGCGTAGGCATTGCGCATCACGTCGACGAGGATCGCGTCGCCGCGCTTTGACTTGCGCTGCGCCGTGGTGACGAGATCCGGATGACGGCGCTCCAGCTCCCGCGCAACCTCGCGGGCGAATCCGCGGACCTCATCGAATCCCGCCTCCCGGCGCAGCGGTACCCAGACGTGGATCCCGCGCGAGCCGGTCGTCATCGCGAAGCGCGGCAGGTTGAGGTCGTCTAGCAGCGAGCCGAGTTCGCGGGCGGCGCGCCGCACGGACGGAAAGTCCGGGCGTGAGGGGTCGAGGTCGAACACCAGCCTGTCCGGGCGCTCGAGGTTGTCGGCGCGGCTGAGCCAGACGTGCGGCGTGACCGTCGCCTGGTCGACCAGGTACCTCAACGTATCCCGGTCGCGCACGATCACCTGGGTGACCGAGCCGCCGCGCTTTCTGACCTTGACCCGCTCGATCCAGTCGGGAAAGTAATCGGGAACGTCCTTGTGGAAGAACCCCCCGGCCCCGATCCCGTCGGGAAACCGCTGCATGCTGATCGGCCTGCCGCGCAGGTGCGGGAGCATCCGATCCGATACGCGCTCGTAGTAGCGCGCCAGGTCGCCCTTGGTCACCCCTGCGTCCTCGAAGAGGACCTTGTCGGGATTCGAGATCTCGACCTTCATGACGGCCGCTCGCGGACCACCTCGGTGGCGGGCTTGTCGTCGCGGAGACCCAGGTAGCGCGGGTGGCGCAGGCGGCCGTCGCGCGTCCACCCCGAGAAGGCGAACTGGCCGACCAGCGAGGGCTCCACCCAGTGCGTCCCAGCCGGGATGGGGTGGACGTCCGCGAACGGCGATTCGTCGCGCTCGAGGTCTCGCAGCCGCCGGCCCAGCGCCCCCAGCGTCTCGCGATCGAAACCGGTGCCGACCTTGCCGGCGTAACGCAGCGTGCCATCCTCGTTGTAGCCGACCAGCAGCGCCCCGAAGTCCGTCCGCAAGCCCTTGGGCGCCGTGAAGCCGCCGATCACCAGCTCCTGCTCGTAAGAGCACTTTAACTTGAGCCAGTCGGCGGACCGCGCACCGGGCCGGTACAGGGAGTCGGCTCGCTTGGCGATCAATCCCTCGAGCCCCCGTTTGCACGCGTCGGCGAAGAGGGCCTCGCCGTCGCGATTGCGATGAGCGATCCAGCGGATCGGGTCGTGGTAGGAGAGCGCCCGCCGGAGAAGCCGCTTTCGGGCGCGCAGCGGGAGCGCCGTCGTGTCGTGGCCGTCGAGGTGGACGAGGTCGAAGAGGTAGAGGTAGACGGCGATCCCCGTGCGGCGCGCCTTTTCGGGATCCTGGATCTGCATCCGGCCCTGGAGGCGCGAGAAGCTCGTCACGCCGCCGGCGAAGGCAACAATCTCGCCGTCGACGACGAGCTCCGGAGAGTCCTGCTCCTCCAGCGCCTCGACGAGCTCGGGGTAGGAGCGGTCCAGTAGGTGCTGGGTGCGGGAGCGGAGGTGGACCCCGCGCGGCGTGCGGTATGCGAGGCAGCGCTCGCCGTCGAGCTTGCGCTCGAAGATCCAGTCGGGATCCGAGAAGCGCTCATCCGTCAGCCTCGCCATCATCGGCTCCAGGCCGCGCGGCTGGGATGCCCGCTTGAGCTTCGCGCGCTCCTCGGCGGACAATGAGTCCAGCGCGCTGCTCACGTCGCCTCCGCAGGCCGCGCCGAGGTGTCACCCCGCTTGGTCATGTCCTGGATCGCGTCTACCCGAATCGCCCGACGACCTTAACCTGGGGATGCTCGCTTCGTGAGATGGCGCAGCCGGAGACCTACAACTTCGAGGACGCCGGAGGGATCCCTAACTCCCCGCTGCCGGTGCTCGTCTATCACCACGTCGACGCGTCCCGCAACGCGGGCGACTGTGAGGCGCTGTTTGGCCCGAACGGGTGGTTCGGCGGCTGGGTCGACGGGATCTTCTCCTTCCACCACTTCCACTCCACTGCCCACGAGGTCCTCGGCATCGTCGCCGGATCGGCGACGGTCATCCTCGGCGGGCCCAGCGGACGCCGGTTCGGGGTGCGCATGGGCGACGTCCTGGTGCTTCCCGCCGGAACCGGTCATTGCAACGCGGGCTCGAGCGACGACCTTGTGGTGGTCGGCGCCTATCCGAACGGGATGCGCTGGGACCTGCGCCGCGGTGATCCGGCCGAGCGTGACGAGGTCCTCGCGAACATCGCCGCCGTCCCGCTGCCCGACGACGATCCCGTTCACGGGTCGGACGGCCCGCTCACTGAGCTCTGGAGCGCCTGTGGTGGGCCTGACTAGGGGATTCGATTCCGGCCAACCGGGTAGGACGCGAATGATGCCCTCAGACCGAGACAGCAGCGGGGATCGAATCCGCAGGCAGCGCCACATCGATGACCGGCTGCCGGCTGCGCTGGAGGGGCCGGGGCGAGACGAGCAGCTCGTCCACGGCGACGAGGTGCAGGCCTCCGGCGCGAGGGCGGATCACCGCCACAGCGTGCCCGGGACGATGATCCCCGGCGGACCACGTCCCGCCGCAAGCTACGGCGAATGGGAGCGAATCCAGGCCGCGGCGCGACCGGCCTCGTCGAAGGAGCGCTCCGGGCAGGGCGACTGAGGCACGTCGCGGGGCCGCGCGACTAGCAGCCACGGGGCGGCCGGTGGGGCGTCAGCGGCCGGCCGCGAGTAGCTCCTTGATCTCCTCGTCGCTCGGTGGATCGAACCGTTCGTACCAGGCCCCGACGGCCAGGAAGGGCTCCGGGACAAGCGCGCAAACGATCTCATCCGCGTGGCTCTCGAGCTCGGCACAGGCTGCCGGGGAGGCAACCGGCGTCGCGATCACGATCGCCTTCGGGCCTCGGGCGCGTATGGCCGCCGTGGCGGCCCGCATCGTGGATCCGGTGGCGAGCCCGTCGTCGACGACGATGACCGTGCGGTCGCGCACCTCCGGCGCGGGCGCGCCGCCGCGGTAGAGCCGCTCCCGGCGCTCGAGCTCGGCCTGCTCGCGGGCCGCGACCGCGGCTATTTGCGCGTCATCGATGTCGAGTGCCCGCACCACCTCCTCGTTCAGGATCCGCGTGCCCCCGCTCGCGATCGCGCCCATCGCCAGCTCCTCGTGTCCCGGAACGCCGAGCTTTCGCACCAGCATCGCGTCAAATGGAGCATCGAGATGTCGCGCGATCTCATATCCGACCGGGATGCCACCCCGCGGCAGGCCGAGGACTACGAGGTCGGGCCTCCCGGCGTAGCGCTCCAGCTCGTGAGCGAGCTGTCTGCCCGCGTCACGGCGGTCGCGGAACCGCTGGCGTTTGAGGCCCAGAAGGCCGTCAGCCATGATGACCGCCCGGCCCCTGCTCGTCGCTCAGAAGCCGGTCCTCGCCGACCTCTTCCTCCCGCGCCTCCCTGTCGGCCCGGCCGTTGCCGCCGTCCGAGGACTCGCCGCGGCGCAGATAATTGAGGAGGCCGCCCGCGAGCAGGATCTGCCGCTCCGCGTCGGAGAAGTCGTGTCCGGCCTGAAAGCTCTCGCCGCTGTCCGCGACCTCAACGGTGATGGTCTCGCTCCCCGCCTCGAGCTCCTCCCGGAGCTTGGACAGCCGCCAAGTCTGTCCCACCTCGGCGCGGTCGTAGTCGGCGACCTCGAGGAAGGTGAGGGCGACGATTCCCTGGGCCACGAGGTTGCGCCGGTGGATGCGGGCGAATGACTTCGCGAACACCGCCCGCACGCCGAGCTGGAGCGGCGCGAGGGCGGCGTGCTCGCGGGAGGAGCCCTGCCCGTAGTTGTCGCCGGCGACGATGAAGCCGCCGCCCCACTCGGTGATCCGCTCGCGAAAGCCCGGATCCCGGTGCTGGAACGTGAACTCCGCGATCGCGGGGACGTTCGAGCGGTAGGCCATCACCACCACCCCGTCCGGGGCGAGGTCGCCGGTCGAGATGTCGTCGCCCTGGACCGTCGCGATCCGCCCCTCGACCGAATCCGGCGGCGGCTCGTGACGCGGCGGGCGCTTGATGTTCGGCCCGCGCGGGATCCCGATCCGCCCGGCCTCGTCCTCGGGGGCCGGCGAGAAGATGTGGCGGTCGTCCAGGTAGGGGCGGAGCTCTGGCATCGGCAGCATGTCAGGCGCCTCACCGTACTCGCGGGGATCCTCGATCCGGCCGGTGAGCATCGAGACCGCCGCGACCGCCGGGGAACAGAGATAGACGTTGTCCGTCGGCGTCCCGGACCGGCCCGGGAAGTTCCGGTTGAAGGTGCGCAGCGAGTTCGAGTCGCTGGGCGGCGCCTGGCCCATCCCCACGCATGGCCCGCAGACGGGCTCGAGCATCCGCACGCCCCCCTCCATGAGCTGCGCGTACACGCCAGACTCCGCGATCGCGGCGAGGATCTGGCGTGAGCCGGGCGTGGCCGTCGCCGCGACGCTTGGGTGCACGATCTGGCCACCCCGGTCGGCGAGCACAGCGCCCGGAAGCGCAAGATCCGGGTAGCCGGAATTGACCGACGAGCCGATGCAAACCTGCGCGACCTCCGTTCCGGCCACCTCCTCGACCGAAACGACGTTGTCCGGGTTGTGCGGCTTGGCGACGAGTGGCCCGAGCTCGTCGAGCTCGATCTCGATGCGCTCGTCGTAGGTACAGCCGGCTTCGGGCCCGACCTGGACGAAGTCGCCCTCGCGCCGTTGGCGGCGAAGCCAATCCAGCGTCTGCTCGTCGGGCGGGAATACGGCCGAGGTGGCGCCCAGCTCGGCGATCATGTTGGCGATCGTCCCGCGCTCGGGCACCGACAGGGTGCGGACCCCCGGACCGGTGAACTCGAAGATCTTGTTCTTGCCGCCGCTCGCGCCGAGGCGCCGCAGGAGCTCCAGGATCACGTCCTTCGCCTGCACCCACGGGCGGACCAGCTCGCCCGACAGGTGGACCTCGACGACCTTCGGGCAGGAGATGGAGTAAGGATGTCCGCCCATCACCACGGCGACGTCGAGCCCGCCCGCGCCGATCGCGATCATCCCCAGCGCGCCGCTCGTGGTCGTGTGCGAGTCGGCGCCGACGAGCATGTCGCCCGGCTTGGCGAAGCGCTCGACGTGGACGTAATGGCAGATCCCGTTGCCGACCCGGGAGAAGTAGGCGCCGTACTTGGCGCACATCGCCTGCAGCATCCGGTGGTCGTCCGGGTTCTTGTAGTCGAGCTGGATGACGTTGTGGTCGATGTACTGGACGGCGCGATCGACCTGGACCCTGGGGACCCCCAGCTCCTCGAACTGCATGAAGGCCATCGTCCCGGTCGCGTCCTGGGTCAGCGTCTGATCGATGCGGACCGAGATCTCCCGCCCAGGACGAAGCTCTCCGGCTGTGAGGTGCTCGGCGAGGATCTGGCGCGTCAGGTTCTCCGCCACGCATCACTTGTACCGCAAAACTCGTCGGGCGATCCACGCCGCCGAGCTTTATGACGTGCCCACCGGGTAGGCGTTTGGCATGAGCTCTCTGGAGACCCTGGAACGAGCCGCGATCGCCGTGACGATCCCGATCGACGGCGCGGAGCTGGAGGCGACGATGGCCATCCCGGACGCGGCAACGGGAATCGTCGTCTTCGCCCACGGGAGCGGGAGCGGGCGCCACAGCCCCAGGAACCGCTACGTAGCCGACGCCCTCGTGCAGGCCGGGTTCGGGACCCTCCTGCTGGACCTGCTGACCGAGACCGAGGAGCGCTACGACCTGGAGACGGGCGACCTGCGCTTCGACGTCGACCGTCTGGCGAAGCGCCTGGTCATCGCGATCGACTGGCTGGGCGAAGACCAGCGGGCCCGCGACCTGCGCGTCGGGACCTATGGCGCCAGCACGGGTGCCGCGGCAGCGCTGATCGCCGCTGCCAAGCGGGCGGACCGCGTGGCGGCGGTCGTCTCGCGGGGCGGGCGACCTGATCTCGCGAAGGAGGCGCTCGAGCGCGTGAACGTCCCCACTCTGCTGATCGTGGGGGAGCGCGATCCCCAGGTGCTCGACCTCAACACGCAGGCCGCCGAGCGGATGGCAGCCCCGGCGACGATCGAGGTGGTCGCGCGCGCCGGGCATCTGTTCGAGGAGGAGGCGGCGCTCGAGCGCATGGCCGAGCTGACCGTCGACTGGTTCAGCGAGCACCTCGCCGGCTGAGCCTCAGTGCGGCGTCGCATTCCTGCCCCGACCAGAGGATCAGTCGTCAGGAGATCGGAGGAAGTCGAGGACGCGTCGGGTGAGCGGCGCCGCTGCGTCCACGTCAGAGGACGGCACGCTGCTGTCGGCGAAGTGGTGTGGATCGCCGGGATAAAGAAAGAGCTCCCCATCCTTGGCCGTCTCGACGAGTGCACGCGCTGTCGGCCGGCCAGGACCCGCCGAAGTATGCGAGCGCCACGCACGAGTAGAAGAGCAGTGCGCCTCGCGCTACCTGACGGGTCTGCGCGAGCTTCTGCGTGGGCAGTAAACCAGGGAGAAGCCGGCGTAGACGAGTTCAGGGTGGAGTTCATTCACCGCGCGCTCGTTGCGCTCGATGATGATCTCGGGGAAGCCGATCTCGTGGGCGTACGCCATGCCATCGTCGATCGTGGCGAAAGCTCGGCCGTCGAAGAGATCCAGTGCGTGCACGGTGTGGCCACCCTGCCGTACCTCCTCGGCGAAGGCATGGAATCCGGGGTCTGGCCCCGTGCATGGTGGAATCACGGCATCTCGGCGCCGGATCAGGGCCGCGCCGGCATAACCCGCACCGTTCCAGGCGGAAAACTAAGCGGGAGCGACGGGACTCGAACCCGCGGCCTCCCGGCGTGACAGGCCACGACGACGCGGACGACGCCGGACGACGGAGGGCGACGAATCCCGCTTGCAGACACGGATTTCGCCCCCTCGGTCCCAAGGCCCCCGCATTCCCGATGCGACGCGCGCTGGAGGCATCTGGGCCACAATCGGGCCACACCGACCGGGGGCGCGCGTAGGCTCTGCGGCCATGGCTGAGGCACGCATCATGTTCACAGCCGAGCTCGATGGGCTCGTGTGCAGCTTCGAGGACTGCGACGCTTCGCCGACGCGCGTGCGCCTCGACCTGGAGCCCGATCACATCGGCGTCGGCGTGCTCTGCGAGGATCACGCCGAGGAGGCGCGGAGGGCGAGGGTGGACTCCAAGCCCATCCGCCGCACCTGCGGCAGCGGGGCGAGCGGCTCGGAGGCCCCTTGCGGCGCGGCAGCCTCGCACCTGGTGGTGGCGGCGTTCCCGGACGACCGCGTGCGCACCCTGGGCGTCTGCCCGCGGCACATGGTATAAACGGCCGTGCTCGTTTAGTCGCCGGGCCCGGGGAGCAGCGTGAAGGCTTCGATGTCCTCGCATGGGATGGCCTGACCGCTTTCGAGGTTGATCGCGCCGTGTGCACCAAGAGGGGGATCGCTGACGCCTTGTAGAAGACCGCGGACCTCACCTCCCCCAAGGATCTCGATCTGGATCGGGACCGAACCCGCCCGTTGTTCACGCACTTCGCTTAGTGCATCCGTGTACCACGACGCGCCGCTCGCCGCTGGCCGCTGGTATCGCTCTCCGGGACGGAAGTCCATGCGCGGTGCCGGAGATCCTATCGCCGTTCTTTGACCCTCTCGGTGTGGAAACTGTGCCACTGCGCCCGCCAAAAATGTCGTGCTGCGACCTTGGTGCTGACCTGCGGCATCCCGGTCATAACGTCGCGGGGGGCTCGGGGATGACCGAACACGGTGCTCGGTGCCTCTAGCGCGACAAACGCCCGGAGGCACATGCCCCCCGGGCGCTGTCAGAGACCGTCAGAGCCGGTGTGGCTCCGCGCGAGAGCCCATTGCTGGCCGGAGCCGGTGAGATGGACCTCGAGCAGGCCGTTACACGCCAATCAACGCCAAGAACCGGGGCAGGCAATGCCGCCGCCCGGGGTCGTTTCTCTCCTCTCTCCGGCATTTGTTCGCTCGCCTACGGCTGGGAGACTGTCACCGTCTCCGTGTCGGAGACCGCGTTGTTCTCAAGGAGAGTGATCGTCGCGGTCGTGAACTGCACGTCCGTTACGCTCGCCGTCCACTTCGGGTTCGGACACGATCCCGCTGGAGCCGAGGGTGTGCTCGTCGTCACCGAGTAGCTGGCCTGGCCGTTCCTCGGCGTGGGCTGCGGACCGCCGGAGCCAGTCGACGTGGTGGTGAATGACTGACCCGGGGCAACGTTCCCGGCCGGATTCGTGCAGGTGACGCTCGCGGTGCCCGTGGCACTCACCCTAAGCTCGAACGTCGTGCCTCCGAGACCGGCCACCTTGCCGCTACAGGTCACCGTCGTTCCGTTGTCGATGCAGGTCTGCGTACCGACGAAGTGCCCGCTTTGGGCGGACGCCATGGCCGGGAACGCAAAAGCCGCGATCGCGCCTACGCTGATCGCGAGCAATAGCAATCGTTTCATCCTGCTCCTCTCTTGACAGCACACGCCCTCGGCGTGCTCTGCCTTTGACTCTTGTTGGAGCAGCGTTGCGCAAACTGCGGCCCTTATAAACGGGATTTGCCGCAAATCCCCGATTTGCATTACCACGTTTTGGGGAGACCCCGGAAACGCCGGAATCTGGCGGGGTGGGGCGGGGCAGCCCTGTTCCCGCTTGGGCGTAGGATCGCCAGGAGCCTCGGTCGGCGCCGTCTGAGTCTCTTGCACGTACTCCTTTCGGATCAACGTCGGCCGGGGCTTTCGCGCTCCGTTCTCTCGCCAGGGCCGCCCCGATTCAGCGGTGCATCTCCGGCGATCGGTGGCAATCGCGGCAGAGCGGGATCGTGTTCGCGATCCGGTCGTCCGTTGGGTCCCGGTTGACGTGATGGACCTCCAGCGGGACGTCTGAGCGCCCGCAGTCGAGACAGCGGTGCCCGTAGACGGCGAAGGTACGGGCGCGGAGCTTCGCGAGCTGACGGCCACGGGGCCGACGTGGGCGGTGAGCGGCGCAGTAGGAGCCATCCGTCAGCAGGCCGCAGGCGAGGCAAGGGCGCTTCACAACCAGCCGACCAGCCGAGTGGGCTGCGGCCGGTTCTCGATCCGGTCGAGTGCCATCGCCAACGCGACCACGGCGTCGATCTTGTCGGAGCGGTTCGCCTTGTCGAGCCGCCAACCGCGCCGCCCGTGGCGGGCGATCGTGGCGGCGACGTGGCGGTTCAAGCGTTCGTCGTTCGGGTGCACGATCCGCTGCTCGACGATCGCGTCGTGAAGTCGCTGCGAGGCCGGGATCATCCGCGCGTCATGCTGCGGAAACGCGGAGACGCGAATCCCGCGCTGTTCGAGCTCCTGGCCGATCTGACCCGCCCGCCATGGGTCGAAGCTGCACTCCACGATCGTGAACCGCTCGGCGAGCTCGTGGACAACGTCGGCGATGTCGAGCACCGCCCGATCGCCGGAGAGCACCTCGACGCCGACATTGAGGCGCCCGTTCAGCCAGACGACGGCCGAATCTGAGCGCTCGCCGCCGATGTCGATGCCGACGACGATCCGCTCGCCGTCCTCGAAGGCGGGCTCGCCGGCACAAGCCTGCCAGGCGCCCGCCGGCAGCCAGTAGTTCTCGGATTCGATCCATTGGTTGCAGACGAAGCGCCGGAAGGCGACCTCGGGTAGCCGCTGCCGCTGCTCGCGGAGCTGCCCTGTCGTGATCCAGCTCGCGGGGTTCGCCTGCTTCACCCGGCGGATCGTGACCTCGGCATCCTCGGGCACTTCCCAAGACAGCCACCGCAGGCCGTCTGTATGGGCGTCTACGACCGGGCCACGGCGCCTGACGTCGCCCGAAAGGGCACGTGCTCGAAGCCGGCCCAATGGCGTGTCACCGCCCGCCGCCGCCGTCGACGTGATCACGAGCCGCGAGTGTGGGTTCTTGTGCAACGCGGTCGCCAACGCGAGGTAGATGCCGTCGTGGGCGATCGCCTGCAACTCGTCTAGGAACATCAGCGTCGGCGTGAGGCCGTGGAGCCGCGGCGCCTCCGCCCCCAGGACGCGCATGTGGCGGGTGAAGCGAGTCGCGTTGTCGGGAACTGGGCACCACCGCAGCTCGTGGTGGCGATAGACGATGTTCGGGTGGTCGAGTTCCCGCGCGAAGCTTGCCGCCGCCTCGTAGAGGATGCGCGCCTGGGGCACCGACGCCGCCACGCAGTAGACGGCGGCGCCCTCGACCTCGACCAGGTGGTGGACGGCGTGGAGTGCGGCGAGCGACGTCTTGCCTGCCCCTCTGGGCGTCGAGACCACGACCTCGCGCTCGGGACCGGCGATCGCCTTGGCAATCCGCTTCTGGAACGGCTCGAGCGCGAAGCCGCAGCTTCGGGCGAAGTCCTCGAGTCTCATGGCCGGGGCGGTAGCGGCGAGGTCAGGATCGGCTCGCGCCCGGGAGCAACCCTGCTACCGAACTGCTCGAACAGCCGGGCCTTCTGCTGGAGCAGCAGCCGCTCTAGCCGGCGGCGGTCGTAGGCCATCTGGCGATGGCTGGCCGAGCAATACCGCCGGGGCCGGCCCCGGCCGGACTGCTCGATCGCCGCTCCGCAGAACCCGCATTTGCTCATTGACGAAACAGTTTGGAGGGCCGAGCGGTCGTCTAAGATCGAGATCTCTCTCCCAGGACATGGCCTCTGGCGAAGCGGGAGAGCCAGAGAGTCCATGTTCAACAGACTTCACAGCTACCTCGCCGGCCGCGATCTCCTGAGCGAGAACGGCCCCGAGGCGCGCACCCTCCAGCGCGGCATCGTCCCCCAGGCGCTGCTGCCCATGACGCGCACCTCGCTGCCCGGCATCAGCGAACAGACCGCGCTGCGGATTGCCGACATTTTCGCCGCGGTCAAGGTGCTCGCAGACGGCCTCTCGAGCCTGCCGCTGGACGTCTACCGCCAGACGCCTCGGGGGCGGGTGCCGGCGGGCGAGGACCAGCGCCTGGTACAGCTCCTCCGCCGCCCCGCGCCCGGCACGACCTCGGCCGACCTCGTGAGCCAGATCGTGGTCGACCTCTGTGTGAACGGGAACGCCTTCGCAAGTTCCGCAGCGAGGGCTCGCTCGTTCAGCTCGGCTGCCTACCGCCGGACCAGGTGGTCGTCGAGCAGCGAGCGGGGCGGGTCGTCTACCGGCTCAGTCGCCGCGAGGGCGTGAGCGAGCACGGCCCCGACGACGTCACCCACATCCGCGGCGTGAGCCCGGACGGCGTCCGCGGCGCCTCGCCGGTTCGCCAATGCGCGAAGGTGCTCCAGCTCAACGAGGGGTTGGTCAGCTACGCCTGCAACTTCCTCGGCAACGCCGCTCGGCCCGGCGGGATTCTCTCGACCACGGGGGAGATGCAGCCCGGATCGGACGACGTCAAGGCGGCCAAGAGCGCATGGCAGGAGGACTTTCGCGGCCAGGACGTCGGCGCCGGCGCGGGGAAAATCGCTGTCTTCTCGGGCGAGCTGAGCTTCGAGCGGGTCGAGCCGCCGATGAAAGACAGCGAGTTTTTGGCCCAGCGCGAGCTTGCCTGCCGCGAGGTCGCCCGGATCTTCGGCATCCCGCCGTTCAAGCTCGGGGTCTCGAGCCGGGACAGCCTCACGTATTCCACGGTCGTGCAGCAGAACCGCGCCTTCGTCGACGACGCGCTCCGACCCCTGGCGGTGAGGATCGAACGGGCGATCAGCGGCGACGCCGACCTGGCGCCTGGGGGCGTGTCTGCGCGCTTCAACTTCGACGCCCTGCTCCGCGGCGATACTGCGGAGCGGTACGAGGCTTACGCAAGGCCCTCGAGGCCGGCTTCCTGACCGTCGACGAGGTCCGCGAGCTCGAGGATTTGCCCCCGAGGAGCTGACGTGGCCTGGGACGGATCACCGGCGGGCTATACCGACGAGCAGTATCGCCGCGCCTGCGTGCTCGATCGGGGCGCCGACTTCTCGGACTCGATCAAGGAGCGCTTCGGGCTGCCGGTCCGCGATCCCGACGGGTCGCTCAACTGCCAGGGGGTCGCCGCCGCCCGGCAGCGGATCGGGCAGGTGGAGGGCGCGTCCGCCGAGCAGCTCGCCGCCGCGCGGGCAAAGCTCGAGCAGCTCGCCGCCGAGTGCGATCAGGGCGAGCGCAGCCGCCCCACCGCCGGCGAGGTCGAGGAGCGGACCGCTCCCCTCGCCGCCGAGGGGCGAAAGATCCGCGGGCTGATCCCCTACAGCGTCGAGTCCCGCGACCTCGGTGGCTGGCGCGAGGTGATCGAGCCCGGCGCCCTGCGTGCGACGAGGCTGGACGACCTTGTAGCGACCGTAGACCACGCCGGGGTGCCGATCGGAAGGTATCCGACCACCCTCGAGCTCGAAGACCGCGCAGACGGGCTCTCGTGGGCCCTGACGCCCCCTCAGAGCAGGGCCGACGTGGTCGAGGCGGTGGAGCGGGGAGACCTTCGAGCCGGAAGCTGGCGCATGGTCGTCGGCCGCGACCGCTGGCAGGGCGACGTCCGCCACGTCGAGTCGATCGCAGAGCTTCAGGACGTATCCGTCGTGACCCGTCCTGCTTACGGAGACGGCGCCCCGGTCGAGTACCGGGCCGCGCCCGAGAACACAACCGCCGCCCCCGAGCGGCAGGAGGAAACCGAAGTGGCAGAGACCACCGAGGCCCCCGCCGAGGAGCGGGCGGCCGAAGACCAGAACGACAACACCAACACCGAGGAGCCCACGGAAGAGCCCGCAGCGCCCGCCGGCGGGCTCCGCGTCGAGGACCGCACCCAGCGCGAGGGCGACGAGGTCACCGAGGCCCGCGTCATGAGCGAGCTCGCCGACGCGGTGCGCCGGGTGGAGCAGGGCGAGTCGCGGGCCCTGACGGGCGCAATCTCGCTCGCGCCGACCGCGATCGGCACCACCCTGTTCGACCGCCTGCGGGCGGCCGCCGTGGTGCTGCGCTCCGGCGTTCGGGTCATCCAGATGCCCGACGCCGACTCGATCACCTACCCGACGTTGACCGCCGATGTGGCGCCGGCGACGGTGTCGGAGGGCGGCACGATCACCCCGGGCGATCCGACCTTTTCGAGCGTCACCGCGACGCCGCGGAAGGTCGCGCACCTGATCCAGGTCTCGAACGAGGTGCTGGACGACAGCACCCCGCCGCTCCAAGGGGTGCTGACCGAGCACTTGACGACGATGCTGGCCTACAAGTTGGATCAACAATTGTTGGAGGGCGACGGCACCCCGCCGAACGTCCGCGGGTTGAAGAACGTCGCCTCGATCCAGACCCTCGCCGCGGCGACCAACGGGCAGGCGATCACGTTCGACAACGTCGCCGACGCGATCGCGCTGCTCGAGGCGGTGAACGTACCGCTCGAGCGGATGGCGTTCATCTGCCATCCGCGCAACATCGGCACCTTGCGGAAGCTGAAGGCGAGCACCGCAGGCTCCTATTTGTGGTCGGATGCCGTCCCGTCGCAGGATGCGCCGCGGCGGATCTTCGGCGTGCCGGTGTTCACCTCGCCGCAGTTGAGCACGAACGAGACGCAGGGCACCTCAGGGGCGGTTTGCAACTCGGGCTACCTGTTCGACACCGAGAACGTCGTCTGGGTCAACCGCCAGAACCCCGAGGTCGTGCTCGACCGCTCGCGCCTGTTCAACAGCGACCAGTCCGAGCTCCGGGCGACGCTCCGGGGTGACCTGATCGCGCCGAGCCCGAGCGGCATCGTGCGGATCACCGGGTTCACGAGCTGATGGCGCGGCGGAAGAAGGACCCCGACCACGGCTACGCCGTCGAGCCCGATCCGGGCGACGAGATCGTGCACGTCCAGCCGAAGCCGGGCGAGACCATCATCTACGACGCGCGGGCCTACGGCGATCGCGCCACCTTGCAAGTCCCCCGCCGTGACCTCGAACGGGTGGTGGGGAGCTTCGAGGAGATCGACCCCGCGAAGGTCCCGGACGTGGCCCAGCGGTAGGGCAAGAGCTTCGCGCCGCCGAGGCTCCTTTCACGGCGGCGCGAGGAGGCCGGGTTCCGGATGGCCCGGCGATCGCTGAGCAGGGGCGCCGGTTTGTCTTGCGGCCGGCGCCCCGCTCGTTTCGACCGAGGAGTCGTGTACGGTCTGGGACGCCGGCTTGATCACCGGCCTCCGCTGGCCAGCCAGAGATTGCTCACGGTCCGCCTGTACAGCGGGGGCGGGCCGCGAGCACCACAACTTGAATCAGGCCAGGGTCTGAGAGACGAAGGCCTCCAACGAGCGGCGCCCGGCCGGAACCGGGCGCCGGAAGGAGGTCTCCGTGAACCTCGAGCTTTTTCAGAGCCTAGCCGAGCAGCCGGTTGGCAAGCGGCGCCACCGGTCTGAGCTGCGGCACATCTCCCAGGTCCTCGCCGACGCCGGCTACCCGATGGGAGGGCACGAATCGGCGGCGCGGGTGCTTAGTTCTCTTAGACGGGAGAAGCACCTTCAACCCCCGTCCCGTGGCGGCGCGTCGCCCAGTCTCCCATCTTC
This sequence comes from Actinomycetota bacterium, assembly GCA_046729615.1. GTDB lineage: Bacteria > Actinomycetota > Thermoleophilia > Solirubrobacterales > 70-9 > AC-56. The sequence continues at coordinate 20,818 of JBKPHA010000031.1, forward strand.
TGGGGGCGCGCCCCGCGGGACACCTCAGGAGGCGAAGATGGGAAAGGAGTTCGGGTGAACCGCGAGGTGCTCGCGGCCAAGGTGCGCAAGATCGCCGCGCCCGGCCAGGATGGTGATCGCGATCGCGAGCTCGCCAATTCTCTCGACTACGGGTACTCGTACCGCTACCGCCCCCAAGCCTCCGAGGCCGAGCTGATCGCCGAGGCCGAGGCGCGGGTGAACGGCTCCGGGCCCAATCTCCTGCCGCCACCGAGCGCGCCGATGCAGGTCGCGCGAAAGCTGATCGCGGCGGACTACACGCACCCCGAGGGCTTGACCCTGCGCCATTGGCGCGGCGCCTGGATGCGGTGGGAGAGGTCGAGGTGGGTCGAGGTGGAGGACCGGGCGATCCGCGCAGACGCCTACAAGTTCACGGAGGCGGCGGTCTACCTCGACAAGGACGACGTAAAGCCCTGGGCGCCCAACCGCCACAAGATCGCCAACCTGCTCGAGGCGACGGCGGCGGTCGCCCACCTGCCCGAAGGGCTCGCCCAGCCGTCGTGGATCGAGGGCGCCGAGGCCGGGACGATCGTCGCCTGTGCGAACGGCCTCCTGGACGTCGAGGGGCGGGAGCTGCTCGCGCACACGCCGCGCTACTTCAACACCTGCGCCGTCCCGTTCGCCTACGACTCCGAGGCGCCGCACCCGGGGCGCTGGTTCGGCTTCCTGAACGATCTCTGGCCCGAGGACGCGGATTCGATCGCGGCGCTCCAGGAGTGGTTCGGGTACATCGTCTCCGGGTGGACCCACCTGCACAAGATCCTCTTGCTGGTCGGGCCGACGCGCGCAGGCAAGGGGGCGATCGCCCGGGTGCTGGGGGCGATGATCGGGCGCGAGAACGTCGCCGGCCCCACCCTCTCCAGCCTCGGCGGCGACTTCGGCTTGGCCCCGCTCCTGGGCAAGTCGCTCGCCGTGGTCTCAGACGCGCGGCTCACCGGCCGCAACCACGAGCGTCGTCGTGGAGCGCCTGCTCGCAATCAGCGGCGAGGACGTGATCACGGTCAACCGCAAGTACCGCGACCAGTGGACCGGGAAGCTGCCGAGCCGCTTCATGGTCATCTCGAACGAGCTCCCCCACCTGGGCGATGCCTCGCAGGCGATCGCGGGCCGGTTCGTCGCCCTGCTCCTGACGAAATCGTGGCTTGACAAGGAGGACCACACCCTCGAGCCGGCCCTGCACCGTGAGCTGTCCGGGATCCTGAACTGGGCGCTCGAGGGCCTCCTGCGGCTCGCGGAGCGAAACCGCTTCACCCGACCGGCATCGACCGATGAGGCGATCGTGACGCTGATGGACCTCGCCTCGCCGGTGGCGGCTTTCGTCCGCGATCGGTGCTCGGTCGATCTCGGCGGTGAAGTGCCCGTCGACGAGCTTTACACGGCCTGGGGTCGGTGGTGCGAGGACAACGGCCAGAAGCGGAGCACGAAGCAGACCTTCGGCCGCGATCTTCGGGCCGTGGTCCCGAACCTCCGGGTGACGCAACCGCGGGGCGACGACAGTCGCCAGCACCGCGTCTATCGCGGGGTGACCTTGGAGGGGCTCTCGTGAGTTGGGGTCGAGTTGGCGCGAACCGCGTGTCATCGCGTGTCAACCGCTTGCTTAGGCCCCTAACACGCAGTGACACGCGCATTTTTCCGACTCAACCTCAACTCAGGAAGCGCCGGTGACCGGCCGGCTTCTCACCGCCCGCGAGGTCGCCGACCGGCTCGACGTCCACCCGGAGACCGTCCTGCGCTGGACCCGTCGCGGCGAGTTCGACGGCGTCGTGCTCCGGCTGCCGGGCGCCGCGCTGCGCTATCGCGAGGACCGATTCGAGGCGTGGCTCGAGGAGCGGGCGACGACCGCGCGAGGAGTTGTCACCCGCCCCGCAGGCCGCCGCCCAGCCGGTAACCTAGCCTCCGTCACCCGTCCCGACCGCGAGGAGGTCTGAGATGCCACCGACTCAGCGAGGTCAGGCGTACCGCCTTGGCCCCAACCGCTGGGGGCTTCGCTACTACGACGCGGACGGCAAGCGCCGCCGCAAGAGCCCGTTTCCGTCGAGGAGCGCCGCCCTCACCCACTACCGCGACCTGATCGAGCCGCAGCTCCGAGGCGAGCCGGTGCCGATGCCCGAGCTGACGCTGGGCGAGTTCGTCCCGCTCTACCTGGAGCGCCACGCCGCCAGCGTCCGGCCGCGGACGATTCAGACGCTGCGTGAACGGCTGCAGCACGCGGAGCGGGCGTTCGTCGACGTGCCGCTACGCAACCTAGAGCGAATGACGGGCGAGGTAGCCTCCTGGCAGGCGAAACTACCCGAGCGGTCGCGCTACGGGATCGTGCAGGCGCTCCGGCAGATGCTGGAGGCCGCGGTCCGGTGGGGCTACATGAGCCGCAACCCCGGGAAGCTCGCCGGCCCCAACCGCCAGCCCGGGCCGCGCCCGGTGCGCGCGTTCACCCGTGAGGAGGTCGAGGCGATCGCCGCCGAGCTGTCGCCGATGTATCGGGCACTGCCGCCGTTCGCCGCCGCGACCGGCCTCCGGCCCGAGGAATGGCAGGCGCTCGAACGTCGCGACGTGGACCGCTCCGCTCGGTTGCTCAACATCCGGCGCACCGTGTCGAGCGGTGAGATAGTCGAGCTGGGCAAGACTGGCAGGAGCCGCCGGCAGGTTCCGCTCTCCCGTCGCGCCCTCGACGCCCTCGACGCCCTCCCGCCGCGGCTCGACACGCTGCTCCTGTTCCCGGCGCCGCGTGGCGGGATTCTCGACCTCGACCACTTCCGGCTACGGGAGTGGTCGCCCGCGATCGAGGCATCGGGTATCCGCCGGCCGGCCCGGATCTACGACCTGCGCTCGACGTTCGCCTCCGACGCGCTCGCGGCCGGCGTCGGCATCCACGCGCTCGCCCGGATCATGGGGACGAGCGTGCGGATGATCGAGCGCCACTACGGGACCCTACTCGACGGCGCGATGGAGTCGATCGCCGGGCGCCTCGATGCGTTCGATCGTGAGCGCGACGAGGCCGAGGAGGGCCGCGCCGATGGCGTCTAGGCCACTACCGGGCCACCGGGCCGCGCGACCAGATCGGCGACTCAGCGCGAGAGTCCGCACCATTGCAGGCGAAACGTGGAGCGGGAGCGACGGGACTCGAACCCGCGGCCTCCGGCGTGACAGGCCGGCGCTCTAACCAGCTGAGCTACGCCCCCAGGACCAGCGGCCCGGGCGGACCGCCGGAGTGATTCTAGGGGCCGGGTAGTCTCCGCCGCCATGCGG
>JBKPHA010000032.1:0-14459 GCA_046729615.1 Actinomycetota bacterium
GGGATGCATAGGCAACATCGCGGATCAGGTGGTGGCGGAAGCCGAACCTTCCAGGGCCGATTGCGAGCCGTTCCTGCACCAGGGCCTTTTGGGCGAGCGCGGCGATGGCATCGGCCGATGGCGCGCCGAGCAGGTCGTCGACCGCCTCTTGGAGGAAGTTCGGACCAAGGACGGAGGCATACTGAAGCGCCCGCTTCTCCGCCGGCGGCAGCAGATCGAGCCGGGCGGCGATAGCGGCCTGAATCGTGTCCGGCAGGTGATCGACGCTGCCGCGGCCCTCCACGATCGCCTGGGCTACCTCCTCGGCAAAGAACGGGTTGCCCCCGGACGCCTGGGCCACACGCCGGGAAAGGGCGCGGTCCTCCGGTGGCAGCAGGGCGACGGCGAGCTCGTCGGTGGCCTCGGCGGTCAGCGGTCGAAGCTCGATCTGCGTGACGTTGCGGGCCGCGCGGCCGAAGTCGGGCCGGCGCTCGAGCAGCTCGGGGCGGCTCGTGCACAGCACTATCAGCGGCACGTCGTCCAGGCGGAACACCACCTCTTCGATCAGGTCGAGCAGTCCGTCGTCGGCCCAGTGCGCGTCGTCGATTCCGATCACGAGCGGCCGATCTCGCGCCAGCAGCGCCACCAGTCGCCTCCAGGCCCGCTTCAGCTCGTCCTCGATGTCGCCTTCGCGCGCCTCGCCGCCGAGCGCCGCCGCCAGGAAGCGGGCGAATTCGTGGGCATCCTCGGCTCCGAGAGCGGTGAGCCGCTCCGCGAGCCGGTCGTGCACGCTGGCGACGGACTCGTCCGCCGACGCCTTCGCCGCGCTGCGAAGGATCTCGCCGAGCGCCCAGAAGGCGATGCCCCGGCCATAGGGCGGATTCCGCCCGAGGAGGATCTCCGGCGCGGGAGAGGCGCCTGCCAGCCGCTCGGTGAACTCGTTCGCCAGACGGGTCTTGCCGACGCCGGCGTCGCCGGTGATCGTCACCAGCTCGGGGACACGATCGCGCGCCGCGCGCCGGTAGACGACCTCGAGTAGCGCCGTGTCGTCGTCGCGGCCGACGAATGGCACGCTGGTCGGTGTGCGCTCGGTTCCCGCGCACCGTGCCCGCCAGGCTCGGAGCGGGGCGGGGAACCCCTTGGCTTCCACGGGATCGACCTCCTGTATGTCCGACGCGCGGCAGGCCTGGGCGGCGCGCTCGCCGACGAGCACCTCTCCGGGTGCCGCAGCCTGCTGGAGCCGCGCGGCGGCGTTTACGGCCTCCCCGGTGACCGAGAGGTCGCCCGCCCGCTCGAGTGCGAGCACCTCGCCCGTCTCGATGCCGATGCGGACGTCGAGCCCTCGATCCATTGCCCGCACGCGCTCCATCAGCGCAAGCGCCGCCGCCACAGCCCGATCCGGATCGTCGCTGTGCGTCACCGGCGCGCCGAAGACCGCCATCACGGCGTCGCCCACGTACTTCTCGACCGTCCCTCCGTGCTCCTCGAGCGCCGAGCGGGCGACCTCGAAGAACGGCGCCAGGCGTCCGCGAAGGTCCTCGGGATCGAGATCGGAGGCGAGCTTCGTCGAGTCGACGAGGTCGGCGAAGACCATGGTTGCGAGCTTTCGCTCGGCGCCCGCCAGCTCACCGAGCGGGCTGCCGCAGGAGGGACAGAAGCGGGCGTCGTCGCCCGCCGAAGCTCCGCAACGAGCGCAGGTCTGAGCCATAGTCTGACGATAGCCGCAGGCCAGGCTGAACGATCACGGGATTGCAGTCGCGCGCGGCGGTGCGGGCGTCCTTCCCGATCGCGATTACAGTTCGCCTGCCATGCGGATCACGGTGCTGGGGAAGTCCCCGTCGTGGCAGGACGCCGGGGGCGCCTGTAGCGGATACCTGATCTCGGAGGGCGACGCGACGCTCCTCTTGGATTGCGGCAACGGCGTCTTCGCAAAGCTGCGCCAGCGCATCGACTACGTCGACGTCGACGCCGTCCTCATCTCGCACCTCCACGCCGACCACATCCTCGACCTGGTCCCCTACGCGTATGCGCTCACCTACACGCCGCGCCAGCAGCCGGTCCCCGTGGCGGGCTATCCCGGCACCGACAACCCAGCCCGCCCGCGGCTGATCGCGCCCGCCGGGGCGACGGACGTCTTCCGCCGGCTGACCGGTTCGTGGGGGAGCGAGGACCTGATCGAGAGCGCCTTCGCGCTGGAGGAGTACGACGCTGAGGCGATCGTGGAGGTCGGCCCGCTGCGCGCCCGCTTCAAGGAGGTGCCTCACTTCACGACCACATACGCGATCGACCTGAGCTCGATGAACTCAGACCGCCGCTTCACCTATGGCGCCGATGGTCGCCCGGGCGAGGAGCTCGTGGAGATCGCCCGGGATACGGATCTCCTGTTCGTCGAGGCCACCCTCCCACGACCGGAGCGAACCGGCCGTCGCGGCCACATGACCCCTGCCGAGGCCGGAGACCATGCGCGCCGGGCGGGAGCGCACCGCGTGGTGCTCATCCACATCTCGGACGAGCTCGACCTGGAATGGGCCGTCAGGGAGGGCTCGGAGGCGTTCGGGGCGCCGGTGGAGCTGGCTGAGGAAGGGGCGGTGTACGAGGTGTGACGGGCAGGGAGCAGGGGGGAATGCAGAGGACGCGACGCAGCTCCCCTGCTATGTGCTCCCTGCTCGATCCGTGACCGGCCGCTAGCTAAGGTTGCCTCGTGGCTCGCGAACGCGATCTGCTGGCCAACTTCGAGCGCATGCGCCGAGAGATGGATGAGCTCTTCGGCGACGTCTGGGGGGAGCGCGGATGGCTTCGGCGTCGCGCGCAGGCGGGCTTCCGGCCCCGGATCGACGTGTACTACTGCGGCCAGCCGCCGAAGGCGGTGGTGAAGGTCGATCTCGCCGGCGTGGAGCTCGCGAGCATTCAGCTCGAGGTCACGGGCCGCGAGCTCGTGGTCAGCGGCGAGCGCCCGATCCAGGAGACGGAGGGGCGCGTCTACCAGCAGCTCGAGATCGAGGCCGGGCCGTTCCGGCGCGTCATCGAGCTCACGGCCGAGCCGGCTCCCGAGGATGCCAGGGCCACCTACGACGACGGCATCCTGCGGGTCGAGCTGCCGCTTCGAACCGAGCGCGCCACTCGGCGAAGCGTTCCGATCGAGACGGAGGAGTGAGGCCGCCACCGGTGGAGCGGCGTCGCGTGGACATACCCGAGCTTCGGCTGCAGCAGCAGGATGGCGGCCCTACGCTCGAGGTCGTCGAGGGGGCGGACGTAGACGAGGCCGTTCGCGAGCGCCAGGGGCAGCCGATGCCGGCGGCGCTCCCCGTGCTCCCGCTCAAGGAGATGGTGCCTTATCCCGACACGCTCACCCCGCTCGCGGTCGGGCGGCCGCGATCGATGCGGCTGGTGAACGACGTGCTCTCCCGCGAGCGGATGCTCGCGCTCGTGGCCTCGAGGGACGCGGAGGTCGAGGACCCGGGGCCGGACGACCTCTACGACGTGGGAGTCGCCGGGGTCGTCGCGCGGATGCTGAAGGTGCCCGACGGCAGCATCCGCATCCTGGTGCAGGGCACCGAGCGGGTTCGGATCCGCGACTACGTCGCGGAGGAGCCGTACCTCGTCGGCCGGGTCGAGCCCCTGCCGGACGTCGTGGAGCCCTCGCAGCCGGAGCTCGAGGCGCTGACGCGCAACGTCCAGCGCACCTTCATGGAGATCATCGAGAAGATCCCCTACCTGCCCGAGGAGCTTCAGCTCGCGGTCACGAACGTCGACGACCCCTCGGCGCTCACGCACCTGATCGCTGGCGCGCTGCGGATCACTACGGAGGAGAAGCAGGAGCTCCTGGAGCAGGTGGACATCACGAAGCGGCTCCGCCGCCTGGCAGAGATCCTCGCGCGCGAGCTCGAGGTCATCCAGCTCGGCTCGAAGATTCAGTCGCAGGTCCAGTCCGAGATCGACAAGGGCCAGCGTGAGTACTACCTGCGCGAGCAGCTCAAGGCGATCCAGCAGGAGCTGGGCGAAGGCGACGAGCAGCAGGCGGAGCTCAACGATCTCCGACAGCGCATCGAGGCGGCGAACCTGCCCGAGCAGGCGCGCAAGCAGGCCGACCGTGAGCTGGGGCGCCTGGAGCGCCTACCGGCGGCCGCCGCCGAGTACGGCGTGATCCGGACCTACCTCGAGTGGCTGGTGGACCTGCCATGGAGCGTCACCACCGAGGACAACCTCGACATCCGCCACGCCCGTGAGGTGCTCGACGCGGATCACTACGACCTGGAGCGGGTGAAGGACCGGATCCTGGAGTACCTCGCTGTTCGCAAGCTGAACCCGGAGTCGCCCGGCCCGATCCTGTGCTTCGTCGGGCCGCCCGGGGTGGGGAAGACGAGCCTCGGCCGCTCGATCGCCGGCGCGCTCGGCCGCGAGTTCGAGCGGATCTCGGTCGGCGGCGTGCGTGACGAGTCGGAGATCCGCGGCCACCGCCGCACCTACATCGGCGCCATGCCCGGGACGATCATGCGCGCGCTGCGCGACGCGGGGACCGGCAACCCGGTGTTCATGATCGATGAGATCGACAAGATGGGCGCCGACTTCCGCGGCGACCCGGCCAGTGCGATGCTGGAGGTCCTGGATCCGGCGCAGAACGGCACGTTCCGCGACCACTACCTGGATCTCGAGTTCGACCTCTCGGACGTGATGTTCATCGCGACCGCGAACACTCTCGACACGGTCCCGCCGGCGCTCCAGGACCGGATGGAGGTGATCCAGCTCGCCGGCTACACGGTCGAGGAGAAGCTCCACATCGCCAAGCGCTACCTGGTGCCGCGGCAGATCGAGCAAAACGGGCTGCGACGGGGCCAGATCTCCATCACCGATTCCGCGCTCCGGGCGATCATCGACGAGTACACGCGGGAGGCGGGTGTGCGGAGCCTGGAGCGCGAGATCGGCAGCATCTGCCGCAAGGTTGCGCTGCAGGTCGCCGAGGGCGAGGTGGACGGCAAGACGACCATCTCGGCGAAGCGGGCGCGCGAGCTCCTCGGGAAGCGGCGCTTCTTCGCCGAGCAGCGGCGCCGGACCAAGGACCCTGGGGTCGCGACCGGGCTCGCCTGGACCCCGGTGGGCGGCGAGGTCCTGTTCGTCGAGGCGACCGCGATGCCGGGCGAGGGCAAGCTCACGATCACGGGGCAGCTCGGCGACGTCATGCGCGAGTCGGCGCAAGCGGCGCTCTCGTGGGTCCGCGGGCGCGTTCGCCAGCTCGGCGCCGAGGTTCCCGAGGACTGGTTCGCGACCCATGACATACACATTCACGTTCCGGCCGGGGCGGTTCCGAAGGACGGTCCATCGGCGGGCGTGGCCATGGCTGTTGCGCTCGCCTCGCTCGTGACGGGAAAGCCGGTCTCCTCCGACGTCGCCATGACCGGCGAGGCGACGCTCACCGGCCAGGTCCTGCCGATCGGCGGCGTCAAGGAGAAGGCCCTGGCCGCCCAGCGCGCCGGCATCAAGCGCGTGATCGTGCCGCAGCGCAACGAGGGCGACGTCGCCGAGATCCCCGAGCATGAGCGCAAGAGCCTGGAGTTCGTCTACTGCGACACGACCGATGACGCCCTGAAGGCAGCGCTCTGACCGGCGTTACCGCTTCGAATTCCGGGTATATGCTCCGGCAGATCGAGCCAAGCGGACGAGGGAGTTGTTGATGGCAACCACGAGGGCTGAGAAGGCGCGCCAGGCGGCGCAGCAGGCGGGATCCAACCCCTACGTAAGGCGCTTCATCGAGGATCAGGAGCTTCGAGCCAGCGTGAGGGAGGCCTTCGAGGCCGCGAGGCACGCCTATCAGCGGATGGCGAACGGGAAGGGTCCGGTCAAGGCGCTGACCGAGGACAAGAAGGTCCAGCGGGACCTGCGCACGGCGGCCGAGAACCTCAGGGAGGCTTCCGAGCGCATCAAGGGCAAGCGGAGGAAGCGCCACACGCTCCGCAAGCTGCTTCTCATCGCCGTGGTCGGCGCGATCCTCGCGATCGCCCTCAACGAGGACCTCCGCAAGGCCGTCCTCGACCGACTGTTCGGCGCCGAGGAGGAGTTCGAGTACACGTCGCAGACGACGGCGGCGGCTCCGGAGCCCACCGCTACCGAGTAGCCACCGGTCCGAGGCGCGCTTGCCCAGCGTCCACGTCCTCGTCCCGGCGCAGCGACACGTCTTCGCGGTCTCGAACGGCGAGGCGGAGATCACGGCGGTCGATGACTCCGCCGACGGCTTTCGCCGCTACAAGGAGCTCCAGCGGGGTGGCCGGATCGCCGGCATGGTCGCATTCCCGAACACGCTGGTGATCCGCGGCGAGCGCGACTACCTCGTCGATCCCGGGCTGATCATTCAGGGGGCGCCCGCCATCGGTGCGCTCGGGGAGCTGGGGGTCGAGCCACAGGAGGTGGAGGATGTGATCCTCACCCACCTGCACTTCGACCACGCCGAGGGGCTGGCGGGGTGGCCGCAGCGCCGCACCTTCGTGCACCGGCTGGAGACGGAGGCGCCGTACGCGCAGATCGTCTCCGGCGTCCTCGAGATGGCGAACCTGGAGGTTCTCGAGGGCGAGGAGGGAGAGATCGAGCCGGGCGTTCGCTGGATCAGGACGCCAGGGCACTCCGACGGCCTGATCTCGTTGCTCGTGGACGCGGACGAGGGACTCGTAGTGATCGCGTCCGACTGCGTGGGCCCGCTGCCCGAGTACTTCGAGCGGATGGAACTGCCGGAGGACTTCGGGCCGGAGCGGGAGGAGCTCATGGAGCAGTGGCGGCGCATCCGCGCCCTTGATCCGGCGGTCGTGATCCCGGGGCACAACCCGCCGGTGCGGATGGGCTAGCCACTTCTCCAGGATGGATACACTCGCGCCGTTGCGACTCGACGAGTCGTCGAATGAGTCGACGCTTCGTGGGGGAGTGGGAGCAGAGATGGCAGCCGAAGGCACGAGCGCGGCGGAGACTCAGGCCCACGACCGCCAGCTGAGCGGCGACAAGGTGCAGCGGATCGTGGACGCGATGCGCACCTGCATCGCCGCGCGGGGGATCGCCGGCGCGACCTTCGAGCACGTGTCCCGCGAAGCGGGAGTCAGCCGCGGACTCCTGCACTACTACTTCGGGACCAAGGAGCGGCTCCTGATCGAGGTGCTGCGCGGCGACGCCGAGGTCCGGATCGGCGCGCTCGACGAGCCGCTGGCGGGCGCGAGGACCGCGGGCGAGGTGGTGGACGTCCTGGTCGCCGGCGCCGAGGAGATCCTTCGCAGCGATCCAGGGTTCTACGTCCTCCTGTACGAGCTGTTCGCGGCGGGGCGCCAGAATCCCGAGATCCGCGCCGAGCTGGCGCAGGTGTACGAGGGATCGCGGCGCCACGTCGCCGAGATCCTGCGGCGAAAGGAGGACGAGGGAGTGCTCTCGCTGCGCTTCGACGCCGAGACCTGCGTCACTTTCATGTTCGGCGCGGCCGACGGGGGTGCGCTCCAGCGCCTGACGGATCCCGACCGGGACTACTCAGAGCTTTTGGACCTCGAGCGCGGGATACTGCGGTACCTGCTCGTCGCCGAGTAGCGGCCGGGCGGATTTCCACCGACCCGGGGGAAGATCCGCTGCATCCGCCATAGCGTCCGCAGCGAGCCGTGCGGGCGAAGCCTGCGCTGGAGCATGGCGCGGCGCGGATCGGCGCCGCGGATCGACATGTCGATCCAGTCGCGCCAGCTGGTCTCGAGCGTCAGATCCGGATCGTGGGCCTCGCCCTGGACGGCCACCGACGCGCCGCCTGCGATCCGCAGGTACCAGGGTGCGGCGTCCTCGAATCGCCACTGGATCACCATCGGGCTCCCGTTTACCGCGTCGGTGCGGGCCGAGCGCGCGATGAGGTCGAAGTAGAGCCGCTGCACCTCCGGGGAGGAGTCGGGGTTGGGCACCGGCTCACCGGCGACCCCCGCACGCATCAGCGCGATCGCCCGCCGGGCTCGCTCCTCGTGCGGAAGTGAGAGATCGAACGGGTAGACGTCGGGCGGCATCTCATCGATGGGATAGCCCGCGGCCTTCCACTTCCCCTCGACCGAGCGCATCCCGAAGGCGTAGATGTCCTCGAGCTCGAAGCCGTAGCAGCGCGTGTACTCGAGATCCCAGCCCGGCGGGACGAACACCGCCATCGAGTAGCGCATGACCTCGCGCAGGATCTCGGCCACGGCAGCCTTGCACTCCTCGGACTCGCGGAAGCACTCCGCCAGCGTCTTCACGCCGAAGCCGATGTGGCGCTGCTCGTCGCACGAGACGTTGTGCATGCCCTCGCTGAATCCCGGCATCGTCCCGACCTTCGTGAAGTAGTCCTCGATGAAGTGCTGGCCCGGCTGCGCGAGCGTCGCCTCGACCACCATGTGGTAGAGGGCGATGGCCTGCGCGAACCTCGGCAGCGAGCGGTCGCGCCGAAGCTCCTCTCCCATCCGGTCGAGTCGAGCGAACACGTTGCGGTAGCCCCAGCCGAGCTGTGGCTCGGTGTAGGCGAGGGTCGAGCCGATCGTGCCGCCGGCGCCGATCACCTCCTTGAAGAAGCGGTGGAAGAACACCGAGTGACGCGCCTCGTCGACCTGCTGCGTAGCGAGGAAGTACTTCTGCTCCTCCTTCGGCGCGGCGTCGATATAGGGGGACAGGTTGTCGGTGACCGAGTCCTCGCCGTAGAAGAACATCGAATACGTCCACAGCGCGGACTTCCGCTGGATATCGGTGAGCGCTTCCCAGCCCTCCCGGTCCTTGGAGAAGTCGATCTCGATCGCCTTCCAGTTGCCCTCCTCCCAGCGCCGGTAGAGATCGTCGTAGCTGAGCTGGTCCGCCTGGGCGGACCTGTTCTTCCTCGCCGCCACAGCCGTCATGTCTCGCCCCTCATAGTCAGCTCGATCGTTGCACCATCTCGTGTAACCGTTGAGGGTAGTGGTTGCACTGGCGGCCGCGCCAGTGCTGTGTGACCGACATCACTCTCACGCGCTGGCTAATCTCGCCCGCAGCGTGGGAGAGAAGGGCAACGGAGTCGACGAACGGCTCGACAAGCTCTATCGGGAGCATCCAGATCGGTTCGTGGCGAGCCGCAACCAGCTGGCCAAGGAGCTGCGGACCGGCGGCAATCGTGACGAGGCCGATCGCATCAGAAGGCTGCGGCGGCCCAGCGTCGCCGCCTGGCTGATCAACCGTATGGCGCTGTCGTCGCCCAGGCCGCTCGAGGAGTTCGCGCAGGCGAGCCGCCGCCTCGAGGAGGCGCAGCGACGGGCGCTCGACGGAGACGATGATGCGGTTGCCGAGTGGCGTGTCGCCGCGGCTGGGCAACGGGAGGCCAATGCGGCCGTCGTCGAGACAGCCGCCGGGCTCGCGCGGGATTCGGATCGTCCGGCGAACCCGCGTGTGCTGGAGCTGATCACCGAGACGCTTCAGGCGGCAGCCGTCGATGCCGATCTGCGCGAGCGCGTCATGCGCGGCCGGCTGGAGCGCGAGCAGGCCGCGACGACGCTCGGCACGCCCGCGGTCGCTCCCAGAAGGCGGCGGGACGCCGTCGTGGCGAAGCGGCGGGATGTGGCGCAGGCTCGCAGGGAGCTTGAGCGACTACGCCAGGAGCTCGAGGAGGCCACGGAGCGCGAGGAGCGGCTCCGCGAGAGCGTCGATCGGACGACCGAGACGCTGCGTCAGGAAAAGGCGCGGCTCGCCGAGGCCAAGCGCGAGACCTCGAAATTGCGGCGAGGTGTCAACGCGGCGAAGCGAAGGGCGAAGTAACCAATCCACGGTGATTGTTGGGTTTGTTGCCATATAGGACATAAACCCGACAACGGCGTTGTGGGGGATCAGCCGAGCTTCGGCGTCCGCCACGGCTCGGCAAGCTTCGCCGCTAGGAGCTCGCCCAGCCCCTCGGCGGGGACGCGGTCCTGCTCCAGGCTGTCGCGGTCGCGCAGGGTGACGGTTCCGTCCGCCATCGTCCGGCCGTCGACCGTGATCCCCCAGGGCGTCCCGATCTCGTCCTGGCGACGGTAGCGCTTTCCGATCGAGCCGCCCTCGTCGTACTCGGCCGGGACCTTCGACCGCACCTTCATGTAGATCTCGCGCGCGCGCTCCGGCATGCCGTCCTTCGACACGAGGGGCAGCACCGCCGCCTTCACCGGCGCCAGTCGTGGGTGGAGGCGGAGGACGGTCCGCCTCCTTCCCTCGATCTCGTCGGTGTCATAGGCGTCGATCATGAAGGCGAGCATCGCGCGGTCGACCCCGGCGGCGGGCTCGACCACGTGCGGGACGTAGGCCTCGCCCCGGTCGGGGTCGAAGTATTCGAGCTTCTCCCCCGACATCCGCGCGTGCTGCGTGAGGTCGAAGTCGCCGCGGTTCGCGATCCCCTCCAGCTCCGACCAGCCCATCGGGAACAGGTACTCGATGTCGGAGGTCGCCGATGAGTAGTGCGAGAGCTCCTCCGGTCCGTGCGCGCGAAGCGTCAGGTTGTCCCGGCGGATGCCGAGATCCACATACCAGCGCATGCGCTCGTCCATCCAGTACCGATGCCACTTGGGGGCCTCGTCCGGCGGAACGAAGTACTCCATCTCCATCTGCTCGAACTCGCGGGTGCGGAAGATGAAGTTGCCGGTCGTGATCTCGTTGCGAAACGACTTGCCGATCTGCGCGATTCCGAAGGGCGGCTTCTTGCGCGCGAACTGAAGGACGTTCTTGAAGTTGATGAAGATGCCCTGCGCCGTCTCGGGGCGCAGGTAGGCGACGGACCCGCTGTCCTTCACCGGGCCGACGTGCGTCTCGAACATCAGGTTGAACTCGCGCGGGTCGGTGAGGTCGCACTCCTCCCACTCGCCCGGGTGCAAGGACGGCTTGCGCCCGCACTGGGCGTCCTCGAGGTTGTCGGCGCGGAAGCGGAGCTTGCAGGTGCGGCAGTCGACGAGCGGGTCGGTGAAGCCCTCCAGATGCCCCGACGCCTCCCACACCTTTGGGTGCTGGAGGATCGCCGAGTCGAGCGCGACGATGTCGTCGCGCTCGCCGATCATCGCGCGCCACCACTCGTTCTTGACGTTGTTGCGAAGCAGCACGCCGTAGTGGCCGTAGTCGTAGGTGGACCCGATCCCGCCGTAGATCTCCGACGATGGGAAGATGAACCCGCGCCGCTTGCACAGCGCGACGATCTCCTCAAGCGTCACCTCGGGCGCGGCGGTCTCCGTGACTTCGGCCATGAGGACGCCGAGGCTAGACGATCGCGCCGGCGTGCGGCTCAGGCTCAGGGGACTGAGACCCGAACGGGCACGGACGTGCGGTGCCCGTCGACGTCGCGCACCGTCACCCCGAACCTGAGCGTCCGCACCGTCAGTCGCTTCTCCGGCGAAGCGGCGTGGCGACGGATGATCACTCGCAGCGAATCCGGACCGCCCGCCGGCGCCGCAGAGGAGAGCGGGTTCCGGCGCTGGCGGTCTCAGCTGAGAGTGCCAGCGGCCGGGAGCGCCCCTGCCATAATCGCCGCGATGCCGATCTACGAGTACCGCTGCCGCAACGGCCACCAGTTCGAGGTCTTCCAGGCGATGTCGGACGATCCGGTCTCGACCTGTCCCGAGTGCCGCGCGCCCGTGGAGCGCGTGTTTCGCCCGGTGGCGGTGCACTTCAAGGGCTCCGGCTTCTACACGACCGACTACGCGCGCAAGTCGACCGCCGACGCGGCCAGCGACGGCAAGGACAGCTCGGAGTCCAAGCCCTCCGAGGGCGAGAAGAAGCCGGCGACGACTTCTTCCAGCACCGACGACTAGCGGCCCCTGCGAGCGCCGAGCGGTGCAAAATCCGCGCATACCGCGGGAACTGCACCTCTCGATGGGTGGGGGGCCACCGGCGGCTAGCTCGGCGGCGAGCAGGCTGGCTGGTGCGGCGGGTCCTTCCCCAGGAACTTCTTCACGGCCCGCTCGCACTCCGACGGCGGGATGATCAGGTTCCCGGCCGCCGTCGTGCTCACGGGCTTGAGCACGTCGCTGCCGCTGCCGAAGCCGATGATGGCCGCGAAGACGAGCTGCGGCATCGTCCAGGCGCCCATGCTCGAGACCATCACCTGCGGCGCGTCCCAGGCGATGAAGGGGCCCTTGATGAGGTTGTAGGGCACCCGCAACGGGTCGGTCAGCCGATCCTTGACCCCGTTCAGGAGCAGCTGCTGGAATTGAACGCGGTTTATGTCGGTGATCGGAGGCGGGTTCTGACACTTGCCGTGCGAGGTCACCAGGTTGTTCTCTCGCGTGCGCGCCAAGGCGATCGCCTGGAAGCCGTTCAGGGTGTGTTCGCCCTTGCTCAGCTGCAGCTTGAACGCGCCGTTCGAGATGCTCGAGCAGACCGTCGTGGGGACGTTCACGTTGATCCCCCCGATCGAGTCGATGAACTTGCGAAAGCCGTCGAAGTCGACGATCGCCACCTGGTCGACGTTGATCCCGAGGAACTTCTCGATCGTGCGGACGGTGAGCTTGGCGCCGCCGGTTGCGTAGGCGGAGTTGATCTTGTTCTCCGGCTGGCCGGGGATCTGCGCGAGCGTGTCACGGGGGATCGACAACTTGCGGAAGTCGCCGCCACCGGCGCGCACGAGCATCAGCGTGTCGGACCGGTACGGCCCATGGAGGCAGCTTGGGGCGATGGACTTCCCGCTCTGCACGACGTCGAGGCAGTTCTTGGACTCGGCCTCGTTGGGCCCGGCGAACTGGCCCGACCGGATGTCGGTTCCGATGACGAGGATCGTCTGCGGGCTCACCGCCAGGAAGGGGTTGCCGTGGAGGGTGTCGCCCATGTTCTCGAGCTTTCCCCTCTGGATCTGGGAGGAGATCTCGAACAGGATGATGCTCAGGAGGATCCAACCAAGCGCGAAGATGCCTACCCACCTGAGCGCGCGGCGCCACAACGGCTTGGAGACCCCGGGCCGCCGCGGCCGCTCCGCGCCTTCTTCGTCGCCGCCCTTCCGGCGGGCTCGCTCGCGCAGCTTCGAGAGATCGGGTGACCTCAGCCGGCTGAAGAGCCCCCGGCGCGACCTGTAGACCTTGTAATCCGGGCGCCCCGGGTCGCCCCGCCTCTCTTCGGCCATCGGCTATCAATACTGCCGCATGGCCTCCCCGCACCGACCCCCGCCCGAGCGCAACTTGTGACGGTCGAAGCAATCGGCGTCGACCTCGGCGGGACCAAGATGCTGGTGGGGGTCGTCGACGCCGATCGGAACGTCACCTACCGCTCGACGGCGCCGAGCGTGGGGCTGACCCAGGACGAGCTGATCGCAACGCTCGAGCGCGAGCTGGCGGCCGCGCGCGATGCGCGGGGTGAGGTGGCGGCGATCGGGCTCGGAATCCCCTGCACCATCGACCAGGAGCGCGGGCTGGCGGTGATGGCCGTCAATCTGGAGCTCGCCCACGTCCCCATCCGCGACTTGATGCGCGAGCGCCTGGGCTTGCCGGTGGCGCTCGACAACGACGCGAATGCGGCGATGCTCGCCGAGCACCGTTTCGGCGCCGCTCGCGGCGCGGACAACGCCGTCATGCTGACCATCGGCACCGGGATCGGCGGCGGGCTCGTGATCGGCGGTGACGTCTACCGGGGCTCGACCGGCGCGGGCGCGGAGCTGGGCCACGTCGTGATCGAGGCGGACGGCCCCCCCTGCCAGGGCAACTGCCCCAACCGGGGCTGCGTCGAGGCGCTCGCGTCAGGCACGGCGATCGCCCGCGAGGGCCTGGCCGCGGCCGAGGCCGCGCCGGACTCCGCGCTGGGGCGGGCGCTCGCCCGGGGTGCGACGCTCGACGGCAGGGAGGTGACCGACGCCGCGCTCGGGGGGGATCCGGCCGCGGTCGCCGTCCTCGAGAAGATTGGGCGGCGGCTGGGTGTGGCGCTGTCGAGCCTCGCCAACGTCTTCGCGCCCGATGTGATCGTGATCGGGGGCGGCGCGATCCGGGCCGGCGATCTCCTCCTTGATCCGGCGCGCCATGAGCTCGCAAGCCGGGCGCTCGAGCCGATGAACAGGACGCCGGTGGCGGCCGCGCACCTCGGTCCGGAGGCGGGCATGATCGGCGCCGCGACCATGGCCCTGCTCGAGCTGGACCGGGAGATCGCCTAGTGGTGCCTCTCATGACGTTGTGCCGGAAATGGGGAGGCACAGACGTCGCCAGATATGTTCGTGAGCGGGCGCCAGCCCCCGAAACTGGCTGGTGCCGTTGCCGGTGCGTGCGCAGGGAGCGTGGCGTGCATGACTGCACGCGAGCGACCAGGCATGGATGCCGTCGGCGCCGTAGGCGCCGCGCAGCATGGCGGCGTCTGGGGCCGCCATTTGCGGTGCAAGGTTGTGGGAGGTACCACTAGATGCCCGGGCGCCTCGTCGTCTGCCCCACACCGATCGGGAACCTCGATGACCTGAGCCCGCGAGCGAGGCGGGCTCTGGGCGAGGCGGATCTCGTCGCCTGCGAGGACACGCGCCGCTCCGGCCTGCTGTTCGAGCGGCTCGACATCCCCAGGCCGCGCCT
>JBKPHA010000033.1:0-6905 GCA_046729615.1 Actinomycetota bacterium
CGGAGGCGCTTCGCCGGCGCCTCGAGGATCTGAGCCGCGACCATGCCGCCATCGTCGACGTCCGCGGGCTGGGGCTTCTGATCGGCGTGGAGCTGGAAAGCCCGGAACGGACAAACGCCGTGATGAACACGATGCGCGACGCCCGCGTACTGGTCGGCCGGACGGGCCCGCGAAACAACGTCCTGAAGATCCGGCCACCGCTCATTCTCGGGATAGAGGAGACCGACGTGCTGATCGCGGCGCTCGACGCGGCGCTCCCGGCGACGTCACCGGCTCCAGACATTTGAGACGGTGAAACTCGGCCGATACGGCCGCGACATCTACGGCGCGCACTGTCCGGACGAGATCCGGACATTGGTGCCTGGGAAGGGTCGGGCGCTGCACTTGCGGCGGGCGGACAGGCCGGTGGCGTTCGGGGGCGGACGGTCGGGTGGCGCGTGATCTCGTCGAGTTGAAGAACGGGATCTGTCTCGCGGTTACACATGCGGCACCTGCCGACATTCGGTCTACGAAACCGAAGGTCGCAGGTTTGGAGCCGTGCCCCGGGCGCCTCACGAATGCTGGTCAGGACGCGCTTCTAAGCCCGGCTAGACGCACCCCGCCCTCGCACCAAGAAAGCCCGGTCGGTCTGGACCTGGGCCATGTCCATCTGCGCCTTTTGCAGCTGGCCCGCGTAGTCCCACTCGACGCCTACCAGCGTGTGTATTGCTCCACCACCGAGACGCCCGACGGGCGGGAGCCCTTGCCGGACTTTTCGTTTGCCGCCGAACGGCAGAGCGCCTCGCGCTCGAATCGTAAACGCCGTGGTGGTCTCCGATCAAGCCGAGCCATCGCTCGTCGAAGCGCTCGATGAATCGCTTGTGGGGCGGACCAGGGCTATCGGCCCGCGACGCTGGCTGTGGACTTAGCTCAGGTGGGTGACTGAGCGGTCCTTCCGGTCCGCTGGGGCCCGCGCTCATCCGTCGACGCGCTCGATGCGTAAACGGCCCGGAAACCCTGGCGCCAGCTCGCATACCGCGGCTCCCAGTCCAGCTCGCGCTTGGCCTTCGCATTGGAGACGCCACGCGCCTCGGTGCCCAGGACCACCAGGCCCTCGCCTGCGAACAGGCGCGCGAGCCAGCGGGGGAAGCGGCGGGGCGGCTTGGCGCCCAGCACCTCGGCGAGCACCGGCAGCCACTCGCGGACCGGCGCCGGCTCGTCGTCGACGATGTTGTAGATCGCCGGGCCCTCGTGCTCGAGCGCGAGCACGGTCGCCGCGGCGCCGTCGTCGAGGTGCATCCACGACACCATCCCGCCTCCGTCGCCGACGATCGGGGGGCCGCTTTCGCACCGGCTCCACTAGGCCGTCGTTGGCGGCGCCGTAGAAGACGCCGTACCGAAGCACGATCCCGCCGGCCTCGGTCACCGCCTTGTCGAGATAGTTCATCGCGGCCCATGACTCGCGCATCGAGGCAGCCGGAGCCGGGCCCAGCGGATCGTCCTCGGTCTTGATCGCGCCGCCCTCGCGAGCGTGCCTGTACGACGCAAAGCTCTGGGCTACGAACCGGCTCACTCCCGCCTCACGGGCGGCGGCGATGAGCGCATCCGTGCCCTTGGTCCGCAGCCGGTTCGTCACGGCGAAGGTGCGGTCGAAGTTCCTGGTGAACTTCGCATCCGCCAAGGCGGTCGCCTGGTGGACGATCGCGTCGGGCTGGGTCTCGAGGACGGCCTTCCGGACGGCGCGGGGGTCGAGCAGGTCGAGGGTGATCGCCCTGGCTCCGAGGGTCCGCACGCGCTCGGCGCTCTTGGGCGACGTCGAGGTGCCGATCACCTCGTGGCCGCGATCGATCAGCTGGGGGACGAGCCGGGTGCCGATCGCACCGCTCGCTCCGGCGACAAAGACTCGCATCGGGTTCTCCTTTCGTCGCATTCGCGCGGTTTCGCGGGTCTACTGCTATGACCCCAAGCGACGTAGGAATGTGACCGAAGGCCAGTGGCGAGATGGGTTCTCAGCTCACCGCCTTCTTCACGAGCGCGGTGATCCTTTTCTTGTCGGCGGGGGTCAGCTTCTTCAGCGCGAAGGCGGTCGGCCACATCGCGCCATCGTCGAGGTTCGCCTGGTCGCTGAAGCCGAAGGTCGCGTGGCGCGACTTGAACTTCTGCGCGCTCTGGAAGAAGCAGACGACCTTGCCGTCCTTGGCGTAGGCGGGCATCCCGTACCAGGTCCTCGGCTCAAGGGCCGGCGCGCTGGCCTTGACGATGGCGTGGACTCGCTCGGCCATGGCGCGATCCGCCTCCGGCATCTCGGCGATCTTCGCGAGCACGTCGCGTTCCCCGTCCGCCTTGTCCTTCTTCCCGCGCTTGCCGCGCCGCGCCTCCGCCTCCAGCTCCTGGGCGCGCTCCCTCATCGCGGCTCGTTCCTCGTCCGTGAACCCGCTGGACTTTCTGCTGGTGGCGGTGGTGCTCGTGGTGGACTTCCGCGGCATCGGTGTCACATCTCCGCGATTTCGCGGGTCAACTGCTATGACCCGAATTAAACGGAGGGTGTGACCGATGGATGAGCGCGACTGGCTGGCCGAACGATTCGAGGAGCACCGGACCCACCTGCGGGCGGTGGCCTACCGGATGCTCGGCTCCCTGACGGAGGCCGACGACGCCGTGCAGGAGGCGTGGATTCGGCTTGCCCGCTCGGACGCCGATGAGATCGAGAACCTCGGCGGCTGGCTGACGACGGTCGTGGCGCGCGTCTCCCTCAACATGCTGCGCTCGCGCAAGACCCGGCGCGAGGAGCCGATGGACCTGCGCATGCCCGAGCCGATCGTCGATCCCGTCGACGGGACCGATCCCGAGCACGAGGCGCTCCTTGCCGACTCGGTCGGCCTGGCGCTGCTCGTCGTGCTCGAGACGCTCTCACCGCCGGAGCGGCTCGCGTTCGTCCTCCACGACATGTTCGGCGTGCGATTCGAGGAGATCGCGCAGATCCTCGACCGCTCCCCGCAGGCTGCCCGCCAGCTGGCGAACAGGGCGCGAAAGAAGATCCACGCCGCGCCCACCGAGCCCGACCCGGATCTGGAAGCCCAGCGTGAGGTCGTCGACGCATTCCTCGCGGCCGCGCGGGAGGGCGATTTCGAGCGGCTCGTCGCTGTCCTCGACCCGGACGTCGTGTCGCGTGGCGACTTCGGGCCCGGCGTGCCATTGCGCGAGGTGCGTGGGGCAGAGGCGGTCGCCTCCAACGCGCTCATGTTCCAGCGACTCGGGCTGGAGGTGCGGCCGGCGCTCATCAACGGGGCCGTCGGCGCGGTCTCGCTGCGCGACGGGAAGCCGTTCTCGATCGGCGCGGTCACGGTCAGGAACGGCAAGATCGTCGAGATGGACTTCTTCGCCGACCCCGAGCGGCTCGCCCGGATCGACCTAACGATCCTCGAGGACTGACGGAGCCGGGACCAGGTGGCGCGGCCACCGAAGTGGATTCGGCTTTGCCGAACCACGGTTGGCCCGCCGCCGTTCGGGAACCCGCGAACGAGTGCTGACCGAAGACAAGCTCTCGATCTACCTGAACGACCATCTGGCCGGCTCGACGATCGGCCTCGAGTTGGCCAAGCGCAGCCGCGCCAGCAACCAGGGCACCCCGCTGGGCGACTTTCTCGATCGCCTCGCGCAGGAGATCGCTGAGGATCGCGCGACCCTGAAGCGGTTGATGGCGAAACTCGGGGTTCGACCCGACCCGGTCAAGGCGTACGGCGCCTGGGCGGCCGAGAAGATTGGTCGTCTGAAGTTGAACGGTCAGCTCACTGGCTACTCGCCGCTCAGCCGGCTGGTCGAGCTCGAGGGCCTGCACATGGGAATCACCGGCAAGCGGGCGATGTGGGCCACGTTGGACCAGGTCATGGGCGCCGGCGTACCGGGCCTCGACTTCGTCGAGCTGCGGCGCAGGGCGGAACGCCAGGCGGCGGAGGTCGAGGAGCATCGCCTCGAGGCCGCGCAGGCGGCGCTGGAGCCTTCGGCGAGGCTCACCTAGGCCGCTCGACGCTGCGCAGTCGTTAGCCGGCCGTGCTCACGTACGGGCCCGCAGGCGGGTGAGCCGCTCGGCGACGGGGCGCGCTGGCGGAGAGGATCGGGGAGGCCTCGACCCGCCCGTCGCGGATCCGCACGAGCTGACTCGGCGGCCGGCCAAGCTTGAAGAGGAGCCGATCGATGGCTCTGGCGGGGCCGAAGATCGCCGGTTCTTCCAGCGGCCAGATGCCACAGCGGGGGGCGGTCGACCCCGATGCGCCGAGGATCCCGTTCACGGCACGACGCGCTGCCTCGTTGGCGCCCTCCATGGTCGCCAGGTCCGTGTATGTGCGGACGTAGTCGGAGGCGAGGAAGAGATTCTCAATCGAGGTCACGGCGTCGGGGCGATGACCCCAAGAGCCGACGGTGTTTATGAGCAGCGGCTCGAGGTTCGACGCTTCGTTCGGGTTCGGGTAGACGATGCTCGGGTCCAGGAACCAGGCGAGCGCGTTGGCGTCCTCCAGCACATCGATCCCGGCGTCGTTTAGCCCCTGTTTGAGCTGTGCCCAGACTTCGTCCCGAACCTCTTCCCGCGAGCAGTAGATCGCCTGCTTTCCGTGGACGACTCCCGCCCGCTCCCAGTCGGAGACATCGACCGAGAGGAGGCCCTCGACCCGCCCGTCGCCGATCTCCTCCATCTTGAAACCGGGCCAGAACTGAGCCTGTGAGATCGAGGTCAGCGCCCACGGCGAGTCGATGTAGATGGTGTGGCCGGGGGCGAGCGGTACGTCCCGGTCGAGGTAGAACATGATCCCGTTCATCCAGCGAGTCCTCAGCCGATGCAGACCGGCGAGTCGCGGCTCGGCCTCCTTGAGCTCGTCGCCTGCGAGCAGACGCATCACCTCGACCGGCAGCGCGGCGATGTAGAAGTCCGCCGAGTCCTCGAGCCTGGTGCCGTGGGCGACGACCGTGACGCCAGTGATCCGGCCAGCGTCACACCGGATGCTCTGAACCTGGTGCTCGGTTCGATACTCGACGCCCAGCCGGCGCAGATACGCGAGCCAGGGATCGATCCAGACATCGTTGGTGGGGCCGTTCAGGACTCGATCGGCGGCGCCGCCGGGGCGCGAGAGGTCGAAGAGGAGCTGAAGCAGGATGTAGCCGCCGGTGCGAGCGCTCATCTCGTGAGCCTTCGCCGCGACCAGGCTGCGAGTGAGCCCGTCCGCGAGAAACTTCTGGTAGCCCGGCGAGCGGCTCTCGGCCCCCGAGAAGCTCCACCAGCTCTTGTTCTCGTACTCCGCGAACCGCCGCTCCTCGTAGCTGGTGAGCAGCAGCAACAGCCGGTCGACGAAGTGGAATTGCTCCTCGACCGGGATGCCCACGCTGGTGGCGTACGTGAGCAGGGCGCGAAAGGCCAGGTCGAGGTCGCGCAGCGAGGCGGGAAAGTGAGCCGGCGAGAGGATCTCCGACCCGCCGGCGCGAGCGATCTGCACTTGCGCGGCCGAGACCAGATTTCCGAACACGCCGTCCCGCCGTCCCTCGATCGGGATCCGCTTCATGGTGTCGGGCAGGTGGCGGTAGAAGCCGGGGAAGAATCGAAAGCCGTGCTCGCCGGGAAGATCCCGCCGGCCACCCGTCCCCGAGCCTGCGACCGACATGCTGCGAGCCTTGCCGCCCGCGATCGGCCGCGTCTCGTAGACGGTCACGTCGAAGCCGCGCTCGGCGAGCTCGTGAGCGGCGCTCATACCACCGACGCCACCGCCGAGGATGATCACGCGCTCACCCATGAAGGGAGTCCGGCGTCGCCGGCGCCGCTTCCTCCTCCTTGCGTTTCTTCAGAGCTTCGTAGGTCGCAGGGTCAATGTCTATTCCGGACCGTTGCCAGCGCTTCGCCGACCCGGAGGGTCGGTCGCGGCGGCTGTTCGGCGGGGGAGCCCTGTCCGCCGCCGGAATAGAGAGCGGCCGCGACCCGGACGAGGTTCTCGCTGGTTCGGTCCAGCGCCTCGGCGACGCCAGCCGGAAGGAGCGCGCGCACGGCGGCCAGCGAGCGCTCGTCGGGGGGCGCGTAGCCCGGCGGCACGCTGAGCTCGGGGAACGCGGAGCGCAGTGCTGCGAAGCATCCATGAATCAGATAGGCGTCGTCGAGCAGGCCGAGTGCGCCCAGGTCCGCATCGCGGAAGAGATCGTCCTCGTCGACGAGGTATACGAGCACCTGGCCCGCCGCGAACGCGACGCTTCGCCCGAACGCCGGCTCCTTCGCCATGGCGGTGAGTGCGTCAAGCGTTCCGGGAACGCTGTTCAGGTAGCGCTCGAGCAGTTCGGCGAGTTGGCGGATGTCAGCGCTCGCGATCTCGGGAGCCTCGCGGGCGAGTGCAGCCTCCAGCCTCGTCGCGGTGGCTTCCTCCGCGAGGGCCTTCGACAAGAGTCCGGAGATCACGGTGTCAACTCAGCCATGCGCCGACTGCCCTCGCAGCCTGATCGCCGAGCCCCTTGCCGAATGAGTTCATGAACTCGTGCCCGGCTTCCTTGAGCCCGCCGTGGACTTGGGCCGGTGAGGCGCCCTGCGGTGCCTGGACCACCGGCGCGACGAGCGGCGCGATCCCGGCGCCCTGTGCCGGCGGCACGGTCATCCCTGGCTGGTACAGACCCTGGACCGTTCCGCACACCATGCACGTGAAGATCGGGGGCAGCGGACCGCACCATGCGCAGGTCGGCCCCATCGGTGAGGGCTCGACCGGCACCGGTACGTGCGGCATGAACCGGCCCCCGCAATAGAGCGGTACCACCGACCGACACGAGCTGCAGCCCGCGAACAGCATCACAACACCCCTCGGATCACCTCATCAATCGGCCCGGCATCGCGCTTCTCGCTCGCCCCCCTCTACAGGCTCCTCGCGAGCATCCCATGTCCAGTGTTCGCCGTCAAGGGAGGC
>JBKPHA010000034.1:0-44780 GCA_046729615.1 Actinomycetota bacterium
CGCACCGGCACCTCGCCGGCGGGTGGGCGGAGGACAGAGGCTCCTTCGCGCTCCCGATCTAAGAGCCAGGCAGTTCCGACCATCGGATGCCCGGCGAACGGGATCTCGACCGCTGGCGTGAAGACCCGGATGTCACCGCGCACGGGATCGTCGACGAACACCGTCTCGCTGAATCCGAGATCCATCGCGACTGCCTGGCGCTCCGCCGGAGGAACGGATGCCCCATCGAGGAACACTCCGAGTGGGTTGCCCCAGCTTCCGTCGTCCGCGCAGAAGACCCGGAGCAGGTGAAGGGTGGCCACGCAGCTCAGTTCTACTGGAGCGCGATCGCGAACGACCCCCCGAAGAGCGCCACGCCGGCAACGAGCCAGGCGACGTAGTCGCCGATGTGTCCGCTGTGGAGCGCCCGCAGGGGCGCAACGACACGGCGGGTCATCTGGCTCAGCGGCTGCTTCCGTTCACCCGGGACCCGATAGCCGAAGAGCATGATCGCCGCGACGACAAGCGCCCCGACGAAGCCGGTCGCCGAATAGACGTAAGCGCTCGCCGGCGCCGAGTACTCCGGCCCCGCCTCGATCGGCGGCGCGTTGCCCGCGCGCAGCACCGCCGCCGCGTAGGAGGAGCCGTTCGCGAACTGAGTCGCGGCGCCCTCGAACGCCTCGACAAGCCCCGGAACCAGTCCCACCGCCAGCGCAGCGAGTACGAGCAGCACGGCCGGTACGACGAGGACCGCGGGTGGGCGCTCCGCCGGCCCCTCTTCCTCGGGCGCCGTCTCCTCCTCCGTCGCCTCCGGCGGTCCGCCTTCACCCAGGCCGAGGAAGATCGCCCCGCCCGCTCGCAGTGCCGCGCCCGCCGTCAGTGCCGAGGTGGCGATGAGGACCGCGATCGCCCAGCCGTGCCCCTCGTTCGCCAATCCGTCCTCGAGCAGGGACTTCCCGAAAAAGGTCCCGAACGGCGGGAGCGCCGCGAATGAAAGCGCCCCCAGCGCCCACACCGCGCCAGTGAACGGCAGCCCGCGCCCGAAGGACCGCAGCCGGCGGAGCGACACGTGCCGGCGGCGGTGCTGCACGATCCCCGCGGCGGCGAACAACGCCGCCTTCCCGAACCCGTCCGCAACGATGTAGACCGCCGCTCCGGCGAGCCCGTCGGAGCTCAGGAGCCCGAGCCCGATCAGGAACACGCCGACGTAGGCGATCGTCGCGAACGCCAGCAGGCGCTTGATGTGATCCTGGAGCACGGACATCGTCGCGCCGAGCAGCGCCGTCAGGCACCCCGCGACGATGAGCACCGTCCGCAGCCCGTCGCCGTGAGCCGCGAGAGCATCCGCGAACCCGTCGAACCAGATGCGCCCGACCGCATAGATCCCGAGCTCGCTCATCGCCCCCGCGAACAGCAGGCACACCGGCGTCGGCGCGACCGCATACGCGTCGGCAAGCCAGAAGTGAAAGGGCACGACCGCTGCCTTGACGAAAAACCCCGCTGCCAGCAGGCAGAACGCCACAACGACCAGCCCGTCCGCGGGGCCGCTCGTCAGCCCCTGAGCCACCTGAGCAAGGTTCAGCGCCCCCGTTCGCCCGTAGACCAGCGCTATTCCCGTGAGGATGAGGAACGACCCGATCGTGTTCGTGACCGCGAAGTTGAGCGATCCCTCGACCGCCTCTTGCTCGTCGATCTTGTAGCCAGCGAGCGCGAACGCAGCGACGCTCATCAACTCGAAGAAGACGAACATGTTGAAGAGGTCGCCGGATAGGCAGAAGCCGACCATCCCCGCGAGGAACAGGAGCATCAGTGTCTGGAAGTGCGGGGGATCCGTATCCCGGTAGCGCCACATCAGGACCAGCGCCGCGACCATCAGAACCGCGCACAGCGTCGCGAGCCCCGCCCCGAAGGCGTCGATGGCGAAGGCCACCCCGACGGCGATCCCGCGGTGCATCTCCCAGCCGCCGAACCAGTAGACCTCGGCCCCCGAGGCGGTCCGGGCGAGCAGGATCGCGCAGAACGTGACCGTCGCCAGCGTCGCGGCCAGGGCCACCACCTCGGCCACGACCTTGTTCAGGCGCACGGCGGTCGCCGTCAGCAAGCCCGCCGCCAGCAGCGGCATGGCGACCGCAAGCGGAGCGACATCCATGGCTAACCCCGCAGCGCGCCCATCTCGTTCGGGTCGAGGGTTCCGAATCGCCTGTGCGCCTGTACGGCGAGCGCCAGGAGCAGGGCGACCACCGTCGCCTCGACGACGACGTCGGTGAGCGTGAGTGTCGCGACGATCGGATCCACCACGACTCTCGACGTCGAGACGTCGGCGAAGATCGGCGCGGTGCCGCCCGAGCGGTACCCGATGGCGAGGAGCAGCACGTACGTCGAGGACTGCACCACCGACAAGCAGACGACGAGGTGCACGAGGTTGCGGCTCGTGACGATCCCGAAGAGCCCGATCGCGAACAGCCAGGCCGCTACCGCGTACGGCAGAAAGCTCACAGCTTCCCCCTCCGCATCAGCAGGCGCTGGTCGAGGAACTCACCCAGGACGACGAGGACCGCGCCCATCACCTCGAGCCCGACGGCGATGTTGAGGAGTGGGATGGCTCCTCCCGAGACGAGATTCGAGACCCTGCCGAACGGCAGGAAGTTCTCCAGGTAGGCGCCGGCGATCACGAGCCCGCCGAGACCGATCAGCGCGAATCCGGCCGCGCCGATCCCCTCGGAAGCCTCCATCGCCGCCATCGGGCGGAACGGCCCGAGGCCGATGTGGGTGCCGGCGAGGTAGACACAGAAGAAGGCCGTCATGAGGATCACCCCGCCCTGAAAGCCGCCGCCCGGCGTGAGGTGGCCGTGCAGCACGATGTTGATCCCCAGCACCAGCGTGGGTCCGACTACGGCGGCGGTCAGGCTGCGCAGCGCACCGCTTCGCGCCGTGGGCTGGCGCCTTGGGTCTGGCTCGGCCGGCACCTCCTCGCTCGCCCTCTGGACCCGCAGCAGCGCCAACACTCCCACCGCGGCCGTGAAGAGGATGAACTCCTCGATCAGGGTGTCGACACCCCGGAAGTCGAACGTCGTGACCGCCACCGACGAGGTGGCGTGCCGCTGCGGCACAGCGCTGTGCGCGAGGTACTCGCCGTAGCGCCCGGCGAAGTCGCCGAAGTCCGGCAGCCCCCCGAGCCCCCAGACCAGCACCGCGGCGAAGCCCAGCACCCCGGCGCCGAATACGATCATCCGTAGTCGCTGGCTCATCTCTCCTCCCGGTCGACCTGCTCGCGCCGGATGATCTTTCGGAGCGCGTAGATGATCATCGCCGGCAGCGCGACGGCGCCGACGACGATCTGCGAAAGCGCGACGTCAGGCGCCTGGAACGCCAGGAAGAGCACAGCGAGCGCAAAGCCGTACACGCTCGCCACCAGCGCCTGCCGCGCGGGCTCCCGTGCCAGCACGACCGCCGTGCCGCCGAACGCGACGGCCACCAGGGCCGCGATCTGCACGGCCGTCACGGCTCCTCGACCTCGATTTCCTCGTCCCGCTGAGGGCGCCAGTCGCCGCGCTCGCTGATCCTTGCCGCCCGCGCCGTCCCATGCGCCACGGCCGGAGAGGCGACAAGGACGATCAGGGCGACGAGCGCGGCCTCGACGGCGATCTGCGACGGCCCCTGGTACACCCACATCGCCGCCGCGACGAGGACAGCCCCCAACGTCGCCGGCCCCGCGTAGTGGAGCCGGTCGTATACGTCCCTCATCGCAACCATTCCCAGCACCGCGATCACCTCGCACGCGACGCCGAGGCCCAGCAGCGCGTAGCCGATCCCCTCCCGCGCGCTCACCGCATCCGCTCCAGGAATCGCAGGAAGATCAGCGTCCCCGCGAACGACAGCGCCGCCAGTACGATCGCGAGGCTGCCGAACGGCTCGCGCCGCTCCGCCTCCGCCAGTACCAGCAGGGCCAGCGACGCGATCGTCCCGCCGAGCTGCACGGCCACAACCCCCTCGGCGAAGCTGCGCCGCAGGCAGACCCAGCCGCAGGGGATCAGGGCGGCGACCAGGACCGCCGCGGCTATATGCCACTCCCTCATCGCTCGCCGAGCGGATCGATCGGCTCGTCGGTGCGCACGAGCTCGTGGATCATCAGGATCCCCTCGTCCTCGTCGGCCCCGATGACGTAGCGATTGGGCGCGAGCGATCCCCAGATCTCGGTGACGGCGCGGCCCGCCGCGCTCCGGCGCGGCAGGTCCGGGCTGTACCGCACGACCCGGACCGATCCCCGCGGGCGCCGGCCGGCAAGGGAGCGCAGGAGGGCCATCGTGAGGAGCCCGGTGTCCGCCACCAGGCGCACCAGCGGCCGGCCCAGCCGGCGCGGCCCAAGGCGGAGCAGTTCGAGCGACTTCGTCACCGGCTTCGGCCGGCCGGGGCGCACGATCGCCGCGGCGAGCGTCGCACCCACCGCCGCCGCGACCGCCCCCGCCAAGAGCTCCGGCTCCTTGTGCGTGTCGGTCAGCGCGAGCCACAGCGCCATCAGCAGCGCCCAGCGCACAAGCCAACGCCCGGCGGCGGGTAGGTAGGCGGGCATGTCAGGGAAATACCCCCGGCTCAGGAGCAGAAAACCAGCGGGTCTGAGAGGCAGCTAATTTGTCGCCGCAGCGACAGGCCGCAAGTGATCTGATCTCAAGCTAGTGCCGGAAGTGCCGGCGGCCGGTGAACACCATCGCGACGCCGGCCGCATCGCAGGCGGCGATCACGTCGGAATCCCGCACCGAGCCACCCGGCTGAACGAACGCGGTAGCGCCGGCGTCGATCGCCAGCTGCGGCCCATCCGAGAAGGGAAAGAAGGCATCCGACGCGAGCACCGACTCGGCGAGCGCTTGGTCGGCCTCCTCACCGCGCGTCTCGCGGGCCTTCTCGATTGCGATGCGCACCGAGTCGACGCGGCTCATCTGCCCCGCGCCCACGCCGATCGTCGCCCCCTCCTTGGCGATCACGATCGCGTTCGAGCGCACGTGCTTGCAAACCTTCCACGCGAACCACAGATCGTCCCACTGGCTCCCGTCCGGGCTCTTCTTCGTGACGAGCTCCATCGACTCCCGCTCGGAGTCGATGCGGTCCTGCTCCTGCACGAGCAGCCCGCCGCGCACTCTCTTTGTGTCGCGCTCCCCCGCAGCCTCGCGCCGCTGCTCGGTTGCCTCGAGGATCCGGATCGCCTCCTTCTGGCGCAGGACGTCCAGCGCATCGTCGTCGTAACCCGGCGCGATCAGGACCTCGACGAAGTGCTCGTGCAGTCGTTCCGCTAGGGGCCGGTCCACCCTGCGGTTGAGCGCGATCACGCCGCCAAAGGCGGACATCGGGTCGCACTCGAGCGCCCGCTCGTAGGCGTCGCGGATCGCACCCGCCACCGCGACGCCGCAGGGGTTGTTGTGCTTGATGATCACGCACGCCGCACGCTCGAACTCCTCGAGCAGCCTGCGGGCAGCGTCCAGGTCGAGCACGTTGTTGAACGAGAGCGCCCGGCCGTGAAGCTTCGCCACCCGCGAGAGCACGTGCGACCGCGCCCCGACCTCCACGTAAAGGGCCGCCTTCTGGTGCGGGTTCTCCCCGTATGAGAGATCGAGGAACTTCTCGTGCGCTATCACCCAGTGCTCCGGGAACTCCTCGTAGCGGGCCCCGAACCACCGGCTGATCGCTGCGTCGTAGCGGGCCGTGAACGCAAACGCCTCGTTGGCGAGCCAGTGGCGCGTGGCGGCGGATACCCTGCGGCTCTCCTGCATCTCGGCGAGCACCGCGTCATAGCTCTCAGGCCGCACCACGACCACCACGAACCGGTGGTTCTTGGCGGCGGCCCGAATCATCGTGGGCCCGCCGATGTCGATGTTCTCGATTGCCTCGTCCTCGCTCGTCCCCTGCCTCGCTGTCGCGCGCTCGAACGGATAGAGGTTCACGCAGACGAGGTCGATCGGCTCGATCCCCTCGACCTCGAGGATCTCCATGTGCTCTGGGTCGTCCCGGACCGCGAGGAGCCCCGCGTGCAGCCGTGGGTGAAGCGTCTTCACTCGCCCGCTGAGGATCTCCGGCGACCCTGTGAGATCCGAAACGTCGCGGACCTCGATCCCCGCCTTGCGAACCGCGGCGGCGGTGCCGCCCGTCGACACGATCTCCACCCCGAGCTCGGCAAGGCCTCGTGCGAAGTCCACGACTCCGGTCTTGTCGGAGACCGAGATCAGGGCCCGGCGGACCCGCACCTCATCGGCGGCGCCCGCGGCGGCCGCTGCTCCCGCCGCCGGCGTCGCGGAGTCAGCCACTCGCAGACTCCGTTGTCCGCTCGATGCACACGAGCCGCGGGTTATCGGGATCGGTGCGGACGGCGCCGGACGCGATCAGCCGGATCGCCTGGGGCAGCAGTTGATGCTCCACCTCGTGAATCGCGCCTTCCAGTTGCGAGCGGTCGCGAGTGTATGGCACCTCCACGGGCCGCTGCAAGATGATCGGCCCGGAGTCCACGCCCTCATCGACGAAGTGGATTGTCACTCCCGTCACTCGCACTCCATGCTCCAGCGCCCGACCGATGGCATCGAGTCCCGGGAACGACGGCAGGAGCGCCGGGTGGACGTTCACGATTCGGTTCCGGAATCGCCGGACGAATTCGGGCTCCAGGAGCTCCATGTAGCCGGCGAGGACGATGAGCTCGACGTCGCGCTCGGCGAGCCAATCCGCCATCGCCGCGTCGCGCTCAGCGCGGTCGCCGTAGTCAGCTCGCTGGAACACCGCGGTCTCGACCCCGGCCTCGGCCGCTCGCTGGAGCGCGCGCGCGCCCGGAGTGTTCGAGGCGACGCAGACGACCTCGATCCCATCCCGTCCGTGCACGGTGTCCAGGATCGCCTGGAGGTTGGTCCCGGTCCCCGACGCGAGAACCGCAATCCGAAACCCGCTCAACTGCGGGTGGGAAGTCAGCGGCTGGCCGCGACTACGGCGAGCTCCTCGAGCGCGAACTTGCCGTCGCCCCCGCCGTCGTCGCCGAGGGGGTAGTTGCCCGTGAAGCACGCGTCGCAGTGAGCTGAGGCCGGGACGCCGATCGCCTCGTACACGCCCTCGAGCGACAGGTACGCGAGCGAGTCCGCGCCCAGCTCGGCAGCGACCGCCTCGACCGTACGCTCGTGGGCGATCATCTCCTCCCGCGTCGACATGTCGATGCCGTAATGGCAGGGATGGCGGATCGGCGGCGCCGAGATCCGGAGGTGGATCTCCTTGGCGCCCGCGTCGCGGAGCATCGCGACGATCTGGCGGGTGGTGTTGCCGCGCACGATCGAGTCGTCCACCACCACGACCCGCTTGCCGGACACGATTTCCGGCAGCGGGTTGAACTTCATCCGCAGTCCGCGCTTTCGCAGCTCCTGCCCCGGCTGGATGAAGGTCCGCGCGACGTAGCGGTTCTTGATCAGGCCGTCGTCCTGCGGAATCCCGGAGGCGCGGGCGAATCCGCTCGCCGCGGGATTTCCGGAGTCCGGAACTGAGATCACCAGATCGGCCTCGACCGGCGCCTCCCGCCACAGGATCTCCCCCATGCGGCCACGGGCCCGCTGCACGACGCGGCCCTCGAGGCGGGTGTCCGGGCGGGAGAAGTAGATGTGCTCGAAGACGCAGTGGGCGCGGCGGGTAGTCCGGATGACCTGCCTCGACTCGAGCCCGCCCTCCGTCAGCGAGATCAGCTCGCCGGGATTCACCTCGCGCAGGAGCTCGGCGCCGATGATGTCGAAGGCGCAGCTCTCGGAGGCGATCACGTAGCGGTCTCCGAGCTTGCCCAGCGCCAGGGGCCGAACCCCGTAGGGGTCGCGGAACGCCACCACCGCCCGCTTGGTCATGGCGACTGTCGAGAAGGCCCCCTGAAGCCTCGGCATGACCGCCTGCACCGCGTTCTCGATCGGCCGCGCCTCCTCGACCGACAGCAGGGCGGCCATGATCTCGGAGTCCGAGGTCCCACGGAAGCGCAGACCGCGCCCCCGCAGGTCGTTGTAGAGCTCGACCGCATTGGTCAGGTTGCCGTTATGCGCGAGGGCCACCTCGCGGCCGTCGTCCCGCCACACCGGCTGGCTGTTCTCCCACGAGCCGCCGCCGGTGGTCGAGTAGCGCACGTGGCCGATCGCCATGTCGCCCTCCAGCGCGCGGAGCTTCTCCTCGTCGAAGACCTGCGAGACGAGACCGGTCTCGCGCAGCGTCGTAATGTGGCCGCCCTCGCATGTGGCGATGCCGGCGGATTCCTGCCCTCGGTGCTGAAGCGCGTACAGGGCGAAGTAGGCGAGCCGGGCAACGTCGTGGCCGGGTGCGAATACGCCGAACACCCCGCACTCGTCGCGCGGGCCATCGCGGTCGTGAATCGGGCGATCGCTCGAGTGCATCCCCGGTGCCTGGAAAGGGAGAGTCCGCAGACTAACCGCCTGCCAAGCAAGGCTAGCAGCGGAGCCGGACCGAGCCGGGCGGCGGAACCCGCAACCTCCAGCCGTTTTGCGGGCCGAGGCGCTACTTGCAGAACGGCCTTCCGGCCGTCTTTTCGTCGCGGCCGGCGATCCCGGCGCAGTCGCGCAGCCGGTCCAGCCAGCCGTTGAGCCTCTCCTGCGACCTTCCGGTCGGGCAGCTCCGCGGGGACCCGCCGTGACAGAGGTTGCGCAACTCGAATGGGTCGCGCCTCAGGTTGTAGCGCTCCCGCTCGTCAGCGGGCCGGCACTTGCCACTCCCCGCATCGTCGACGCTGCTGTGCTCGACGTAGATCGTCCGCCGGGTTCGAACCCCGGCGAAGCGGCAGGTCCCGTATTTGCCGGGAGCCCGGCCCTCGAACTCCGTCAGCAGCGCTCGGCGTCGAGGCCAGCTGCCGGAGCCGGTCAGCAGCGGCATCAGCGAGCGACCGTCTATGGTCCGGCACCCCCCCTGCGGCGGGCATGGTCGCGCCACGGCGAGGTCCAGAATCGTGGGCGCGAGATCGATGTTCGCGACCGGCTCGCTCACGGACCGAACCCGAGGGGCGCCATCGCGGTAACGCCGCGGGACCCTTATCACGAGCGGCAGTCGCAGCGCCTCGTCGTAGGGCAGGAGCTTCCCTTTCACGACCCGGTGCTCGCCGTAGAAGAACCCGTTGTCGGAGATGAGTATGAAAACGGTGTTGCGGAGCTCGCCGGCCTGCTTGACCGCGTCGTAGACCCTCGCCACGCTGCGGTCGACTCCGACCAGCGTGGCCAGAGCGCACTGCCATCGCGACTGAAGCTGCCGCTGTTCGCGGGCACTGATTCGGGGAGCATGCCGCAGAAAGCGGGGCTTGTCGCCCATGCGCTTCTCGTCGAAGGAGGGCGGGTCGGGCAGCGGTGCCTTCTGGAACTTGTCGACGTCCTTGGGATCCGGCCTCGCGTAGTGCATGTGGCTGCCGCATCGCCCGGGCCCGCCGCCGGCGTGGGGGCCGCGCTCGTCGAGCTGGAGGTAGAAGGGCGCGTTGGAGTCCGAGTACTTGCGGACCGCCTGTGCCGCCTTGCGGGTCAGAACACGCGTGACATAGTCGCGCTTCTTCGTGCCGTAATGGACCTTGCGGCCGTTGTTGGACAGCGTGTAGTCGAAGTAGTTGTCCGACCCGCTGAACAGGGTCTGCCAATCGTTCCAGCCAGGCGCGACCTTGGTCGGCGGCGAGACCGCTTGGCCGTAATGATTCATGAACTTGCCGACGTGGGCGGTGTGGTAGCCGGCCCGCTGGAGCCACACGGGCAGCACGTTGCCCTTGTCCCGGAGCGCGGAATACGCGTTGTCCGCCGCGTTCGAGAACACGCCGTTGTTATGGGCGTACTGCCCGGTGATGAGCGCCGCGCGCGACGGACAGCACAGGGCCGTCGTGGCGATGTAGTCGCCGAAGCTCGTGCCGCGCCGGACGAGCAACTTTGTCGTCCTCGGCATCACGCGCCGCTTCAGCTGGCGCGCGGTTTGGTCGTCGGTCTGGATCAGGACGATGTTCGGACGCTTCGCGAGGGCGCGGCCGAGCGCGGTCGACGTGCCGGGACCGGCGAATGCGCCAAGGGCGAGGACACCGATGGCGGCGAGCGCCGCCGTGAGCACGAGCGCACAATGAAGTCTCAGTCGCATCCTCAACGAGCCCGGTGCGGGCCCGGAGCCCCGCACTTCAGCCTTCGCCTGCCGCCTGCCGCTTGATCCGGCGCGCGAGTCGAGCGAGCGATGCTAACGACTGCGGCCGAATGCCCGCGGGGAGGCTAGAGATATCCGAACTCCCGGAGGGCGTCCCCGCCCGCCCGCTCGAGGGCCTCGACCTCGTGCGGGTGGTACTCGCGCCAGAACCCCGTTGAGGCCGAGGGGCGGATCGCGCGCTTAGCAAGCCTCCGCAGCCGCTCCGGGGACGCGGGGCCACTGAGGAATCGCAGCAGCCGCGTTGCCTCCTCTGCCGGCTGCTCACAGAGGTCCTCGTACCGGATCCGAAGGTAGCTGCCCGCGAGACGTCGCTCGCAGAAGCGGGCTGCCGCGACGTTCACGCGGCTCCAGAACGTGATCGCGCGAATCGGCAGCCGCTGCTCGCGCTCGCTGGGCTCAAGGACGTGGGGGCTGTGCGCGTTGAGCTGGTTCCGGTTGGTCGAGTACGCCATGTCGCGCCCGTCTCGGACGACGTGGATGACCTTCAGTCGTCGGTACATGTCGACGGCGAAGGGAACAACCAGGATCGTTCTCGGCGCCTTCCATCCCCAGGGCGCCTCGGGATCCGGGATCGCTGAGCGGTGGGTCTCCGCGGCAGCGCGGAAATCCGCCTCCATCCCCGGGGGATGTGGAAAACGGGCTGCCTTGGAAGCCTCGAATGCCTCACGGATCCAATCCGACTCGAGGTAGGTATTGGTCCAGCGCCGCAGGAAGCGGCCGATCTCGAGCGCATCACCGGCGGCGTTCAGGTTCGTGCCCATGAAGTAGCCGGAGTTGTCGACCAGGAGCTGAACGGCGCGGGTGCCGGATCCACCGGTGCCCATCACGACCGCAGGGCTCTCGGATCTCGGCGACCGAACGGTGCGCACGCGCGTCGCCGCGCGCTCGAGCAGCGCGCCCATTCCCTCTCCCAGCTGCGGAGCCATGTCTTAACCGTCAACCTCGAACGAATCGGGAGTTTGGGAAGGATAGGCGGGCGGCGAGGGGACGTGGCTCGGTCACGGCCGGCTGGCGGCCTACGCGGCGAGCGACAGCCAGGCGCGGGCTGCGTCCTCGACCGAGACCGCGACCTCGGTCTCGGCCGCGATCATCTCGATCCCATCGCCCCCCGCATAGCCGAGCACGAGTACGTCCACGCCTCGCTCTCGTCCCGCGGCCACCAGCTTGCGCAGCCCGGCGTCGCCTGCGGCGACCAGGAACCCGCCCGACCCCTCGCCGAACAGCGCGGTTTCGCCGGAGGCCGCCCGCAGCTCGACGAGCGGATCGAGGTCCGCGCGGAACCCGGTGCCCGCGGCGATCGCGCACTCAGCGAGCGCGCAGGCGAGGCCGCCGTCGCTCACGTCGTGGGCGACGGCGATCCGGCCGTCGCGGGCCGCTTCGCGAACGAAGTCGATCGCCGCCCGCACCGCCTCGATCTCGACACCGGGCAGCCCGTCGCTCAGCTCGCCGCGTAGCTTCGCGAGCTCCGAGCCCGCCAGGGACGGCGCGAACGGCCCGACGAGCGCGATCGCGTCTCCGGGATTCGGCGCCATTCCCGGTGCCCTGGCGGCATCGGGCAGCTCGCCGACCATGCCGATCGCGGGCGTTGGGTAGATCGGGCCCGCATCGGTTTCGTTGTAGAGGGAGACGTTGCCGCCCACCACCGGGATCCCGAGGGCGGCGCAGGCATCCGCGAGCCCACGCGTCGCGCGGTCGAGCTGCCAGGCAACGTGCGGCTTCTCGGGGTTGCCGAAGTTCAGGCAGTTGGTGAGGCCGAGCGGCTCCGCCCCGACACAGGCGAGGTTCTGCACGCACTCCAGCACCGCCTCCACCGTGCCCCGGTAGGGATCGCAGGCGACGCGCCGGCCGTTGCCGTCGATGGCCACCGCGATCGCGCGACCGGACTCGGGCACGGCGAGCACCGCCGCGTCCGCCGTCTCAGGCCGGCGCACCGTCCGCGACCCCACGATCGCGTCGTACTGCTCGAATGCCCAGCGCTTCGAGGCGACGCTGGGCGAGGCGAGCAGGGCGCGGAGGATCTCTGCGCCGTTGGATCGATCGTCCAGTATCGGTCGGTTGCCGTAGATCCAGGTCGCCGGACGCGCGGGCTCGAGGTCATAGAGGGGACAGGCATCGACCAGCGCGGTCACCGGAGCGTCGCCTACGACCTCGCCATTCGCGCGGACGCGGATCCGCCCGGTGTCGGTGACCTCGCCCACCTGCGCGGCGCCTGTCTGCCACCGCTCGCACACCTCGATCACCGCCGCGAGGTTGGACGGCTCGACCACGGCGAGCATCCGCTCCTGCGACTCGGAGATCATGATCTCGAACGGCTCCATGTCCGACTCTCGCAGCGGAACCCGGTCGGTGTCGATGTCCATGCCGACGCCTCCGGACGCGGCCATCTCGGCCGAGGAGGAGGTGAGGCCGGCGGCGCCCAGGTCCTGGAGCGAGACCAGGAGCCCGCGGTCGAGGAGCTCGAGGCAGCACTCCAGGAGCTTCTTCTCCTCGAAGGGGTCGCCGATCTGCACGCTGGGGCGCATCTCGGCGCCCTCCGCGAGCTCGGCCGAGGCCAGGACCGACGCGCCGCCGATTCCGTCGCGGCCGGTGGAAGCGCCAAGCAGGACGACGGGGTTGCCTGGTCCCGCGGCGGCCGAGCGAATCATCCGATCGGCGCGCGCGAGGCCCACGCACATCGCGTTCACGAGGCAGTTCTGCTCGTAGGGCGGCTCGAAGTAGATCTCGCCCCCGACCGTGGGGACGCCGATCGAGTTCCCGTAGTGGCCGATGCCGGCCACGACGTGCTCGAAGAGGTAGCGCGAGCGCCCGGAGTCGAGGTCGCCGAACCGAAGCGAGTCGAGCACCGCGATCGGCCGCGCCCCGAGCGCGAAGACGTCGCGCAGGATTCCGCCCACCCCCGTCGCGGCCCCCTGAAACGGCTCGACCGCGCTGGGGTGGTTGTGGGATTCGACTTTGAACGCCACCGCGTACCCGTCACCTACGTCGACGGCGCCCGCGTTCTCGCCGGGCCCCATGAGGACGCGCGGCCCCTCGGTCGGGAGACGCCGAAGGAGCTTTCGCGAGTGCTTGTAGGCGCAGTGCTCCGACCACAGCAGGGAGAACATCGCGATCTCGACGTCGTTCGGCTCGCGCTCGAGAAGATCAGTGATGCGCTCGTACTCGAAGTCGGTGAGCCCGAGCTCCCGATGCCTGGATTCGCTCGAGACGCTCATCTGAGAGGCAGTATCGCGAGCGTGGCGGCGCTCGGCCGGGGCGTCCTCAGAATGAGGCACCCAGGGACGCGTCGCGAGCGGCCCGTAACGTGGTTTCGCAGATCGAGTGAGTGATTGACCACATATATGGGGGGTCAAATACACGCTCGATCGCAATCGTTGCCCTACTTACCCGACCTTCG
This sequence comes from Actinomycetota bacterium, assembly GCA_046729615.1. Lineage (GTDB taxonomy): Bacteria > Actinomycetota > Thermoleophilia > Solirubrobacterales > 70-9 > AC-56. The sequence continues at coordinate 13,538 of JBKPHA010000034.1, forward strand.
TCGAAGCCGGCGGGTAACGGCGCGTGGGAGGCGCGGCCTCATCCGCCACCACAGGCTCCCTTCGATCCGTCGCAGTCTGCGCGCGCGGCGGCGCAGGCCTCGCGAGCGCCGTTCGAGGCGCCGCCTGCGCACCCGGATGCCTGCGGCCTGACGGCGGTGCTCGGCCGCGCGGTGGGCCTGCGTCTGGACGTAGCGGGTGATCGCGTACAAGGCGTCGTCGCGAAGCTCGTCGGGGGTGGGGGAGCCGCCGCCGGTCGGTGTCTCGGGCGCGACCGTCTCACCCGGGGAGAGCGGATCGGGAGACGCCACGAGGTAATCGCGAAAGCTGGTCTGTTCGACCAGCCAGCCCTCCTCGATGCCGCGTGCGACGGCCGCGTCATCGAAGACGAGGCGATCGAACACCTCCTCCAGCCACCCCTGCTCGAGCGCGTCGCGAACCGCGCGCCCGTTGGGGTTTCGATCGAGCTGACCATTGTCCCGCGCGATCTCGACTCGCCGCCGGTACTGCTCGAACGTGCGGAACGGGAAGTGGAGCACGCCGACCGGAAACGTCGGCGCGATGACCAGATCAAGCGGATCGTCCTCGCGATGCTCGGGTGCGGTCCGCAGAACCGGCTTTCCCACCAAGCCGCGGTAGGGGTTGCCGCTCCAGATCTCCACCGGGTGCGGACCCCGGAGGCTGATGGCCGAGCTCCCGCGATGCGCGGCCTTGGGCGGACGGCGAAAGCGCGCCTCGCGGACGGTCATCCGCTCAGCGAACGGCCCGTCGCCGGGCCGCACGACGAATTCGGTGCGGGGCGCAAGCACCATCCCGAACTCCTCCGGGACTCCCTCCAGCGCCTGCTTGAGGTTGCCCGTGGCCGGCCACCAGAACTCGTCGGCGTCGTTGTGGATGACCCAGTCGGCGCCCATCTCGCCGGCGATGCGCGTGATCTCCTCCTCGCCGCCGCTCTTCATGTCGTGAATCCCGCCGACGGTGCGCTCGAGGCGCACCAGCCCGGCGCGCTCGTACCGCTCGAGGATGTCGATCGTCCCGTCCACGGATCCCGTGTCGACGATTACGAAGAAGTCGACGCCCTGGGCGCGGTGGAAGCGCAGGTTCGCCTCGATGATGTCCGCCTCGTCGCGGACCTTGTAGACCATTCCCAGCCGCACGGCGCGGCGAGGCTAACAGGGCGTTCAGGTCGGGATCCGGCGCCGTGCGCCCGCTTCCGCGTGTGGGCGGCCGAGCAGGTCGCTGACCTCGGGGGCGGGCTCCGTGTCGCGTTGGGGCTCGATGAGGCCGTAGCCGAAGCGATTCGCCCGCTCCTCGAACCGGCGTGCGAGCTCCCGGTGCTCCCGCCTGCGCCGCGGTCGAAGGCGCGCGCTCCAGCGCGCGAAATACGAGTCGTTGATCCCGGTGCGGGCCTTGAAGGATGCTCCCGAGGGCGCCAGGCCCAGCGCCCGCTGGATGCGCCCCACGACCCCAGCCGGGTCGGCGACGAAGTCCTCGTAGCGCACGAGCATCAGGCGACGGATGTGCGGTGCATCCTCCAGGAAGATCTCGTGGCATATGAGCCAGTGCTCGAGCAGCGAGTCGAGCGAGGTCTCGCTCCACTTCTGGGTTGCGAATGAGACGGCGATCGGGTGGCGCATGATCACGACGAAGCTCGCGTCGGGGAAGAGCGCCTGGAGGAAGCGCAGCTTCAGCAGGTTCGGCGGCGACTTCTCGACCAGCACCCGCTTGTCGAGGTTCCAGTATTCCCCCCATTCCCGCAGCAGCTGCTCGCGGTTGGCGTCGGTGGCGAGCGGCGAGTCCTCGGTCATGTGGCTCCGCTCGTCGAACCCGAAGCGGCCGGTGCCCCCGAACTCGCGGGCGATCGGGTAGACGCTCTGGAGGAACTGACCCTCGTTTGCCAGGGCCTCGGTCTTCCGGAACCCGCTCACTTGCTCGTGCTTGGCGATGGCTCGCGCGAGCAGCGTCGTCCCGCTTCGGTGCAGGCCGCCGACGAATACGAAGCCGTGATCGCTCATCAGCGGCGATCCTAGAGACCAGCCGAGCCGGGCGACCGCCCTGCCTACTCACAGTACGGCCGGCCGTCGACGCGGTCGTCGCGCCCCCTGATGCCGGCGCACTGCCGAAGCGACTGCAGCCGCCGCTCGAGCTCCGCCTGGCGCTCGCTCGGCGGGCAGCTGGCGGGCAGCCCCCCATAGCAGAGGCTCCGGAGCTCGTAAGGGTCCTTCTCGAGGTCATAGCGCTCGACCTGAAGCGTTGGCTCGCAGTTCTGCGTCGCCGGATCCACGACCCGGTAGTGCTCGACGTAGATCCCATGCCTGGTTCGGATCCCCGCGAATGCGCAGGGGGCGTAGCGGCCTTCCGCGTGGTCCTGGTACTCCGTGAGAATCGCCCGCTGCGCGGGCCACCGCCCGGAGCGCGTGAGGAGTGGCATCAGCGACCGTCCGTCCATCGTCCGGCAGGCGCCCGTTGGAGGGCAAGGAGCGCCGCCTGCGAGGTCGAGCATCGTCGGCGCCAGGTCGATGTTCGCCACCGGTTTGCCCACGGAGCGGACCCGTCGCGCGCCGTCCCGGTAGCGCTTCGGAATCCTGATCACGAGCGGCTGGTGGAGGGCCTCCTCGTAGGGAAAGATCTTGCCGAACGCAAGCCGGTGCTCCCCGTAGAAGTGGCCGTTGTCCGAGATGTAGATGAAGACCGTCTTGTGGATCTCTCCCGTCGCCTTGATCGCCCTGAAGATGCGCGCCACGCTGCGGTCCACCCCGACCAGTGAGGCGAGCGCGCAGGACCAGTGCCTCCTGGTGAGCTTGCGGTCGCGGTACGTGAGTGGCAGGACGCCCCGCATGAACGGGGGCTTGTCGCCCATGTGCTCCTCGTTGAAGGACGGGGACCCCGGAAGCGGAGCGTTGCGGAACTCGCCGATGTCCCTCGGATCGGGCTCGGCGTTGGGAGTACGCCCGCTGCAACGTCCGCGACGATTGCCGCGGACGTGAGGCGCGCGCTGGTCGACCTCGAGGTAGAACGGACGCGCTGACGGCGCGTACTCGCGGACGGCGTTCACCACCCTGTGCGTGACCACGCGCGTCACGTAATCGCGATCCGCTGTGCCCTTGTGGACGAGGTGCCCGTTGTCCGAGAGGGCGTAGTCGTAATAGCTCTTCTCGCCGCTGATCAACGTCTGCCAGTCGTCCCAGCCGGGCGCGACCTCGGCGGGATCGGAGACAGCCTGCCCGTACGAGTTCAGGAACTTGCCGACGTGGATCGTGTTGTACCCCGCTTCTCGAAGCCAGACGGGCAGGACGTTCCCCTTGTCGATCAACGCTGGGTATCCACCACCGCCACCCAGGCCGTTGGTGAGGACGCCGTGGTTGTGGGCGTACTGCCCGGTCAGAAGCGAGGCGCGCGAGGGGCAGCAGAGCGCCGTCGTCACGATGTAGTCGTTGAACGACGTGCCGTGGTCGACCAAGAGCTTGAACGTCTTCGGCATCACCTCGCGCGTGAATTGGCCGTAGGTCTGATCGTCGGACTGGATCACGACGATGTTCGGCTTGCCGGCCGCGAAGGCCGCCGGCGGAGAGGTTGCCAGGGCGGTGAGCGCAGCCAGGGAGACGCACAAGAGAGCGGGGCCGAGCTTGCTCAACGCGGCCACCACCCGAGGTGGCCGCCTACTCGCAATACGGCCTGCCGTCGACGCGCTGGTCGCGCCCCTTGATTCCCGCGCAGTTGCGCAGCGACTGGAGCCGGCGTTCGAGTTCGACCTGCTGGCTGCTCGCCGGGCAACTCGACGGCAGGCCCCCGTAGCAGACGTTCGTGAGCTCCTGCGGGTCGTCCTTCAGGTTGTAGCCCTCGACCTGCAACGTCTGGTCACATTTGTGCGTGATCTGGTTCGCGACGCTGTAGTGCTCGACGTAGATGTTGCGCGGGGTGCGGATCCCGGCGAATTCGCACGGCGCGAACTTGCGCGCCTTGGTGACGCGAAATTCGGTCAGTAGGCCGCGGTCGTCCGGCCAGGCCCCGCTTCGGGTCAGCAGCGGCATCAGCGAGCGGCCATCCATGGTGCGGCAGTCGCCGGTTGGCCGGCAGGGTTCGCCGTGCGCGAGGTCGAGGATCGTAGGTGCGAGGTCGATATTCGCCACAGCCTCGTGCGAGTTGGTGACGCCTGACTTCCCGTCGCGGTAGCGCTTCGGCATCCGGATCACGAGCGGCTCGTGCAGGGCCTCCTCGTACGGCAGGATCTTGCCGTTCTGAAGGCGATGCTCGCCGTAGAACTGGCCGTTGTCGGAGATGTAGATGAAGACCGTCCTGCGGAGCTCACCGGCCTGCTTGACCGTGTTGAAGACCCTTGCTGTGCTGCGATCCACGCCGACCAGCGAGGCGAGCGCGCACGACCAGTGCCTCTTGATCAGCTTCCGGTCCCTGAAGGTCAGCCGCGGCGCCGTCCTGAGAAACGGCGGTTTGTCCCTCATGTCCGCCTCGTTGAACGAGCGCGACTTGGGAAGCGGAGCGTTGCGGAACAGATTCAGGTCCTTGGGATCAGGCTCCGGGTTCCTGCTGCCGCCCTTGCACCTGCCCGGCCGGTTGCCGCGCGCGACATGGGGAGCGCGCTGGTCGACCTGGAGGTAGAACGGGCGAGGATCAGGAGCATACCGACGCACTGCCTGAACCGCCTTGCGCGTAAGGACTCGGGTGACGTAGTCGCGGTTCGCGACGCCCTTCTTGACGACCTTCCCGTTGGCGGAGAGGTGGTACCCGTAGTAGCGGCCCTCGCCCGAGAACAGCGTCTGCCAATCGGTCCAACCGGGGGCGACCTCGGCCGGGTCGGGAACCGCCTTCGCGTAGGCATTCATGAACTTGCCCACGTGGATCGTGTTGTACCCGGCTCGTTGAAGCCAGACCGGCAGGACGTTGTCCTTGTCGATGAGCGCTGGGTAGCCGCCGGTCTGGCCGCCGTTGGCGAAGACACCGTTGTCGTGGGCGTACTGCCCGGTCAGAAGCGAGGCGCGCGAGGGGCAGCAGAGCGCCGTCGTCACGATGTAGTCGCTGAACGACGTGCCGTGGTCGACGAAGAGCTTGAACGTCTTCGGCATCACCTCGCGCGTGAATTGGCCGTAGGTCTGATCGTCGGACTGGATCACGACGATGTTCGGCTTGCCGGCGGCGCCTGCGGCGGTCGCGAGAGCGGAGCACACCAGCAGCGTGACCGCCAGCGCCAGAAGCCCCAGCCCGAACTTGTTCCGGATCTTGTGTCGCATGCGCAGATAGCGGGCGCGCGTACGACGCGGTGCGCGTGGTCGCGTGCGCCGTTTCGTCGGCCACCCCTGCCGGAAGCAGCCGCAGCATCGTACCGAAGCGCTCGACGCGTCCCGCTACGTGAAGGCGAGCGCCGCCAGGTGGTCCCACAGGTCGAGAGCCCGCGCGCTGCGCACCTCGGTGCGCCAGGCGAAGTCGCCTGCGTGCTGGATCAGGCTGGGGTCGAAGACCGTCGAATCGCCGCGCTCCTCGAGGTTCCAGAAGGAGAGCGCCGTGGACACCTGAGGCTCGAGCTCGGCCGAGCGGTCGAAGTCGATTATCGGGAAGGGCGATCTGCTGTGCTCATCCAGGAGCGCCTGGTTGTAGCGCACCCACAGGTCCTCCCATTGCCGGTCCGAGAACCGGGGGTGGCGGTGGGGCCTCTCGGCGGCGCGGCGAGCGAGGGAGCGCCGAACCGAGACCGGGTTTCGGATCACGCCGATGCGCTGGAGCTCGAGGTCGCGCCACAGCGCCGGACACACCAGCATCCGCGGATCCTTGACGCCCACCACCTCACCGCGGACGGTTGCGAGGATCTCGTCGCGGCGGCGGACATACTCCGGCTCCACCCGCACCGAGGCCGGTGGATCCCACCACGACCCGCCGCTTCGCTCGAGCAGCTCCTCGTGGAGGCGATTGAGCTCTGGAAGCTCGCGGTTGCCGCGCCTGTTGAAGCGGTTTCGCAGCCGGACGGGGCCGAACTCCACCCCGTGCTCGGCCAGCATGCCCGCAACGGCCGAGGTGCCGCTGCGATGCATGCCCAGGATCGCGACCAGCGTCACGGCTTGACTTCGCTAGCGCGCGCCGCTCCCCGTCAGCGAAACCTCGGCTCGCCGAAGCCACCCCGTCGCGGGCTCCCCGAATCGCTCCGAGAGATCATGGAGCTGGGGCAGGTAGATCTCAGCCAGGTGGATGCGAACGCGCTCGGGAATCGCCGTCGAGTATTCCCGCGAGGAGTTGACCTTGCGGGTGAGGTCCGGCGGGATGTGTTCCCGGCTGTCGGACACGCGGAGGAAGCGGTACAGCCGAAGCAGGAGATCGGCCGGGGCCTCGCGGACCTCGTCGAGGAAGCCGACGAACATCTGATCGCGACCGAAGACGGTCTCCCAGGTGTCCACGGTGCGCAGGTAGTCGGTTCGCAGCACGTGCGCCGTCCGCTCGAAGTGCCGCAGGAGCTGCTTCTCGGTGATCCTCTCCGGTGAGCGTCCGCGCCGGCGGGCCAGCTCGCTGATCGCCGACGACCAGCTGCGCTCGATCGGGTCGCGCAGCATGTAGATCACGCGCAGCTCGGGGTTGATCTCGTGGATCTCGCGGACGACGTCAGGCCCGAGGATCGAGTAGGCCGGAGTGATCTCACCGCCGATCTGTCCCCGGTCCGGCCGGAAGATCCGCTGATACCAGCGGTTCGTCCGTGGGGGGACGAAGAAGTGGACATCCCACGCCAGCTCGGAGAGGAGCGTTCCGTTGCGCCACCGCTCCCCGTACGTCGCGGAGCGCAGGTACCGGCGCGCGCGCTTTCGCAGATGCCGGCGATAGAAGTTGTTGCGCCGACGCTTGCGGTGGCGGGTGTCGAAGTAGTGGACCTCCTTCACTGGCGTCAGCCAGATCTCGGGGTGCTTCCTGAGATTCGCGTGAAGCCAGGTCGTGCCCGCACGGGGGGCGCCGATCCCCAGAAAGGTCGGTAGGGTCGCCTTGTCGCCTCGACTGGTCATGGTGGGCGCCGCGAGCCATCGTAGCCCCAGGCGCCGGGATAGGAGGCTGGCTCAAAACCCCCGCGCCCGCACGCTTGGCGGCGGGACTCGCGAGGCTGTGTCCTCGCCGGTTCGAAACCAGCCGCGCCCGCTCCCGGCGGACGCCGGGGCTGGTTCTTCACCCGCTCGCCATCCGGCCGCTCGCGTAGCGCAGCGGCTACGCCACGCCGGCTGCGTCCTTGCCTCGCGCCCCCGGCACTCGCCAGCCGCACAAGCGGGGGTTCTGAGACAGCCTCTAACCTCCTCCGTCCGATGATCCACATCGCGACTGTGCACTGGGCGTACGACCGCTGGATCGAGGTCCAGCGCCGCTACTTCGAGCGCCACATCGATGAGCCCAACCGCGTGTACGCGTGGCTGGACGAGGGGATGATGGAGCATGCTCCCAAGTTCTTCTACGCGACCGACGTTCCCCTGAAGGAGCACGAGCGCAAGCTGACGCTCCTCGGTGACCTCATGGCCCACGCGGCCGATCCGGACGAGATCATCGTCTTCATCGACGGGGACGCGTTCCCGATCGCGCCGCTGGTCCCGTTCCTGCGGGAGAAGCTCGCCGCCTATCCGCTCGTCGCCGTGCGGCGCGATGAGAACAACGGCGACCCGCAGCCGCATCCCTCCTTCTGCGCCACCACGGCGCGCTTCTGGCTCGACCTGCCGGGCGACTGGCGCCGTGGCTATAAGTGGCGGAACCGGCAGGGGGCCAGGGTCACGGACGTGGGCGGGAACATGCTGGGCCTCCTGGAGTCGAAGGGGATCGACTGGTACCCCCTGGTGAGGACCAACAAGGTCAACCCCCACCCGCTCCAGTTCGGCATCTACGGAGACCTCATATACCACCACGGCGGCGGCTTCCGCAAGACGGCGGGAGGCCGGGTGTCCTGGATGCCGCACCGGGATGCGCTCCGCAAGGGGAGCCTCCGCGGCTGGCTGGCGGCGCGCCTGCCGCGCCGGGGCAGGCTGGGCGAGCTCCGGCGGCGGATCGACCCGGTCGTACGCTACCGCGAGGCGCTGGCGGAGCGGCTCGCCGAGGTGAACGAGCGGGTCTTCGAGCTGATCAAGCGCGACGACGAGTTCTACCGGCAGCTCCTGGAGCCTGAGCGCGGAGGGGAGCTTGCGGAGCTGCGGCCGCTCTCGCTCGACGGCGTGGCAGAGGGCGCTGCTAAGCGCTGACCGACTCGAGGAATCGAATGTGCGATTCGGCGGAATAAGTCCGCCCAATCGCTCACTCGAGCCTGGCGCTAAGCGGTGATGGGCTCGTGGTCGGCGCCGGCGACGTAGGCGGCCGCCGATTCGAAGAGACGCAGTCCATCCTCCGAGCCGGTCAGCGGATCGACCGCGTGCTCCGGGTGGGGCATGAGCCCCACGACGTTCCCACGGTCATTGGCGATGCCCGCGATGTCGCGAACGGACCCGTTCGGGTTGTGGCCCGGTGCGTAGCGTAGGACGACACCGCCGCGAGCCTCGAGCGCGTCTAGGTCCTCCGGGGGGGCGAAGTAGCGGCCCGTCTGGTGCTTCACCGGAATCGAGAGCACGTCGCCGGGCCGGCAGTGGCGCGTGAAGGCGGTGTCCGCCGTCTCGATGACCAGGTCGACCTGACGGCAGGTGAAGCGAAGCGACTCGTTCACAAGCAGCGCGCCCGGCAGGAGCCGCGACTCGCACAGGACCTGGAAGCCGTTGCAGATCCCCAGCACGGGACCGCCCTCGGCCGCGTGCCTCGCGACCCCCTGCATCGCGGGCGCGAGGCGAGCGATCGCTCCGGCCCGCAGATAGTCGCCGTACGAGAACCCGCCGGGAACGACCACGGCGTCGATCCGGTCGAGGTCCGTGTCGGTGTGGCAGATCATCCGGGCGTCGCCGATCCGGCTGCAGGCCGCAAGCGCATCGCGGTCGTCGCAGGAGCCCGGGAATTGAAGGACGCCGAATTTCATGAGCTCCGAGTAGATGGCAGGTGGCAGGTAGAGGTGTCCCGGACCCCTCTCCCTGCTCCCTGCTCCCTGCTATCCGCCATCGCGGATGCCATCCAATTCGATTTCGTAGTCCTCGATCAGCGGGTTCGCGAGGAGCTTGTCGCACAGCTCCTCGAGCCGGTCCGGGTCGTCGGTGTCGAGCTCCACCAGCCGCCCGACCCTGACGTGCGAAACCCCCTCGAACCCCAGCGCCGGAAGCGCTCTCTCGACGGCCTTGCCCTGCGGGTCGAGGATGCCCTCCTTGGGCCTGATCAGTACCTTCGCTCTCACACGGACGAGGGTAGTGTGGTCGGCGGCGACTTTGTCGCCGCAGATGCATGTCAGGCGGCGAAGCCGCCGCAAGAGATTTGGCCGAGCGGCGCTATCCGGCCGAAGCGACGGCTCGGGCTCCATCCAGCTGCGCCGCCAGGCCCGCCCGGAGGTCGGTCCGCGCCTCCCAGCCGAGCTCGGCGCGGATCCTCGACGTGTCGGCAAGCGTGCGCTTGACGTCTCCGGCCGCCGGGTCCGTGTAGCGGACATTGAGCGTGCGGCCGGCGAGCTCCTCGACCAGCGCGACGACGTCCCGCAGCGCCGCCTCGCTCCCCCCGCCGACGTTGTAGATGGCGCCGGCGGGCGCATCGCGCATGGCGGCGATCGTCGCCACCACTGCGTCGGCGACGAACGTGAAGTCGCGCGACTGACTGCCGTCGCCGTAGATCTGGAACTCGCTCCCGCCTGTGAGCGCGGCGATAAGGCGGCTGAAGGCCATGTCCGGGCGCTGGCGCGGCCCGTAGACGGTGAAGTACCGGAGCGCCACGTAATCGAGACCTGAGTCGCGGGCGTGCGCGGCGAGCAGATGCTCGCAGGCCAGCTTCGTGACGCCGTAAGGGGAGATGGGCGAGGGGCCGGTCTCCTCCGGCGTCGGATAAGCGATCGCGTCGCCGTAGATCGAGGACGACGAGGCGAAGACGAGCCGGAGGCCGCGTGGTCCCGCCGCGTCGGCGACGGCGTGGGTCGCGAGGATGTTGTCCCGGACGTAGCCGTCGAAGCCCGCTCCCCAACTGGCGCGAACGCCGGGACGCGCGGCGAGGTGGAAGACGCCGTCGATTCCCTCGAGAGCCGTGTTGGGCAGACGTCCGGAGGCAAGATCGTGCTCGATGAGCGTGAAGGAGGGATGGGCGCGCGCGCCGCGCAGCGCCGCCTCCTTCGCCTCGCGCCCGTAGTAGTCGGTGAACGCGTCGACGCCCACGACCTCGCAGCCGTCCGCGAGCAGGGTGTCGGTCAGCGTCGAGCCGATGAAGCCGGCGCAGCCGGTTACGAGGTAGCGCGGCACCGGCGGAACTTAACGACCCTCAGCGGCCAAGAAAGCTCCCCGCCCGCTTGCGAAGCTGGCGCAGGCGGCGGCGCAGGCGGCGGCGCATCCGGCTCAGGGGGCGGTTGCGCTCCGCCTTGAGCTTTCGGCGGAGCTCCTTCCGCCTGCGGATGTTGCGCTCGAGCCTCCTGTTCTTCTGCTCTACGCGCGCCCTCGCCCGCTCCAGGTGGCGGCTGGCCTTGTCGCGCTGCCGTTCGGTCTCATCCAGCTCCTCCTGCAGCGAGTCGATCCGCTCGCGGTTGCGGTCGCGCTGGATCCCGGTCCAGCGGGAGGTGCGCGCCAGCAGCTGCATGGCGTCGAACTCGAGCTGGGCTCGCTCACGCTCGGCCCCCTTGGGGGTTGCATTGATTCGGAGCGTTCCCGGAGGGTCGCCGTCCAGCGGATCAGGACATCTAGGCAGGAGGCGGGCCAAGCGCTCGTCGCGCACGAGCCGCCCGGCCTCGATCCCCTCGGCGATGTCATCGTCATCGAGGACGAGGTCGGCGTAGAGCTCCTCGAACTGCCCCTGCTCATAGAGCTCGCGCAGGCGCTTGAACCGCCCCCAGTCCGGATACTGGCCCTCGAAGATCGCGACCTCCGTGCGCCGCTTGAACTGCGCGAGGGACCGCACAGGGAAGTGCAGTATGCGCAGCGGCCATTTCGGCGCCCAGACCAGCTTGGTTTCGGCCTGGTCGTCGGAAGCGCCGGCGTCGCGGACCGAGCGATGGACGGCTCGCCCCGGCGGCCGCACCGTGGACGCGACGCCGCCGTCCGGCCCCTCCAAGGCGACGTCGTGCGCCCCGCGATCGAGGCTGATGACGTTCGGAAGCGCCCTGTGCGCCACCTTGGGCTGAAGCCGCGAGCGGGCCTCCCGCACGGTGAGGCGTTCGGCGAACGTGCCGGGCCCGTCCGGGCGGCCCACGAACTCCACGCGTGGCGCCACCACCACCCCGTAGCGGTCCGGGACCGCGGCCAGCGTCTCAGCGAGCGAACCCTCGACGGGCAGCCAGAACTCGTCGGCGTCGGTGTGGATCACCCAGTCGGCGTCGAGGTCCGTCGCGGCGATCCGCGCCATGCGGGTGAGCCACTCGGCGCCGCGGATCCGGTAGTCGGTGCCAGGCTCATCGATCACCGTGGCGAGCCCCTCGTCCGCGTAGCAGCGCAGGATCTCGGGCGTCTCGTCGGTGGACCCGTTGTCGGTGACGACGAAGTGCGAGACGCCGAGCGCGTGGTGGAAGCGCAGGTTCGCCTCGATCACATCGCCCTCGTCGCGCACCTTGAGGGCCATCACGAGCCTGGGCGCCCAGTCTGATGGTCCGGCGTCGGCCAAGGGACGGGCCATTCTAGGTGAGGTCCTGTGGATTTACTGCTAGGAATCCGGCGATGAAGCTGGTCATGACCCTGCTCGTCCGCGACGAGCAGGACATCATCGCCGAGCACCTCGACTACCACCTCTCGCAGGGCATCGACGAGGTGATCGTGACCGACAACGGGTCGCAGGACGCGACGCCCGACATCCTGCGCGAGTACGAGTCACGAGGCCTCGTGAGGATCATCCTCGAGCCCACCGACGACTACTCCCAGGGCAAATGGGTGACGCGGATGGCACGCATGGCCGCGACCGAGCACGACGCGGATTGGGTCATCAACAGCGACGCCGACGAGTTCTGGTGGCCTCGGTCAGGCACGCTCGCATCGACGTCCGAGGGACTCGACGACGGTGTCGGAGTCGTCGTCGCGCCCCGCACGAACTTCGTTCCGCAGGCGGAGGACGGCCGCCCGTTCTGGGAGCGGATGACGCTTCGCGAGCGCGAGTCGCTGAATCCGGTAGGAAAGCCGCTGCCGCCGAAGCTGGCCCACCGCGCGCATCCCGAGATCACCATCGTGCAGGGCAACCACCGCGTTCGTGGGCCGGAGCTCGGCGAGCGGCTGGACGACGGGTCCCTCGAGATCCTCCACTTCCCGATGCGCTCGTACGGCCAGTTCGAGAACAAGATCGTTAAGGGCGGGCGGGCGTACGCGCGGAACCGGGAGCTGCCGGAGAACGTGGGCCGTACCTGGCGGCGTCTGTACGAGGTCTGGCAGCGTGGCGAGCTCCCGCGCCACTACGCCGAGAGCGTCGTCTCGGACCCGTCTCGCGAGGATCTGGTGGAGGACACGCGCCTACGCGACTACCTTCGGGAGCTGCGCCTGGGCGCGGCGGCGAGCGAGTAGCAGATCGAATCACAATGAGGGCCGAAGCCGTCTGAGGCAGACGAGGCAGCAGCCGAGCGCGAGGGAGGCTTTTTGGATCGAGACCTGGCGCTGGTGGGCCGACGATGTGCGCGGCCGCCCGCTCGACTGCCACCACTTCCGGGCCGAGGAGAAACTCGAGGAGGTTGCCGCCGACCTACGCGTTCTTCGGCGGCGACTGAACGATGCGCGCCACCGCCGTGCTCGACTAGCGTGTTTTCCGGTGTCCATCCCCGCTGATGAGCGCTGGCAGGCGCTACTAGTCCAGCGGCAGCTCATCCGCCGCCGGTTGGCCCTCGTCGATGCCTGGAACCTGACCGACGAGATCGTCCTGGTCGGTGCCGGCTCGCCCGTGACCATCCCCGGGCGCCACGATCGCACCTATCCCTTCCACGCCCACCTCGAATACCTCTACCTAACCGACCGCGAACGACCAGGCGGCGTGCTGGGCTACGACCCGAAAGAGGACTGGGTCGAGTTCGTCATGCCGGTCACTCGGCAGGCACGGCTGTGGGAAGGTGCCGCCGGCCGCGAGCCGATCGGCAGCACCCCGATCTACGAGCTGTCCGGCTGGCTCGAGCAGCGCGAGGGACGACCGGTGGCGCTCCTCGGCGCCTCGTTCGAAGAGGCGCCAGCGCACGACGAAGCGCTAACCGAGCAGCTTCGACGCCAGCTCAACCACCTGCGCCGCGCCAAGGACGAGCTGGAGATCGAACGTATGCGTTTGGCGGAGCGCGCAACCGCCGCCGGCTTCGCCAAGCTCCTCGAGCTGATCGAGCCCGGCCGGACTGAGCGGCAGTTGCAGATCGAGCTCGAGGCAGAGTTCTTCCGTCACGGCGCCGACGATGTCGCCTTCGACACCATCGTCGGCAGCGGGCCTAACTCAGCCGTCTTGCACTTTGCCCCGACGCATCGCCATCTGCAAGCCGGCGAGTTGCTGCTCGTCGACGCCGGTGCCGAGTACCGCGGCTATGACAGTGACATCACCCGCACCTACTCGGTTTCCGGCAAGTTCTCTCCCGAGCAGCTCGAACTGCACGCGATCGTCCAGCGTGCGCTCGAAGCCGCTACAGAGCGCTGCCTGCCGGGCACCGAGTTCCGGGACATTCATCGCAGCGCGCAGCTCACGATCGCCGAAGGGCTCGCCGAGCTTGGATTGCTGCGGGGAACGCCAGACAGCTTGGTCGAGAGCGAAGCCGTCTCCGTCTTCTTCCCGCATGGCATCGGCCACCTCGTCGGGCTGGGCATCCGCGACGCGAGCGAAGCCCTACCGGGTCGCGAGCGCGACGAGTTTCCGCGGCTTCGTCTCGATCTGCCGCTTCTTCCTGGCTACGTGACAACGATCGAGCCGGGGATCTACTTTGTTCCGGCGCTGGTGCACGACTCCGAGTTTCGCGCCAAGCATCGGCAGGAGGTGAACTGGGAAATGGCGGAAGCGATGATCGGCTTCGGCGGAATTCGCATCGAAAACAACATCCTCGTCACCGACGACGGCTACGAAGTGCTGACCGCCGAGGTGCCGCTGTGAGCGTTCGTAAGCGATCGATCGGGATGAAGGGGCAACGGTTTGACGGCGAACGCGGTGCTACCGGGCGCGGTGCCAGCCGGCTGGCTGCTCGACCACCACTAACTCGCGATGGCCGGGTTGCGGCCCATAGCGGGCCGTTTCTCGACCATCGCTCCTGCCTGACCGTTACCCGTCCGACTGGTCCTCGACCTTGGGCGGGGGCGGCGCGAACTCGTCCTCGGCCTCGCCACGCCGCGTGAAGCGCCGCGCGAGCTTGAGGAGCCGCCGCCCGAGCGTCTTGTTCAGCTTCGCCCGCACCCTGTCCAGCGTGTCGTGGAGCTCGTCGATCCGGTCGCGCGTGCGGTCGAGCTGGAGCATCGTGAACCGCTGCGTTCGGGTCATCAGGCGCATCGCGTCGTACACCACTTCGGCCTGCTCGCGCTCGAGCTCCTCGGGATCGGGCTCCACGTGAACCGACCCCGACGGCGCGCCGGTCAGGGGATCCGGGCACCGCGGCAGGAGCTTCGCGAAGCGCTCGTCGCGCACCAGCTCGCCGTCGCCGATGCCGTCGGCGATCTGCGCGTCGTCCCAAACCAGCTCGGCATAGAGCTCCTCGAGCCGGCCCGCCTCGTAGTGGCGGCGGAGGCGGCGAAAGCGGCCCGTGTCGCGCCAGCCGCCGTGTCGGATAAAGATCTCGGTGCGCTTCCGGAACTGCTCGAGTGACCGCAGCGGGAAGTGGAAGATCCGCAGCGGATGGGTCGGCGCCCAGACGAGCCGGATCTCCGGCCGCGCACCGTCCTCCTCCGCGCCAGTCCCGCGAGTGCCGCGGTGGACCATGCGGCCGGGCGGCCGCAGGGCGTGCCACAGGTCACGGTGGGGTCCGGCGGAAGCCACCTCGTGCGTCTGACTCATCACGACCGCGTCGGGGTCGGCGCGGTGAGCGACCTTGGGCTGCAGGCTCCCCTGAGCTTCCCTGTAGATCATGCGCTCGAACCACGAGCCCGATGTGTCCGGACGGGCGACGAACTCCGCCCGGGGAGCGACGACGGCGCCGTATCGCTCCGGGATCGCTTCGAACGCCTCCCTGAGCGTGCCCTGCACGGGCCACCAGAGCTCGTCCGCGTCGTCGTGGAACACCCAGTCGGCCTCGAACTCCGTCGCCGCTAGCCGGGCCATCTGTGTGGTCCAGTCCTCCTCGTGGTCGCGGAGCGTGCCGGTCTCGATCCGGATCACATGGGCCAGGCCGGCCCGCTCGTAGCGCTCGAGTATCTCCGAGGTTCCGTCGACCGAGCCGTTGTCGGTCACGACGAAGAAGTCCACCCCAAGCGCGCGGTGGTAGCGCAGGTTGTCCTCGATGATGTCGGCCTCGTCGCGGACCTTCAGCGTCATCACGAGCCGCATCGCGCCGCCAGCCACCCCGGAATCCGCGTCTCCCCCGTTTGCGTTCAACCGGTTCCGACCGGCGCGGGCGCACCCGCGCGCCGGAGCGACGCGCTCACGCTCGGCCACAGCGACAGGTCGATCTCGGGAGAGAGCTCCGCGAGGCGGAGCGAGTCATCGCGGTAGCGCCGGGCGAGCTCTTCGCTCACGGCGGGCGGGAGGCCAGAGGTCTGCCGGCCCGCCTGCTTGTGCTCCATCAGGCGCTCGGGGAACTGCTCCGGCGGGTCCATGCCGAGGAAGCGGCAGGTGCGCTCCATCTCGGCGACCGGATCGGCTACGCAGCGCTCGAACTGAAGCACCAGGACGTGCTCGCGCGGGAAGAGGTCGAAGACGTGGCGGAGCTGCTCGTAGTAAAAGCCGCGCCAGAGCGCGTCGTTCACCTGCGGGAGGAGCACCCGCTGTCCTCGCTCCTCGGCCTTTCGCTCGAGGCGGGCGACCGCCGAGCGGTAACGGGCGACCGGATCCCTCAGCATGACCAAGAGCCGCGCGTTCGGCGCCGCCTTGCGCAGCAGGCGGATCGCCCAGTGGTCCGCCATATAGCGCGGCGTCCACTCGCCGACGATGTTTCCGGGCCGGCGCGGGAACAGTGACGCGTATTCCGCCGCGATGTCGTCCGGCTCGTCGCCTCGCCAGTAGCGGTCGAAGTAGTGGACCTCCTTGCCCAGCGGCGAGCGCTGGATCCCCGGGTTGCGGCGAACGGAGTCATACCACCAGCTCGTGCCGCAGCGCTGGGCGCCGATCCCGACGTAGTCGGGCGGACCGGTCGTCCACCCCTCCGGGCACTCGGGAACCTGGAGTGGCGCGTCCCAGGGCTGATACATCGGCTTGGGCAAGGCGGGGAAAGGGTAAAGGGCGCGTCTTGGGCGCGCCGAAGCAGCCTGCTTGAATAGTGCGCCGCATGGCCCTCGAGACCGTCAAGCGCGCGTTGCGGCGACGCGGGCGGGACACCGACCGTCCTCCGGCGCCGTTCGTCGTCGGCGTCTCCCGCTCCGGGACGACGCTGCTCCGACTGATGCTGGACGCCCACCCGGACCTGACGATCCCGGCGGAGACCCACTTCGTCCCGATGGTCGCAAACGTGTGCGACGAGCTGATCGCCCACGGGGCGTCGGGCGAGGTCATCCGCGAGCGCGCGCTGGCGACGATGACGGGCCATCCGCGTTGGGGGGATTTCCTCCTCGATCCCGAGGAGGTCCGGGCCCGAATGGAACAGTACGACCCGACCACGACGGGCGATGCGATCCGCGCGTTCTACGAGGCCTGCGCAGCGCAGCAGGGCAAGGCGCGGTGGGGGGACAAGTCGCCCCCCTACACGTACAAGGCGCCGCGAATCCAGGCCGCGCTGCCGGAGGCACACTTCATCCACATCATCCGCGACGGCCGCGACGTGGCGCTGTCCCTGGCCGAGGTGAGCTGGGGGCCCGACGACATCACCGAGGCGGCGAGGAAATGGGTGAAGGAGCTGCGCAAGGCCCGCAAGCGAGCCAAGCAGCTCGCCAGGGGCACGTACATGGAGGTCCGCTACGAGGACCTCGTCACCGATCCGGAGCCGGTGCTGCGGCGGATAGCCCACCACGTCGAACTTCCCTGGAGCGACCGGATGCTCGACTATCCGAAGTACGCGCAGGAGCGGATGCGCGGGGAGATGGAGCGCACTCTGCGGCCCCTGGGCGGGGGCACGATCACCGCCGAGGAGCGCACCCGCCAGCACCAGCTCCTGTTCGAGCCGCCGAGCCCGGGGCGCGCGGGGCGCTGGCGCACGGAGATGTCGGACGAGAACCGCAAGGCGTTCGAGGCCGTCGCGGGTCCGCTGCTGAAAAAGCTGGGCTACGAGGTCGAGTAGCAGGTCGGCGCCGCGGGCGCTAGTCGAGGCTGCGGCCGGTGATCCGCTCGTAGGCCTCGAGGTACTTCGCACGCGTGTTCTGAACGACCTCGTCCGGCAGCTCCGGTGCCGGGGGCTTGTGGTCCCAGCCGATCTCGTCGAGCCAGTCGCGGAGGTACTGCTTGTCGAACGATCGCTGCGGGCGCCCTGGCTCATACTCGTCCACGGGCCAGAAGCGCGACGAATCGGGGGTGAAGACCTCATCCCCAAGCACGACCTCCGCACCCGATGAGGAGCCGAACTCGAACTTCGTGTCGGCGAGGATGATCCCCCGCTCCTCGGCGTGGGCGGCGGCATGCTCGTAGAGCTCGATCGAGATGCGGCGGAGCTCCTCCAGCAGCGGGCGGTCGCCGATGATCTCGGCGGCGCGATCGAAGTCGATGTTCTCGTCGTGGTCGCCGATCTCGGCCTTGGTGGCGGGGGTGAAGATCGGCCCCGGAAGCCGCTCGGACTCCCGCAGGCCCTGAGGCAGCTCGATCCCGCAGACGGCGCCGGACTGTCGGTACTCCCGCCAGCCGGAGCCGGACAGGTAGCCGCGCACGACGCATTCCACGGGATACATGCTCAGGCGGCGAACCCTGATCGCGCGCCCCTTCACCTCGTCTGGGACGTCCTCGGAGATGAAGTGATTAGGGCAGATGTGCGACGTGTGCTCGAACCAGAAGAGCGACATCTGCGTGAGCACGCGCCCCTTATCGGGTATCAGCGTCGGCATGATCACGTCGTACGCGGAGATGCGGTCCGAGGCCACCATCAGCAGGTCGCCGTCGACCTGGTACATCTCGCGGACCTTGCCGGTGGAGTGAAGCCGCAGATCGGCGAGCGTCGCGGTGGTCACGGGCGCGATGCTAACAACCGCTCCGGCAGCGAACTAAACCTTCCCCGCAGCGAAAGGAGGGCGGCGATGAGGGAGATCGGAACGGGAATCCACCACTGGACGGCGGTCCACCCGAAGATCCAGATCGAGGTCAGCTCCTACTACGTGGAGCCCGCCGCAACCCTCGTCGATCCGCTCGAACCGCCGGGGGGGATCGAGTGGTTCGGGGGCCGCACCGAGCCCGAGCGGATCGTGCTGACGAACCGTCATCACTACCGCCACAGCAACCGGTTCGCTGAGGCCTTCGGCTGCCAGGTGCTCTGCAACGAGTACGGCCTGCATGAGTTCGAGGGCGGGCCGGAGGTGAAGGGGTTTTCGTTCGGCGATGAGCTCGCCGATGGGATCACCGCGGTCGAGGTGGGCGTTCTGTGCCCCGAGGAGACGGCTCTTCACATCGAGCTCGGCGACGGGTACATGGCCCTCGCCGATTCGCTCACGAACTATGAGGAGCTCGGATTCGTGTCCGACCACCTGCTCGGGGACGATCCCGAGGCGGTGCAGCGCGGCCTCATGGAGTCATTTCGCAGGCTGCTGGAGCTCGACTTCGACGGCCTGCTGCTCGCCCACGGCAAGCCGATCGCGCCGGGTGGGAGGGACGCGCTCAGGCGGTTCTTGGCATAGCCCGAACGCAGCAGCCGCCCTCATGTGGGGCCAAGGCAGCCCGTCGGCCTACGAAGCGGTCCGGACGCATCCCCTCGCTGCCCTCCCCGTCGGAGTCCCTCGCTGCCCTCCCCGTCGGAGTCGATACTCCGTCGAGCGCCCTAGCGCTCGTCCCGCAGCGCCTCGAGCCGCTCGAAGATCGTTGGTAGATGCTCGAGGTAGGCGCCCGGGTCGAAGATCGCGTCCAGGTCCAGCCCAGGCGCTCTTTCCGCGAGCAGGTCCCGGAAGCTCGTCCCCTCGTCCCAGGCGGTCTGCGCCGCCCCCTGGACGATCCGGTAAGCGGCGTCCCGATCAATCCCCGACTCGACCAGCGCCGTCAGCGCGCGCTGGCTGTAGAGCGCGCCGTGGGTGAGCTCGAGGTTCGCCCGCATCCTCTCGGTGTGGACCGTGATGCCCGAGGCAAGCCGCGATCCCAGGTGCTGCAAGTAGTCGATCAGGATCGTGGCGTCGGGCAGGATCACGCGCTCGGCGCCGGAGTGCGAGATGTCCCGTTCGTGCCACAGCGCGACGTTCTCGTAAGCGGTCTGGGCGTAGCCCCGCAGCACCCGGGCTAGGCCGGTGAGCCTCTCCGCGAGGATCGGGTTGCGCTTGTGGGGCATGGCCGAGGATCCCTTCTGCCCGGCGCCGAACGGCTCCTCGACCTCCCGCACCTCGGTTCGCTGGAGGTTGCGGATCTCGGTCGCGAACCGCTCCAGGCCGGCGCCAGCCAGCGCGATCACGCCGACGAGCTCGGCATGGCGGTCGCGGGGGACGATCTGCGTCGAGACGTCCTCGGCGCGCAGTCCGAGCGCCGCCATGACCCGCGCCTCGATCCGCGGGGGGACGGAGGCGTATGTGCCGACCGCGCCGGACAGCTTGGCCACGCGCACCCCCTCGACCGCTCGCTCCAGCCGCCGCAGATTGCGCTCGGCCTCGAATGCGAAGCTCGCCAGCCGCAGCCCGAACGTCGTCGGCTCGGCGTGGACGCCGTGAGTCCGACCCGCGGTCAGGGTCTCGCGGTGCTCGAGGGCCCGCTCGATCAGCGCGTCACGGTATGCGCGCGCCCCCGGCAAGATGATCTCCGCGGCCTCCTTTAGCTGGAGCGCCAGCGCCGTATCCAGCACGTCGGAGGATGTGAGGCCGTAGTGGATCCACCGCCCAGCGTCGCCTACCTGTGCGGAGACGACGTCCACGAAGGCGGCGACGTCGTGGCCCGTCGTCCGCTCGCGTTCGTTGACCGCCGCGACCGTAAACGAGGCGCGCTCCCTGCATGCGCGCGCATCGGCGCGCGGGACCACGCCCTCCTCGGCCCAGGCGTCGGTCGCCGCCAGCTCGACCTCGAGCCAGCGCTGCATGCGCCGCTCGGCGGTCCAGACCGCGCCGATCTCCGGGCGCGTATAGCGCTCGATCACGCGTTGATTATGCGGACGGCAAGCAGGCCGGCGTTCTTGGCGCCGTCGATCGCTACCGCGCCGACCGGGACGCCGGGCGGCATCTGAACCGCGGACAGCAGCGCGTCGAGTCCGCCGAGCGGATTTCCGGAGAGCGGAACGCCCACCACAGGCAGGTCCGTGTGCGCCGCGGCGACGCCCGGAAGGGCGGCGGACATGCCGGCTCCGGCGATGATCACCTTGAGCCCCCGCATCCGGGCCGCGTGACAGTACTCGCGCACCTTCTCGGGATCGCGGTGGGCGCTCATGACCCGAACCTCGTAGCGGATGCCGTTGTCCTGCAGCGCCGCGCCAGCCGGCTGCATCTTCGGCTTGTCGTTCGCGGAACCCATGATGATCCCAACCAGCGGCGCGTCGACCTCGATCTCCTCGAATGCCGCCTCCACGTCGGGCATCGGCTCGAGCGTTGCCGTCTCCGGTTCCGCGCGCTGCGTGCCCTCGGGGTCCGCGATCTCCATCGTCTCCCTTCTCCTTCGGTCAGGGGCCGGTTTGCTGGCTGACTCGTGCGACGGCCCGCTCGGCGATGTCCGTGCGCATCTGCATCCCCGCGAACGAAATCATGTTCGCCGCCTCGTAGGCGCGGTTCCGCGCCTCACCTGGCGACGAACCGAGGCCGGTGACGTTCAGGACCCGGCCGCCGGCCGTCACGATCTCGTCGCCGTGGCGGGCCGTGCCCGCGTGCAGCACCTCGACGTCGGGCACCTGCGCCGCCACGTCGAGCCCACGGATCACGTCCCCCTTCGACGAGGATTCGGGATAGCCCGCCGACGCAAGAACGACGGTCACCGCCCACCGCTCGTCGAACTCGGCGAGCGCTCCGGCCAGGCCGCCCGGCTCCCGCGCCGCCCGGCAGAGATCCAGCAGGCTGGTGCGCAGGCGGGGGAGGACGGCCTGAGTCTCCGGATCCCCGAAGCGGCAGTTGAACTCGAGAACCTTCGGTGCGTAATCCGTGATCATCAGGCCCGCGTAGAGCACCCCTGCGTAGGGGGTCCCGCGCCGGCGCATGAGCTCCACGACCGGGCGGTGCACCTGATCGACGATCTCCTCGGTGCGCTCCGAGTCGAACCCCGGCACCGGGGAATAGCTTCCCATCCCCCCGGTGTTGGGGCCGCGGTCGCCGTTGAAGATCCGCTTGTAGTCCTGGGCCGGGGCGAGCGGGACGACACTTTTTGTGTCGCAGAGCGCGAGCAGCGAGAGCTCCTCGCCCTCGAGGTGCTCCTCCAGGACCACCTCGGTTGGGCCGAACCTGCGCTCGACGAAGAAGACGTCCGTCGCCTCGCGGGCCTCGGCCTCCGAGGCGGCGATGATCACTCCCTTGCCCGCCGCCAGCCCGTCGGCCTTCAGGACGGCCGGGTACGACGCGCACGCCAGATGGTCCCGGGCTTCGTCTCGTGAGCGCAGCACCGTGTGCGACGCGGTCGGGACGCCCGCCTCCCTCATCAGCTCCTTCGCGTAGATCTTCGAGCCCTCGATCCGCGCTGCGTCCGCGGTCGGGCCGAACGCTTTGATGCCACTGGCTTCGAGTGCGTCTACCACCCCCGCCACGAGTGGCGCCTCCGGCCCGACCACGACGAGGTCCACGTTCTCGGCGACCGCGGCGTCCGCGATTCCGCGGACGTCCTCAGCGCCGAGGTCCAGGCAGCGCGCATCCGCCGCGATGCCGGCGTTCCCGGGGGCGCACAGGAGCTCGACTCCCTCCCGGGAGCGCGCGAGCGCCCGAACGATTGCGTGCTCGCGCCCACCGCCGCCGACGACGAGGACCCGCATCGCCGTCCTGGGAACCGGGCTCAGAGGGCCTTCGTGAACTCCTCGGACGGGATGGCCGCCATCGTCTCGTTCGTCATCGTGCCGCGAGAGCCGAGCTCGACCGACACCTTCGCCATCGCCCGCACGTCGGGCGCCTCGACGACGCTCACGAAGTCGTACTCGCCGAGCACCGCCCACTGGTTCAGCACCTTCACGCCGAGCTGCTCGACCTCCCGGTTGACCTCGTGCACGCGCCCCGGGTTGTCCTTCAGCGTCTTGACCCCATTGGGGGTGAGCTTCGCCAGCATGATGAAAACGGGCATGTTGCCTCCTCGTACGTGTTGGCCGCCGCCTCGAGCCGGAGCCTACCTTCGTTTACGCTCCGCGCGAGGGGTAAGGGAACCGACGTGAGGAGACTGGAGCCGCTCAGGCTGAGGCCGTGGACGCTGCCGCTGATCGTCCTGGCGATCGCGGTCCCGATCGTCGTCGCGTTCAGGTTCGGAGGGCCACCTGGCGGGCTGGCCGTCGGGGCGATCGCCGCGACCGCGATCCTGGTGCTGGCCGCCAAAGCGCGGTTCGACGAGCCGATCGAGGTCGCCGCGGCGCCGGCGGACCACTTCGCGATGCTGGTGGTCCTGGAGAGCGAGCTCGAGGACCCGCGGTTGGCGGGCGTAATCGAGGAGCTTGCCACCGCCGGCGCGAAGACCACGAGAGACGCCGGCAGCCGGCGTCCCGAGGTTGTCCTCCTGGCGCCGGCCACGAATACCGCGCTCGCGCATTGGGCAAGCGACCTGCGCCGAGCGCGGTTCGACGCCCAGCGCAGGCTCACCCTTTCGCTCGCGACGCTGGCGTCCGCGGATGTCGATGTGCGGGGCACCGTCGGCGACTCGGATCCGGTTCAAGCCGTCGAGGACACGCTGCGCACGTTCGGCGCGCAGGAGGTCGTGTTCGTCACGTCGCCGGGCGGCGTGAAGGACGTCGAGCAGGTCCGGCGGCGACTCGACCGGCCGGTGCGCGTCCTCGAGGCAAGGCCGCCCGCCATAGCGGCGCGGCACCCGAGCGAAGGAGCCTAGGCCGCGGCTTCGAGCGGCTCTGCCGCTCGCACGAAGACCAGCTCGCCCTCGGCGGCGTCCACCCTCACGGTGTCGCCCTCGCGGAACTCGCCCTCGAGCAGGCGCAAGGCCAGCCGGTCTGTGAGCTGCTTGGCGATCACGCGCTTGAGCGGCCGGGCGCCGTAGGTCGGGTCGTAGCCGAGGTTGCCCAGCAGCGTCCGCGCGTCGCCGGTGAGCTCGATCGCGATGCCCTTCTCGGCGAGGCGGCCCGCTAGCTGCGCGACCTGGAGGTCGACAATCCGCGCGAGCTCGGCCCGGCTCAGCCGGTGGAAGATCACCGTGTCGTCGATGCGGTTGAGGAACTCCGGCTTGAAGGTCGTGGCGAGGATCTCCTCGATGCGCTCGCGGATGCGCTCGTCGATCGCCTCGCCCGCGATCTCGGCCGAGCCGACGTTCGAGGTCATGATCAGGATGGTGTTGGTGAAGTCGACGGTGTGGCCCTGGCCGTCAGTCAGCCGCCCCTCGTCCATGATCTGAAGCAGGACGTTGAAGACGTCGGGGTGCGCCTTCTCGATCTCGTCGAGGAGCACGACCGCGTACGGGCGGCGACGCACCGCCTCGGTGAGCTGCCCGCCCTCCTCGTAGCCGACGTAGCCCGGGGGCGCGCCGATCAGGCGGGCCACCGTGTGCTTCTCCATGTACTCGGACATGTCGAGCCGGACCATCGCCTGCTCGGAGTCGAACATGAACTGCGCGAGCGCGCGCGCGAGCTCGGTCTTGCCGACGCCCGTAGGCCCGAGGAACAGGAAGACGCCGATCGGGCGGTTCGGGTCGGCGAGACCGGCGCGGGAGCGCCGCAAGGCGCTGGAGACCGCCTCGACTGCCTCGTCCTGGCCCACGACCCGCTCGTGGAGGCGCTCCTCCATGTGGATCAGCTTCTCGACCTCGCCCTCCATCAGGCGCGAGACCGGGATCCCCGTCCACTTCGAGACCACTTGCGCGACGTCCTCCTCGGTGACCTCCTCGGTCAACATCGATCCGCCCTCGGCGTGCAGCTCGGCGAGCCGTGACTCCTGCTCGGCGACGGTCCTCTCGAGCTCGGGGATCTCGCCGTAGCGGAGCTGCGCCGCCCGCTCCAGATCGGCGTCGCGCTCGGCCCGCTCGGCCTCGCGGTTCGCCTCGTCCAGCCGCGCCTTGGCCTCCTTGATGGCCTCGATTGCGCCCTTCTCGTTCTGCCAGCGCGCCTTCATCTCGTTCGAGCGCTCGCGAAGCTCGGCGAGCTCGGCCTCGATTGCCTCGCGACGCGCGACGGAAGTCTCGTCCTTCTCCTTCTTCAGCGCCTCGCGCTCGATCTCGAGCTGCTGGATGCGCCGCTCGACCTCGTCGATCTCGGTGGGCATGGAGTCGATCTCGATCTTCAGCCTCGACGCGGCCTCGTCGACCAGGTCGATGGCCTTGTCAGGCAGGAAGCGATCGGCG
The DNA here is from genome assembly GCA_046729615.1 of Actinomycetota bacterium. GTDB lineage: Bacteria > Actinomycetota > Thermoleophilia > Solirubrobacterales > 70-9 > AC-56. Next base: position 38,172 of record JBKPHA010000034.1, read on the forward strand.
ATGTAGCGCTCCGACAGCGTCGCCGCCGCGACCAGCGCGGCGTCACTGATCCGCACGCCGTGGTGGACCTCGTAGCGCTCCTTGAGGCCGCGCAGGATCGCGATCGTATCGGCGACGTCGGGCTCGTCGATCATGACCGGCTGGAACCGGCGCTCGAGGGCGGCGTCCTTTTCGATGTGCTTGCGGTACTCGTCGAGCGTCGTCGCGCCGACGGCCCGGAGCTCCCCGCGCGCGAGCATCGGCTTCAGCAGGTTGGCGGCGTCGACGGCGCCCTCCGCGGCGCCGGCGCCCACGATCGTGTGGAGCTCGTCCAGGAAGAGGACGATCTGGCCCTCGGCCTGCTTGATCTCGTTCAGCACGGCCTTGAGCCGCTCCTCGAACTCGCCGCGATACTTCGATCCGGCGAGCAGCGCGCCGATGTCGAGCGCGATCACGCGCCGGTCCCGAAGGCTCTCCGGCACGTCGCCGGCCACGATGCGCTGGGCCAGTCCCTCGACGATTGCCGTCTTGCCGACGCCCGGATCCCCGATCAGGACCGGATTGTTCTTCGTGCGACGCGAGAGCACCTGAATGACCCGGCGGATCTCCTCGTCGCGGCCGATGACCGGGTCGAGTTTGCCCTGCTCGGCCTCGGCAGTCAGGTCGCGGCCGAACTTCTCGAGCGCCTGGAGCGTGTCCTCCGGGTTCGGGCTCGTGACGGGATTGGGGCGCACCTCCTTGATCGCCGCGATCACCTGAGCGCGGTCGGGAAGGATGTCCGCGACCCGCGATGAGCGGTCGGTGAGAGCGAGCAGCAGGTGCTCGGAGGAGATGTAGGAGTCGCCCATCGCGGACGCCTCGCGCTCCGCGCGCTGGATCGCGCGGACGAACGACTGGGCCGGGCGCACCTCGGGCTCGGCATCGCCACCGAGCTTCGGGAGGGCATCGACCGCCGCCGCCGTGGGGGCCCTGATCGTGGCGAGATCGGCGCCCAACTTCTGCAGCACCGGCACGACGAGGCCGTCCTCCTGGTCGAGTAGGGCCATCAGGAGGTGAGCCGGCGCGACCTCCGGGTTGCGCCGCTCGGCCGCCAGCCGCTGCGCCGCGGCGACGGCATCCTGGGACTTTGTCGTGAACCTGTCTGGCTGCATAGCGGCTAGGTTAGCACGAGCTAATAATAAAATCTAAGTCGAGGAGACTAAGAACTATGGGTGCCCGGACCCGCGTCCTGTCGCCTGCGCTTGACAGGGATCCGGATCGAACGTACCTGGTCGGCGAGGACGAGTTCGCTGCTCTCGTAAGCGCCGTAGGGGATGAGCTCGGCCCGGAAGGAGCGCCGCACCCGCTCGACCTCCTCGTTCATCTCGCGCTCCAGCTCCCTTGTGCGCGTTCGCATGCGCCCGAGCTCGGCGCGCATCCGAGCGACCTGGTCCTCCATTTGCAGGACGGCCTCGACACCGGCCAGGTTCAGGCCCTCCTCGCTCGTCATTTGCTGGATCCGGCGCAGGCGCTCGACGTCGTTTTGCGAGTAGAGGCGCGTCTTCTTGGGCGAGCGCTTCGGCGTGATGAGCCCGCGCGCCTCGTACATCCGGAGGGTCTGCGGATGCATGTCGGCGAGCTCGGCCGCGACTGAGATCATGAATACACCGCGCTCGGAGTCGATACCGGAGTTGCCGTCGCGGTTGCCTCCACGCCCTCGCCCGATGTCGCCTTTCCTGGCCATCGTCAGCTAGCTCCTCACCTTGCCGGATGAAGCGGACGCTTGACGCAGCAGCCGCTCGCGCGGGTTGTGGTCGTTCATAGCCTTGGCGAACTCGCGGACCGCCTGCTGCTGCTCGCGATTCAACTCGCGCGGCACGTCGATCTCGAGCCGGTAGAGGATGTCTCCCCGGCCACGCCCGCCGGGACGCGGCGGCCCCTCGCCGCGCAGCCGCTGGATCGTCCCGTGCTGCGTGCCCGCGGGGATGCGGATCCGCTTGGTGTCGTTCAGCGTCGGCACCTCGATCGTCGCGCCCTCGATCGCTTCGGCGATCGTGATCGGCATCGTCACCTCGAGGTTGCCGTCGGCTCGCTGCTTGAAGACCGGCGATGGAGTAACGCGCGTGATCACGTAGAGGTCGCCCGCCGGTCCACCGCGCGGGCCGTCCTCGCCCTTGCCCGCGACGCGGATACGGCTGGCGTCGCGGACGCCAGGCGGGACGTTCACGCGGTAGCGCTTGCGCTGGAGCGTGAGCCCGGAGCCGCCGCAGGTCGTGCAGGGATCCTCGATCACTTGGCCGCTGCCGCCGCAGACCGGGCAGGGACGGCTGATCGAGAAGAAGCCCTGGCTCTCGGCATCGATCCCGGTTCCGCCACAGCGCGGACAGGTGATCGGCGCCGTGCCGGGCTTCGCGCCGGAGCCGTGACAGGTCGTACACGTCGCCTGCTTGGGGACCACGACCGGGATCTCAGCGCCGTGCATCGCTTGCTCGAACGAGAGGTGCACCTCGGCCTCGAGGTCGCGCCCCCGCGCCGGCGCCTGCTGGGCGGCCCCGCCCCGCCGGCCGAAGAAGCTCGAGAAGATGTCGCCCAGATCCGCGGTGAACCCGCCGCCGGATCCGCCGCCGAAGCCGCGGCCGCCGAAGCCCGCGAACATGCCGCCGGCATCGTAGGTGCGCCGCTTCTCGGGGTCCGACAGCGTGTCATAGGCCGCTTGTACCTCCTTGAAGCGCTCCTCGGCCTGCTTGTCACCGGGATTGCGGTCCGGGTGGTACTGGCGCGCGAGCTTGCGGTAGGCCTTCTTGATCTCGTCGGGGCTCGCCTTGCGGTCGACGCCGAGGACCGAGTACAGATCGCGATCCGCCATCTCGCGATCCCCCTATTCGCTCACCACGACCCGCGCGGCGCGGAGGATCTGACCGTCCAGGCGGTACCCGCGTTCGAGCGTCTCGATCACTCGGCCGGACTCCGTGCCGTCGCCGGCCGGGCGGGTCGCGAGCGCCTCCGAGGTCGCTGGATCGAAGGGCTCGCCCGTCGGGTCGTAGGTCTCGACGCCGGTGCGCTCGAGCGCTGCGCGAAGCTCGCTGTAGACGAGGGCCACGCCCCGCGCGAGCGCCTCCTGGCCGGAGACCTCTTCGCTAGGGACGTCAACCGCCTTCGTGTCCCCTGCTTGCGGCTCGGCGGCATCCGCGGCCCGGCCGGTGGCCGGATCGAGGCCGCTCGACCGAAGCGCGCGCTCGAGGTTGTCGAGCGCGGGCAGGAGCTCGCGGGCCACCTGCGCCTTGCCGCGCCGCGCCGCCTCCTGGGCCTCGCGAGCAGCCCGCCTGCGGTAGTTCTCGAAGTCCGCACGGGCGCGCTTCGCGAGCTCGAGGTACTCGTCGCGCTCGCGCTTTACGTCCGCGAGCAGCGCGTCGAGGTCCTGCTCGACCTCGGCGGCGTCGCTCCCCTCGCCCTCGCCTCCGGCGGACGTCCGCTGGGGTGCCTCCTCGGCCTGCGCCTCCGCGGCCGCGCCGGCGGCCCGCTCACGCCCGTCGGCGTCAGCGGGCCGCGCGTCGGTGGCGTGCTCGCCCTGTCTCGTCTCGTCCGGCATCGCGATTACGAGCGATCCTCGTCGACCACCTCGGCGTCGACGACCTCCTCGTCGGCTTGCTCACCGGCGCCGTTTGCGCCCGTGCCGTCCGAGGCAGCCGCGCCGGCGGCCTGCTGCTGGGCGGCCGCCTGGTAGATCTGCTCGGAGACCTTGTGGAAGGCCTGCTGGAGGGCGTCGGTCTTCGCCTTGATCTCGTCGGTGTTCTCGGACTCGAGCGAGGAACGCACTTCGGCGATCGCCTTTTCGATCTCCTCCTTGGCGCCCGAGTCGACCTGGTCGCCCATCTCGGCGAGCTGCTTCTCGGCCTGGTACGCGGCGTTCTCGGCCACGTTGCGGGCCTCGGCCAGCTCGCGCTGCCGCCGGTCCTCGTCGGCGTGCGCCTCAGCGTCCTTGACCATCTGCTCGACCTCGGACTCCGAGAGCCCGGAGCCGCCCTTGATCTCGATCTTCTGCTCCTTGCTCGTGCCGAGATCCTTCGCGGAGACGTTCAGGATGCCGTCGGCGTCGATGTCGAACGTGACCTCGATCTGCGGGACGCCGCGCGGAGCGGGCGGGATGCCGGTCAGCTGGAACTTGCCCAGCGACTTGTTGTAGGCGGCCATCTCGCGCTCGCCCTGGAGCACGTGGACCTCAACCGACGGCTGGTTGTCGTCGGCCGTTGAGAAGATCTCCGACTTGCGGGTCGGGATCGTCGTGTTGCGCTCGATCAGCTTCGTGAACACGCCGCCCTTGGTCTCGATGCCGAGCGAGAGCGGGGTCACGTCGAGCAGCAGCACGTCCTTGACGTCGCCGGCCAGGACGCCCGCCTGGATCGCGGCGCCGATGGCCACGACCTCATCCGGGTTGACGCCCTGGTGGGGATGCTTGCCGGTGAGCTCCTTGACCTTCTCCTGCACCGCCGGCATGCGGGTCATGCCGCCCACGAGCACGACGTGATCGATGCTCGGACTACCGGCATCGGAGATCGCCTGCTTGACGGGCGAGACCACACGCTCGAGCAGGTCGGACGTCAACTCGTTCAGCTTCGCCCGGGTGAGCTTCATCTCCAGGTGCTTCGGCCCCGACTGATCGGCGGTGACGAACGGCAGATTGAGCTGGGTCTGCTGCGTCGTCGAGAGCTCGATCTTGGCCTTCTCCGCCGCCTCGTACAGGCGCTGGAGGGAGTTCTTGTCGGCCGACAGGTCGATGCCCTGGTCGCGCTTGAACTCGGCGACCATCCACTCAACGATCGCCTTGTCCCAGTTGTCGCCGCCGAGGTGGTTGTCGCCGGACGTTGCCTTCACCTCGAAGACGCCGTCGCCGATCTCGAGGATCGAGACGTCGAACGTGCCGCCGCCGAGGTCGAAGACGAGGATCGTCTGGTCGGTCTCCTTGTCGAGCCCGTAGGCCAGAGACGCCGCCGTCGGCTCGTTGATGATCCGCTTGACGTCGAGTCCCGCGATCTTGCCGGCGTCCTTGGTCGCCTGGCGCTGGTCGTCGTTGAAGTAGGCCGGCACGGTGATCACCGCCGAGTCGACCCTCTCGCCCAGCTTGGCCTCGGCGTCGGCGCGAAGCTTTGCGAGGATCATCGCCGAGATCTCGGGCGGAGAGTACTGCTTGCCTCGCACCTCGACGCGGACGTCGCCGTTCGGTCCGGCGGCGACCTTGTACGGCACGATCGTCTCCTCCTCCTTGACCTCGGCCTCCTTGCGGCCCATGAACCGCTTGATCGAGAACACCGTGTTCTCCGGGTTCATGACCGCCTGGCGCTTGGCCACCGTGCCCACGAGGCGGTCGCCCGAGTCCGCGAACGCGACGACGGACGGGGTGGTGCGCCCGCCCTCGGCGTTCTCGAGTACCGTTGCGTCACCGCCCTCCATCACGGCGACGCACGAATTCGTGGTGCCCAAGTCGATTCCGATTGTCTTCGCCACTGCGCTCTCCTTCTAAATCTTCGCCTAAGAAATCTGAGTCTGAGCGTAGCAGATCAATGCGCGGCGGCCAAGGGCGTTCCCTCGCTCCTGACGGCGGCGGATGCGAATCAGCGAGCAGCGGGCCGGGGCGCCGCTGCGGTTACGGCGATGCCGATGTCGTCGTGGTCTGACCGACGTACGCGAGGTTCTCGGCGACGAAGCGCGCCACTTCCTTCGCCTGTTCGCCCTGAACGAGGCCCTTCGGCATCCGACCGCCGATGCCCTCCTCCACGGTGTGCAGCACTAGGTTGTAGTTCGCCTTCACGGTCTCGGGCGACTTCGACCCCGTCCCGAGGAGCTGATCCAGGTTCGGCCCGATCTTCCCGTCCGTGCCGGCCGCCGTCAGCGTGTGGCACGCACCACAGTTGATCCGGAAGATCTCGAGTCCCTGCTGGTCGGACGTCGGGACCGAGGACTCGGGCGAGGCGTCCGCGCCGCCCTTGGACTGAAGCGCCCAGAAGGGCAGGACGACCAGGCAGATGGCCGCGAGCACGCAGAACATGACGATGGGCCGCTTCATAGAGCTACACCGGAGCCGAGAGCGGCTGCGGCGCGGAGATACTAACCAGCCGCCTGGCACCGGCGGGCGGGCCGGCCGGGCTCCGCGCCGAGGCGCTGAGGCTGGAGGAGGCAAATCATCAACCTCAGCGGCGCTCGGCGCGGAGCCCGCACCGGCTAGCCCGTCAGCACGTGCTCGAGTCCGTCGTGGAGTGCGCGTCGCGGAGCCCGAAGCGGCGACTTGGGCGATGGACTGAAGTCAAGCTCATGGGGCCTGCTCGAATCCCTATCTCCGCGGGCGAGCCCTTCCGTAGGCAGCCGGGGCGCCGCACATCCACTTCCTCATCGGCCGACGCGCCGAAATGCTTTAGCCCGGCGGACCAGTCACTGTGCCACCGAGATTGCGCGCAGGCGGCGCCAGTAAGGGCACATCCGCCGCAGCCCGCAGGCGTCGCAGCGCGGCCGAGGGCGGCAGACCTCTCGTCCGTGGCGGATCAGGTTGATGTGCAGCTCATAGGCATCCTCGGGGTCGACTATCCCCAGCATCTCGTCGTGCGCCTCTTCGAACGAGGCGCCTGGGCGGAACAGGCCGAGCCGCCCGCCCACGCGGTA
>JBKPHA010000035.1:0-18604 GCA_046729615.1 Actinomycetota bacterium
GGGCGGGACGCATGAGCGTTCACCTGAGCTGCGCCGGACCGCGGCGCGGCTCGGGGCACTCCTGAGGCACATTTTCATCTTCTCCGGCGGCGAGCACCTGCGGAAGCTCGAGGAGAGCGGCCTCACGCTCACACAGTGCAAGACCCTGCTGATGCTGGCGGGCCCGGAGGGCGAGGAGCCCTACGCCGGGCGCGACATCGCCGAGCGGCTTCATGTCTCGCTCGCCTCCGTCAGCCGGGCGGTGGACGGACTCGTCCGGAGCCGTCTCGTGAGGCGCGTCGAGGATCCCGACGATCGGCGAGTTAGGCGCCTTTCGATCACGGACAAGGGCCAGCTACTGGCCGGCGAGATCGTCGCCGCGCGCATTGCCGACCTCGAGGCATTTGCCGAGAACCTCACTCCCGCCCAGCGCGGCAAGCTCGACGCGGCGCTCGAGGCGATGTTCGGCGACGAGGAGATCCGCGCCGCAGCCAACGAGCTCGAGGAGGTGACCCGCTGATGACGCGCCACCAGGCACGCTTGATCACGGACGCGAACCGCAAGTGGTGGACCCTCGGCGCGATGTGCTTCGCGCTGTTCATGCTGATGCTCGACAACACGGTCGTCAACGTGGCGCTGCCGTCGATCGAGCGCGACCTCGGCGCGAGCCTCTCGAGCCTGGAGTGGGTGGTGAACGGCTACACCCTCGCGTTTGCGGTCTTCCTAGCTACCGGCGGACGGTTGGGCGACATCTTCGGGCGCCGCCTGACGTTCCTAATCGGCGTCGTCCTCTTCTCCATCTCCTCGGCGACCGCGGGCTTCGCCCCCGACAGCGCGTGGCTGGTGGGAAGCCGCGTCGTCCAGGGAATCGGGGGCGCGCTCATGATGCCCGCGACGCTGTCGATCGTCACCAACGCCTTCCCGCCCGCCGAGCGCGGCAAGGCGATCGGCACCTGGGCGGGGGTCTCGGCGCTGGCTCTCGCGATCGGCCCCGTTTTGGGCGGCTTCCTGACGGAGGCCGTCTCGTGGCGGGCGATCTTCTTCATCAACCTCCCGGTCGGGATCGGGGCCGTGCTCGCGTCGCTCTTCGCCGTGCGCGAGTCGCGCGATCACACCGTCGGCCGCGAGGTCGATTACGCCGGCGTGGCGACTCTCACGGTGGCGCTCACCGCGCTGGTCCTCGCGCTGATTGAGGGCAACCCGTGGGGCTGGACCTCGACGTCGATCCTGGTGCTGTTCGCCGGCTCCGTGGCGGCTCTGGCCGCGTTCGTCCTAGTCGAGCTGCGCGTCAGGGCCCCGATGGTTGAGTTCCCGCTCTTCGGCAGCCGCAACTTCGTCGGGGCCAACCTGGTCGCGCTCGTCGTCACCTTCGCGATGCTCGCCCAGTTCTTCTTCATCGCCCTCTACATGCAGAACATGCTCGGCTACTCGCCGCTGCAGGCGGGGCTGCGCTTCCTACCCGCGACGCTGATGATCGTCACGATCGCGCCGCTCGCCGGCCGGCTCACCGACAGGATCGGCCCCAGGATCCCGATCGCCACCGGACTCGCGATCACATCCGGAGCGCTCTTTTGGCTAACTGGGATCGATCCTTCGACCAGCTATGCCGATCTGCTGCCGTCGTTCCTCATGATGGGCTTCGGCATGGCGCTCGTGATGTCGCCGATGTCGACGGCATCGATGAACGCGGTCGCCGACGCCAAGGCCGGGATCGCGTCGGGGATCCTGTCGATGAACCGGATGATCGGCGGCACCCTCGGCGTGGCCGTGATCGGCGCCGTGTTCCAGGCCGCGGCTCGCTCCGATCTCGACTCGTCGCTTGCGGGCTCCGGTCTGAGCGCCGCGCAGCGCAGCGACATCGCTCACGCGCTCGGCGGCGGCGGCTCGGCCGTCCCTGCCGGCGTCAGCCACGCGCAGGCGGCGCAGATCGCCTCGGCGGCTCGCGATGCGTTCATCAACGCCTTCGCGTCCTCGATGCGGGTGGCGGCGGGGGTGTCGCTAGCGGGCGTCGTGCTCGCCATCCTGCTGATCGGGTCGGAGCGAAAGCCGGCTCCCGAGGCCGAGGTGCCGGCGAGCGCCGTCACGCCAGCGGCCGAGCTCGCCACCGGCGAGCACAGCATCAACTGACCCGCTCGAGCGGGGCGAGCGCCGGCCAGCTCTCAGGGTCGCAGAGGTCGATCGGAGGCAGGACCTCGACGCGCACCTGGCCGAGATCCTCGATCGCCTTGCGATTTGACGCTTCGACGACGCTCGGCTCCGCCGGCCAGGGGGTGAGCACCACGGCAGCGACGTCCAGGCCGACTGCACGCGCGCACTCCACGGTCATCAGCGTGTGGTTGATCGTCCCGAGCCGAGGCGCCGAGGCGATCACCACGGGCATCGCAAGGTCGCGCATGAGGTCGCGGACCAGATAGCCGAGCGTCAGCGGGACCAGCAGGCCGCCCACGCCCTCGCAGACCAGAAAATCCGCGCCGTCGCCGGCCGCGTGCACAGCGCGCAGCAGTCGCTCGCGCTCGATCATCTCGCGGGCCAGCTCCGCGCCGAGGTGCGCGGAGACCGGCGCCCCGTATCGGTATGGAGCGATCTCGTCGTCCGACTGCGCCGAGCCCGCGGCCCGCCGGAGCAGCGCATGGTCGGGCTCTGTGCCGTCCTCGAGCCCGCTCACCGCGGGCTTGAACACCGCGACCCTCCGCCCGGCAGCGGCGTGCGAGCGGGCGATGACCGCCGCCACGACCGTCTTGCCGACCTCGGTGCCGGTCCCCGTGACGAAGACCCCGTGCACCTATGCCGCTTCGCGCAGGTCGGTCCCACGTGGCTGCCCCCCGGCGCCCGCCGACGGGCTTATGCCGAGCTCGGCGGCCTCGTTCGCGATCACCCGGGCCGCAGCCCGCAGGTCGTTCGGCCGGTGGTTAGCCATCACCGAGAGGCGCAGGCGGGAGGTGCCCTCCGGGACCGTCGGCGGGCGGATCGCCTGTGCGAATACGCGGCCCTCGAGGGCGTGCTCGCAGAGGGCGACGGCGCTCGCCGCGCCTCCGACGACTATCGGGACGATCTGGGTCCGCGACGGCGCGGGGTCCAGTCCGCTCTCGAGGAGCGCGTCGTGCAGGATGACTGCGTTCCGGCGCAGGCGCTCGACCATCCCGGGCTGGCCCTCGAGCATCGCGAGGGCCGCAATCGCCGCGCCGACGGCGGGTGGGGGAAGGGCGGTGGAGAAGATGAACGGCCTTCCGACGTTCGTGAGCAGCTCGACGATCTCGGTCCTGGCGCAGACGTACGCGCCATAGCTCCCGAGCGACTTGCCGAGCGTGCCCACGACGACGTCGACCTCGCCGGACAGCCCCGCTTCGGCGACGGCGCCGCGGCCGCCGGGGCCCAGAGCGCCGATCGCGTGGGCCTCGTCCACCAGGAGCCGGCAGTCGTGGCGGCGGGCCAGCTCGAGCAGATCGGCGATCGGCGCCACGTCTCCGTCCATGGAGAAGATCGCGTCGGTGACGATAAGCGCGCCACGCCGGCCGGCCCTGCGCAGACCCCAGGCCAGGTGCTCAAGGTCGCAGTGGCGGTAGATGAAACGCTCCGCTCTCGAGATCCGGCAGCCGTCGATGAGGCTCGCGTGATTCAGCTCATCCGAGAAGACGACCTCGCCGCGGCCCACGAGCGCGCTGACCGTCCCGAGGTTCGCGAGGTAGCCCGAGCCGAACAGGCGTGCGGCCTCGTACCCCGCGAAGTCGGCAAGCCGGCGCTCGAGCCGCTCGTGGATCGACATGTTCCCCGAGATCAGTCGCGACGCGCCGGCCCCGGCGCCGAACCGCTCGGCGGCGTCGGCCGCGGCCTGGCGGACGCGCGGGTGGTCGGCGAGGCCGAGGTAGTTGTTGGAGCAGAGCAGCAGCACCTCGGCGCCGTCGAGCGTGACGCGTGGGCCCTGGGGGCTCTCGATCAGGCGCAGGCGGCGATAGAGCCCAGCGGCGCGAAGGTCATCGAGCCGGTCCGCGATGTCGCGCATCTGCGGATCAGTCTCCCCAGCCGGCGGGCTGGGCGATGCCATCAGGCTCCGGGTACGGCGGCGGCTTTCGCTTCTTCTTCACGACCCGGAGCTGTTTGGACGGATCCCAGAACGGTGCATCGGCCTGGCTGTCGATCAGGTCGTCCACCGGCGTCCGCGGCGTCTCGCCGCGGAGCCAGCCGGAGCGGTTGTCGGGACGCGGATTGACTCCGTTGTCCGGCTGGCGGCCGACGTTGAGCCCCAGATCCTCGAACATCGCGCGATCGTCGGCGGGCTCGGCACCGAGCGTGGTCAGGAAGTTCCCCATCATGACGCCGTTCAGCCCCGCCTTCACGGCGAGCGGCTGGAGGTCGTCCAGGTTCTCGACCCGGCCACCGCACAGCCGGAACAGAGCGTCCGGCAGGATCAGGCGGAAGATCGCCACCCACTTGACGACCTCCCACGGGTCCATCAGCGGGCGGCCGCCGAACTTGGTGCCCTTCCTGGGATTCAGCAGGTTGATCGGCACCGAGGTCGGGTCGATCTCGGCGAGCTCGAACGCCATCTCCACCCGCTGGCGCGGCGTTTCGCCGAGGTTGAGGATGCCGCCGACGCAGCTCTCGAGCCCGGCTTCCTTGACGGCTTCGATCGTGCGGATGCGCCCCTCGTAGCGGACGGTCGTGGAGACCTCGGGGTAGTGCGAGCGCGCGGTCTCGACGTTGTGGTGCACGCGCTGGATGCCCGCCTCCGCGAGCTGCGTGGCGCGGTCGGCCGACATGTGGCCGATCGAGACGCAGCGCTTGAGGTTCGTGTTTTCGGCCACCAGGCGCGCCCCCTCGAGGATCCTCTGGAAGTCGCGCCGCGAGAGCCCCTGGCCCTGCGTGACCATGCAGAAACGATGCGCGCCGGCGGCCTCGGCGGCCTTGGCGTGCTCGAGGATCTGTTCGGGCTCCATCATCGCGTGCATGGGCGTATCCGCCTCGGCGTACCGCGATTGCGCGCAGAACCCGCAGTCCTCGGCGCAGCCGCCGGATTTCGCATTGACCAGCGAGCACATGTCGGTCGAGTCGCCGAATCGCTCGGTCCGCACCTCCCAAGCCCGCTCGACCAGTCGGGTGATCTCCTGGTGAGTGGAGAGCTCCGCGAGCTCCATCGCCTCGTCGAAGCTGATCAGCGGCGGCATCGGGAGACGGATGGGAGGGGCTCGTGAGCCAGCGTCACCGGCACGCGCGAAGGCTAGGACCCCCCTCGGACGCCCTTACCGTCCTGGACGCTTTGCGTAGGATGGCCCGGCTTGCCGGGGAAGCTCACCTTCTGGAGGCGCCGGATCACCGCGATCCTCCTCTTCGCTGGGATCGCCGTTGCGATCTGGGTTGCGCTCGCCGACGGGACGACCACGAAGCGCCACTCGCGCGCGGAGAGCCTGTCGATCGCGGAGCTGGCGGGGGAGCGCCTCGTCACCGGCTTTGACGGCTCGAGCCCCTCCGGGAAGGTCAAGCGCATGATCGCCAACGGCGAGCTTGCAGGCGTCATCCTCTTCGACGAGAACCTCGGAACGCGCCACCACGCCCGGCGGCTCATCCGCAGGCTTCAGGCGATCAAGCGGCCGAAGGGGCTCCGCAGCCCGGTGCTGATCATGATCGACCAGGAGGGCGGCTTCGTGAAGCGCCTGCCGGGCCCGCCGAACACGTCAGCCGAGGAGATGGGACGGCGCGGCAAGCGGTACAGCCGCCGCCAGGGCGCGAAGACGGCGAGGAACCTGAAGGACGTCGGCGTCAACGTAAACCTCGCGCCGGTGCTGGACGTCGGGCGCCCGGGCAGTGCGATCGTGGCGGAGCACCGGAGCTTCGGCTCGACTCCGGGACGGGTCATCCGCACCGCGGTGCCGTTCGCGGCCGCGCTGCAGCGCCACGGTGTCGCCGCGACCGGCAAGCACTTCCCCGGGCTGGGCGCGGCGAAGCAGAACACCGACGTGGCGGTCCAGAAGATCCGCCTACCTGCGTCGAAGCTCCGCCGCATCGACGAGAAGCCCTATGGCCCGTTCGCGGCGAACCACGGGAAGCTGGTGATGCTGAGCACCGCGATCTACACCCACTTCTCCCACCGCCCCGGCGCGGTCACGAAGTCGATCGCCACCCGGGAGCTCCGCCACCAGGTCGGTTTCAAGGGCGTGTCGATAACGGACGCTCTGGAGACGGCCTCGGCGGCCGACTTCGGCGGCCCCGCGAAGGTGGGCGTGGCCGCAGCCAAGGCGGGCGCTGACCTTCTGCTCTACACGAACGACGACGCGGCGGCAAACGCCGGTCGCGCCCTCCGCGAGAGGCTGGGAAACGGGGCGCTGAAGCGCGCGGATTTCGAGCGGTCAGTCAACCGGGTGCTCAGGCTGCGGGCGAAGTTGGGCAAGTAGGGGTCACCGCCCGCGCCATCGCGGCCGGCGCTTCTCCGCGAACGCCCTCATGCCCTCGCGGAAGTCCACGGACTCGAAGCACGAGCGACGCAGATCGATCAGCTCCTGCTCCTGCTCGGCCGTCAGGCGGGGGTAGGAGTTGAGCGCCTCGATTGCGCGCTTGTTGCCGCGCGCGCTCAACGGCGCGCCCTCCGCGATCTCGGCCGCGAGCGCCACCGCTTCGTCGGGCAGCCGCTCGTCGGGCACCGTGTCGTTGACCAGCCCCATCGCCATCGCCTGCGGGCCGCTGATGTTGCGGCCCGTGTGGAAGAGCTCCTTGGTCCGCGCGTAGCCGACGACGTCGATGAACCTCTGCAGTCCTGTGTGGCTGTAGATGAGGCCGAGCTTCGCCGGCGGCATGCCGAGCCTTGCGCTCACGGCAGACAGCCGCAGATCGCAGCGGACCGCCAACTCGAGCCCGCCGCCCAGGCAATGCCCGTTGATCGCGGCGAGGGTCGGGTACGGATGGTTGCTCACCGCCTCCATCGCGGCATGGAAGGGGTGCGCGACAAGCGCCTCCGCGTCGGCGGCGAAGGTCTCGTCGGGAATCCCGCCGATGTCGTAGCCGGCGGAGAAGATCTCGCCCTCGCCTGTGATCACGACGCAGCGGATCTCGATCCCACGGTCGAGCCGCGGCGTCGCCTCCGCGAGGGCACCCAGGATGTCTTGGTCGAGCGCGTTCCGCCGAGCGGGGTTGGAGATCGTCAGGCGGGCAACGGCCGGAGCCGGATAGTCGAGGATGACCTTGCCACGGGCGAGCTCGGCTCGCTCGCCGCCGCCGGCATCGGGGACCATCAGTGCTCTCCGGCGGAGGTACGGTCGCGGCTTGGCGAGGTCGGATGGACGACTGGCAAGGAAGAGGGCGCAGGCTTTGCTGGCGGCAAAGCCAAGCCCGATGACGCCGCCAGGCGTCGATCCGGGCCGCCAAACGCGATCGTATCTTCGGCGGGGAGCACTTACTCGAGGACGACGAGGACGTCGCCCTCCTGCACCGACTGGCCCTCCTCGACCCGAATCTCCTTCACCGTGCCTGGGTCCTCCGCCTCGACCGGCATCTCCATCTTCATCGACTCGAGGATGACGACGGTGTCGCCCTCATCGACCTCGTCCCCGGGCTCGACCTCGATCTTCCACACGGTGCCGGTGATGTGCGCGGGGACTTCTGACATGGCGCGGCAGAATATCCGCCTTGCCCGCGGACCGAAAAGGCGGCGTCGTGGTCCTGGTCGCGGCGAGGAACGAGGCCGATCGGGTCGCGGCGACGATCGACGCCTTGTGCGAGGCGTTCCCCGGCGGGCGGATCGTCGTCGCCGACGACGGCTCTGACGACGGCACATCGGACCTGGCGCTGGCTCACGGGGCCGAGGTCGTGAGCCGGCGCCGGCCACACGGGAAGGGCGGGAGCATGAGCGCGGCCGCAGCAACGGTGGAGCCCCTCACCGAGGCCGGCGATCCGCCGACGTTCCTGCTCTGCGACGGTGACCTCGGCGCCTCCGCACGGGAGCTGCGACGGCTCGTCGACGCGGTGGAGGGCGGGGAGTGCGATCTGGCGATCGCCGCCTTCGCCCGGCGGGTCGGCGGCGGGTTCGGCATCGCGCTTCGCTTCGCGCGCTGGACGGTCCGCAGCCGGTGCGGGTACCGAGCCGCAGCGGCGCTCTCGGGACAGCGGGCGATGCGCGCCGAGGTGCTTCGCCTGGTGCTGCCGTTCGCGCCGGGCTATGGGATGGAGATCGGGATGACGATCGACGCCGTCCGGGCGGGATTCGCAGTCCGCGAGATCGAGCTGGGCCTCGAACACCGGGCGACCGGACGCACCCCGGCCGGCTTCGCGCACCGCGCCCGCCAGCTCTTCGACTTCGCCCGCGTATGGTGGGCTCGGAGGTAGCCTGCGCCGTGAGCGATGCCTCCTCCCACGACAGCGCGCCTCAGCCGTCTGCAAACCGGCGCCAGGCTGCGCGGCGCCTTCGGCGCCGACGGCATCCATGCCTGCTCGCTCGCGTGCCACTCAGGCACGCCACGCTCGCTGCTTCCTTGCCTGGCTTGGGACGCGGGCGGTCGCCCGCGGCACCGCTCGCCATCCATGGCTCGCTGGCCGGCTGACACGCACTGCCGCGGAAGGAGGCACCGCTGATCTTGGCCATCGATCAGGGCACGACCGGGACGATGTGCCTGGTCTTCGACCGCGATGGCCGGATCGTCGGTCGGGCCTATTCGGAGTTCGAGCAGCAGTTCCCGCGCCCGGGATGGGTGGAGCACGACGCCGCCGAGATCTGGGACGTCACGCGGTCGGTCGCGGCGCGGGCGCTCGCCGACGCGGCGATCGACGGGTCCGATCTGGACGGCGTCGGGATCACGAACCAGCGCGAGACGGTGGTGGCGTGGGATCCCACGACCGGTGATCCCGTCCACAACGCCCTGGTATGGCAGGACCGCCGCACCGCGGCCCGCTGCGAAGAGTTGCGAGAGGCCGGGCACCAGCAGCTCGTGCGCGAGCGGACGGGCCTCGTGATCGACCCGTACTTCTCGGGCACGAAGATCGAGTGGCTGCTCGAGAACGTCGACGCCGCGAGAAACGCCGTCTTCGGCACGATCGACTCCTGGCTCCTCTTCAACCTGACCGGACGCCACGTCACCGACTACACGAACGCCTCGCGGACGATGCTCTTCGACATCCGCGAGCTCCGCTGGGATGAGGAGCTGTGCGACCTGCTCGGCATCGATCCGGGGTCGCTTCCGGAGCCGCTTCCATCGGCCCACATCTACGGCACGACGGCCGAGCTCGGCTGGGGGGTACCGGTCGGCGGGATCGCGGGCGACCAGCAGGCGGCGCTGTTCGGCCAGGCGTGCATCCACCCCGGGCTCGCCAAGAACACCTACGGCACCGGCAGCTTCGTGCTGCTGAACGCCGGAGCGGAGATGCCGGAGCCAGGCTACGGACTGCTCACCACCGTGGCGTGGGGTCTCGAGGACGAGACGGACTATGCACTCGAGGCCTCCGTCTTCGTGACCGGCGCCGCGGTGCAGTGGCTGCGCGACGGCCTCGGGATCATCGAGTCAGCCGCGGAGACGGAGCGGCTCGCCGCCTCGCTGGGCGGGAACGAGGGCGTCTACTTCGTTCCGGCGCTCACCGGCCTGGGCTCGCCCCACTGGGACCCGTACGCGCGTGGGACGATCGTCGGGATCACGCGGGGCACGCGCCGGGAGCACCTGGCGCGGGCGGCGCTCGAGGCGATCGCCTACGAGACGGTCGACGCGGTCCGGGCGCAGGAGGCCGCGGCTGGCAAGCCGCTGGAGGAGCTCAGGGCTGACGGGGGCGCGGTCGCGAACCGCTGGCTCATGCAGTTTCAGGCCGACGTGCTGGGAGCGCCGGTTGTCGTCCCTGCGATCTCCGAGACCACGGCGGTCGGCGCCGCCTATCTCGCCGGGATCTCCACCGGGATCTGGGACGTCGAGCAGGTGGAATCCATGTGGCGCGAGGCGGCGCGCTACGAGCCTCGAATGAGCCCGGATGAGCGGGAGGCCCTGCTCAACGGGTGGTCTCGAGCGGTCGAGCGCGCCAGGGGCTGGGCGACGGCGGACTAGGCGCGGCAAGCAGCGGTAACCGCCGCTACGCCCCGGGGTAGGAGCGATAGGCCGGCACGCCGGTCAGCTCTCCATGCCCGAGATCAAGCCACAGGTCTACAAGGACCCGCGCCCCGCGGAGTACTTCGACCGCTTCCACGAGCGGTCCCGCACCCACAGGCCCGACTGGGTCTACGACCTCGCGCGGGTCGTTCTGACGCCTCCGTCCCTCCTCCTCTACCGGTTCCGGGCGATCGGCGCCGAGCACGTGCCGCGAGCGGGGCCGGTGATCCTGGCGCCAAACCACTTCAGCCAGTGGGACCACTTCTTCTCCGGCATCTACCTGCGGCGGAAGGTCCAGTTCATGGCGAAATCGCAGCTCTTTGCCAACCCGGTGATCGAGTTCATCTTCAGCCACGGCGGCGTCTTCCCCGTCCGGCGCGGCTATCAGGACGAGGAGGCGTTCAAGACCGCGTTCACGATCCTGGAGCGGGGCGGCTGCATGCTGATGTACCCGGAGGGCGGCCGCTCCCGGACGGGCGGCCTCCGCGAGCCCCGGCCCGGCGTGGGCAGGATCGCGCTCGAGTCGGGCGCTCCGGTCGTCCCGGTGGCGATTCACGGATCGCTGGGCGTGCGGAAGTGGCGCAAGCTTCGCTTCCCCAAGGTGACGGTCCAGTACGGGGAGCCGATGGCCTTCCACGTCGTCCCAAATCCCACCCGCGAGCAGCAGATCGAGGTGGCGACTCGGATCTTCGAGCGCGTGCGCGAGATGTACGACCGCCTCGAGGCCGAGGGGCGCCGCGGCGTGATCACCGCGCTCCGCGAGCGGATCGGCGAGCGGACGGCGCGGAAGCTCCCCGCGGGGCAGCACCGCTAGCCGGAGCATTGCCGGGTCGGTGCAATCCGACAGGTGGGCGTGGATCGACTTGACCCCGGCCTAGCCCGCTACTGGACGTTGCGTGCCAGGTTTCTGTGAAATCCAGCGAACTGGCGTGCAATCAACCGCTGCGCGATCGGCTCGAGCAGGCGCATCACGCCCTGTAATTCGCCTTCGGCGATGAAGCTGACCTTGGTTCGGGACCCGTCCGGCTCAAAGCTCCACGTGCCGTCGATCGGATATGGGCCCTCGACGACGTGCGCGCGAAAGCGTTTCGGTCGATCGAACTCGGTGAATTCCACGATCTGCTCGAACTCCTTGCCGCCGGGCGGCTTCGTGCGCTCCCGAACGCGCGTGCCGAGCCGCGGCGGCCCGTCCGTCAGCTGCTCCACAGACGTCTTCGACGTCTGCCACTGGCGGAGCTTGGAGGGATCGGTGAGGTAGTCGAAGGCGACCTCCGCGGAAGCGTCAACGACGAAGGATTCGCTGATCCTCACAGCGGTCGCTTTGTAGCACTCGTGCCCGCGTTTACCACGAGCGAGGACGGCGCACTGCGTCGCTCGCCGGCAATGGGCGCGGAGGTGGGCGGGCTCACGCCTCTTTCCTCCGCGCCCACCGCCAGCGAGCGCGTTGTCCTCAGCTCGTCGAGGCCGCCGACGGCGACACCGCCGTGCGCCTGCGAACGGTCAGGAACGCCGCGCCACCGAGCGCGACGAGAGCCATCGCCGCCCCGGCGCCGATCCCGGCGCTTGCCCAGTCGAACCCGTCCGCCGTATCTGCTGGCAGGCCGGAGACGAACGTCGGCTCGTCGACGGGTCCGGTGATCGCGTTCAGCGACGAGTAGCCGGAGTCGACCTCCGCCAAGCCGCCCGAGCCGCTCGGCTCGCTGGAAGGGCCGGTGATCGCGTTGAGCGACGAGTGGCCCGGGTCGACATCCGCGAATGTTGGATCCGCCTTCGACCCGTCGCGGTGCAGCGCGACTGATCCGCTCGAGCCGCTTGACCCGCCGGTGATCGCGTTGACGGACGAGTAGTCGCTGTCGTTCGATTGCGCGGCCGCGCCCGCCGGGATCGCCAGCGCGCAGACAGCGAACGCGAGCGCGAGCGCGACGTGCCGCGCCTTGCGCCTCGGCCGGGATCCGGTGGTGGTGTTGTGTGTGGTGTGAGCCCTCATTCTGGGCCTCCTTGGTGTCGTGGCCTCGGCCCTGTCCTCCCAATGAAGCGGGCGCCGGTGCCTGTTGCGACCCGGACGCTCCGACAGGCGGGTATACGCTCGGTTTATCCGCCCCCCGAGGGGCCTACGAGCGGGCGGCGGTCATCATCGTCAGTCGGAGGGGCAGGTCGGCCTGTAGTCCTGTTCCGGAACGATCTCCTCCCACTGCTCGGGGGTGAGGCCGCCGCCCGCGACGACGCAGGCGCGGCTCCGCCACGCCGCTGGATCGACGTCCCAACGGACCGCGCGCCTGTCGTCATACAGTGCGAACAGGCGGCGGCCGTCGGGCGTAAAGCGTGCCGTTACCCAGGCGTTCGCCAAGCGCGGCAGCGGCGGGCCGATCGGTGCGTGCGATTCGACGTCCCAGAGCTCGAACGTCCCTTCGGTGCTCGAGCTGGCAAGCGTCCGTCCGTCCGGGGAGAACTCCACCCAGAGGACCTCTCCCCGGCCGACAGTGAGCGGCGACCCGACCGGTCGCCAGCCGTCGGTCGCCCAGATGCGAGCCTTGCCGTCGGCCTGGCCGACCGCGAGCAGGCGGCCGTCGGGCGAGAACGCGGCCACGCGGACCTCGCCGTCGGAGGGAAGCCTGGCGAGCCGCTCCCCGCTCTCCAGGTCGCGGACCTCGACCCCGTCGGGTGCCGGACTGTGGACGCCGAAGGGGATCGCCAGGAGCGAGCCGTCAGGGCTGAGATCCAGCCCGACCACGAACTGCGGGAGGCGAAGCGGCGGGCGGATGGGTTCGCGCCTGCCGAGGTCCCAGATGCTCACGTCGCCCCCGACGCTCGCCACGGCGAGCAGGCCCCCGCGACCGAATGCGAGTGCCCCCTGAATCGTCGCCTCGTAACAGCGAGGGATCATGAACATCGAGCGCGGGTCAGCGCAGGGCCCGCGGCGGGGAGCGTCCAGGAGGGGGCCGGCGCGCCGTCCCGACTGAGCGTCCCAGAGCCCGATCAGCCCGCGGCCGCCGGCCACGGCGAGCTGGCGCCCGTCGGGCGCGTACTCGATCGCAGTCGCGGGGGTGCGCTCGAACGCCTTGAAGCCTCCGGTCTTCCCTAGCGTCTCGACGTCGATCAGGTCGACCCTGCCGTCGAGCCGCGCAGCGGCGAGCGTCCGCCCATCCGGGCTGACGGCGAAGGCGGGTGGGAACTTGTCTTCGGATATCTCCTCGACGCCGGTGCGGAATTGGCGCCCCAGCCGACGCTGCCCGCCGACGTCCCAGATGATCACGCTGCCGTCGTGGCTCGCCGTGTAGACGGTGCGCCCGTCGGCGCTGAAGACTCCGCCCCACACCGCGGCGCCATGGCCCTCGAGGGTCTCGATCGGACTTCCCTGCTTCACGTCCCAGACCTTCACCGTCCCATCCTCGTCCCCGGTGGCCAGCGTGCGCCCGTCGGGGCTGAACGAGGCCGATAAAACGCTGGAATCGTGGCGCCCCTTCGTCGCCCGCACTCGCCCCGACGCGAGGTCGAGGAGACGGACTGTTCCGCTTTCGTCACCGAGCGCCAGGGTGTCGCCGTCGGCGCTGATCGCCGCGCTCGGCCCCTCGGAGCCGACCGGGTAGCGGCGGACGACGCGCAGCGTCCCGGCGTCGATCACGTAGGTGCCGGCTCGGCTGGAGTAGACCAGGCGCCCACCCGGGGCGGGAAGCAGCGCGTAGGCACCGGACCGGGGGGCGACGCGGACGGGCTTTCCCCGTGGCGACCCGGTGCGGGCGTCGAAGCGGCGCATCAGCACGGGCCCCGGCTCGGCCGCATAGACGACGATCACGCTCCGCCCGTCGGGGGCGAAGGTGGTCCCTGGGAAGTAGAAGGCCTGCGGGGCGGCGGGATGCCGCCCGAGCGAGATCGAGGTCCGCACACGCTGAGTGCGAGCATCGATGATCTGGAGCTTCGGCGGCGAGCTCGGGACCCGAGCCAGGACGGCGACCGCGAGCGAGTCACCGGCCTGATCGAAGGCGAGCGCGACGACGTCGGCGACGTCGCCCGGCACCTGGTAGTCGCCGATCCGGTCGCGTGTCGCCGCGTCGAAGAAGGACACCGTGCCACTGCGATCGCCGACCGCGAGCGTGGCTCCGTCGGGACTGAGCGCAACCGGGCCGAGCCCGTCACCGTCGCCGTGCAGGACGCCAAGCATGGCGGGGCTGCGCAGGAGCGTCGAGAGGAGGTCGGAGCGGGTCGCGACCGAATCGTCGAGGGCGACACCGGCGCTGGCGAGGCGAAGCGCCTGGTCGAAGCGGTCCTCCGTCAGGGCCTGGGCACCGAGTCGCTGGGCGGCCTCTGCGGTGGCCGCGCTGCGGGCGCCCTGTCGCTCCGAGATCGCGATCACCCCGGCAATCACGGCGGCGGCGAGCAGGACGCCGACGCCGGCGAGCAGCGTCCTTAGGCGGCGGTTCGTGCGGCGTTGCCGCTCGGCTTCACGCTCGCTCGCGGCCCGGCTCTCGTCGAGAAATTCGCGCTCGAGTTCGTTGAGCTCAGGATCGTGCTCGGTGGCCCAGTCGAGGGCCGCGGCAAGCCGGGCGCCGCGGGTAGAGCTCGGCGCGGTCTCGCTCGGAGTCTCTCCACTCACGTGAGGCACCGATCAGATGGTGGTGGAGGCGGCGGCCCTCGGCATCCTCGGCGAGCAAGCCGCGCAGCCGCGGCCACTCGCTGAGGAGCGCCTCGTGGGCGACCTCGACTGTTCCCTGGTCGACGGTCAAAAGGCGGCTCTCGGTGAGCACGGCGAGCGCCCGGGCGGCGTCCGGGTCGCGATCGAGCTCGAGCTCGTCGAGCGGGACGCGGCGGCGGACAAACGCCTGGACCTCCTCGTCGTCGCCGGCGAGCCGCAGGAGCATCGGCCGCGCCCGGCGTCGCTCGGCCTCGCTCAGCCGCTGGTAGGCCTCCTCGGCGAGGCGCGCGACCGCCCCCTCGACGCCGCCGGTACGCTCGTAGGCGCGGTGGCGGAGCGTTCGCCCATCACGGCGCTGCCAAAGCTCTTGCCGGGCGGCGGAGAGCAGCGGCTGGCCGCCGGGCACGCCGGCGACGTCGCCGACCAGCGCCGAGACCAGCCGCGGCTCGACCCGCAGCCCGGCCCTTCGCGCGGGCAGCTCAATCGCCCGGCGAAGCTCGTCGCGACGCATCGGCCCGACCAGGACCTGGTTGGCGCTGACCACGGTCGAAAGCTCGGCGTGCTCGGCGCAGCGTCCGTAGAAGTCCGCCCGGATCGCGAGCACGACGATCAGTCTCTCCTCCGGATCGTCCGCGCCCTCGATCAGGGCATCGAGGAACGCCTCCCGCTCGACCGCGTCCCGGCAGGCCAAGAAGACCTCCTCGAACTGGTCGACGACAAGCACAAGGCGCTCGCCGGGCGGGAGCCTCTCGAGCACGTCGGCGATCCACAGCGCAGCGTCCTCACGCCCGGCCTCGGGTACTGCGCGGACCAGGGTGCGGGCGAGCTCGGCGAAGGGGCGCTCGCCGGGGCGCATCACCGCCCGACGCCAGCCCTCCGAGCCGGGAACGACCCCGCTCGCCAGCGCGGGCAGAAGCCCGGCGCGTACGGCGGAGGACTTGCCGCTCCCCGAGGGGCCCACGACGGCGAGCAGGGTCGAGCCGACCAGGCGGGCGACGAGCTCGGCGACTAGCCGCTCGCGGCCGAAGAAGTACTCGGCGTGCGCGGCATCGAAGGGGGCGAGGCCGCGGAAGGGGCAGATCAGCGGCTCCGATGGGTCGGGCGGCTCCTGGACCGCGTAGAGGCGGGTGCGTTCGCTCGCCGTCTGAAGCTCAACGACGCCGCCCGCGACCGCGGCCTGCGCCGCGCGTAAGTCGGTGCGGTCGTCCGCGGCGCGGTCGGTGGTTTCGGCGAGGCGCTCGGCTGCGTCCGCCCGAGCCCACTCGCCAGCCGCGCGGTGGATGCGAACCGGCACCCCCTCGCTCTCTGCGATCAGCGTCTCCAGCGGCATCGCGAGGCCCTCGGCGGGGGCGTAGAGCGCGGCGATCTCAGCCGTTGCGTCCTCAGCCAGCGGCTCGAGCCGCAGGCGCTGGGCGATGCTGTCGCGTATGCTGGCGAAGGCGGGTGGCCCCTGCTCGTCGTGATGCAGGATGCAGATCAACAGCGACCGGCCCTCCGGTTCGCGCGCGAGCCCGGCGGCGGCCTCGAGCACCGAGGGGGGTGCCTCGTCGGCGCTGTCGACCACCAGGAGCGTCGGTCGGCGCCCGCTCTCCGCCTCGGCGACGGTCGCCAAGGCGGCGTCGGGGACCTCCCCCCCGCCCGCGTAGAGGATGGCCGCGCCGTCGCCCTGGACCTCGCGTGCGAGTTCCGCGACGAGCCGGGTCTTGCCGATCCCCGCCGGTCCCCAGACCAGGGCGCAGACGACGCGCCCTCCGCGCGCCTCCGCCCAGCGCCCGCGCAGCCAGCGCAGCTCGCGCCCGCGTCCGGCGAGCAACGGCGAACCGCCCTCGAGCTGGATGGGCAGCTCCGGGACCGGCGGCGGCGTGTCGAGACTCGGGTCCTGGGCTAGGACGGCCGCCTGGAGGTGTTGCAGCGCCGGCCCGGGCTCGACCCCGATCTGCTCGATCAGCGTCCGGCGGGCCGCCCGGTAAGCCTCCAGCGCCTCCGACTGGCGCCCGGCGCGATAGAGCGCGAGCATCCGCTGGGCGTGTAGGTGCTCGCGCAGAGGCTCCTCGGCGATCAGCTCCTCGAGCTGGGGGATCACCTCCCGGTGGCGGCCGGCGGCGAGCTCGGCGTCGATCGCGAGCTCGATCGCCCGCAGGTGGAGCTCTTCCAGCCTGCCGATCTCGGCGGCGGCGAACGGCTCCGACGCGACGTCAGCGAGCGGCGCGCCGCGCCAGAGCTCAAGCGCCGCGCTGGCCGCGCCGTTCGCTCCGGCCGCGCTCGCGGGCTCGCGCGTGGCCTCCTCGACCAGGCGCTCGAACCGCGCTGCGTCCACCGCCCCCTCGGGAAGCTGGAGCTCGTAGCCGCGACCGCGGGTGACGATCCGCGCCCCGGGGCCGTCCGTTCCGAGCGCCTTTCGCAGCCGCGAGACGT
The DNA here is from genome assembly GCA_046729615.1 of Actinomycetota bacterium. Taxonomy (GTDB): domain Bacteria; phylum Actinomycetota; class Thermoleophilia; order Solirubrobacterales; family 70-9; genus AC-56. The sequence goes on from JBKPHA010000035.1 coordinate 17,074, forward strand.
AGAGCTGGACGTTCTTGGCGGCGCTCGCCGGGGGCCGATCGCCCCAGAGGCCATCGATCAGGTCGTCGGCGCTCACCGTCCGGTTGGCGCGCAGCGCCAACATCGCGAGAACGCCGCGCTGCTTGCTTCCCCCCAAAGGAAGAGGCTGGCCGTCGACGAGGGCGTCGACGCGGCCAAGGACCTGTATCTCCAAACGCATTCTTCGGGCCCACTTCCTGTGAGCCCGCCGATGGCGATTCTACGCCGAATCCGGACCCCGAAAGGGATTCGGACCGCTCGCGTGCGGAAACCCCGAATCCCCTCGGAAGAGGCGTCTCGGACGGACAGGCTCTCGCTAGGACGGTTCGGAGGTGGCTAGCTCCTTCTTCTCAACGCGGGGTACGCCGGGACCCACCCTCCTCACGGCAACTTCCGGCTTGCCGGTCCTACGCCTGGCCGCCGCCCATTGCCGCCTGGGCCTCGGCGAGCTTCGCCCGGACCGTGTTGATTCCCTCGGTGAACTCCAGCAGTGGGCGCACCTGCCACGTGACCAGCCCGAACAGCGGGTAATCCGCCATGAGGTCCAGTGCCTCGCGATGGGAATCGGCGTTGGTAACGCTGAAGCCGCCGCCCTCCACGAACCCGTAGATGCAGTCGAAGGTTCCATCGTCGAGCTTCCCCTGGAGCCACTCGATGGCCGAGTCGAACTGTTCCGGCGTCGGGGGCATCGGTCCGGGCGTGGCGCTGATGAAGTACTTCATGTGAACCTCCTGCGAATGGGGTGCCTAATCTTCGCAATATCACACCGGGCCGCATCGCGGCGGCGACGATTCGGGTGCCACTGCCGCCGCAGGCGGTAGAAACGCGGCTCGGCGCGCTTCACGCAGCCCGGAGCGCGGGCGGGCAAATCCATCCCGACGTCGTCGACGACCTTCCATTCGGTGGACGCGGCCTGGATGTCATCCCGGCTCGCGCCTCGCGGAAGAGGCCCGCGGCGACCGGGGTTCCACGCCATTATCGGTAGCGTCGCGCCGGGGCGGCCACCGCGGCCGCCTCGCGAGCCGGGCCAGCGCGACCGCCCAGATCCCGCTCCCACAGCCGAGGTCAAGCGACCCGTAAGGCGGCTCTCGCCCTGCTTCCTCGCGAGCGAAGAGCTCGGCGGTCTGGTCCGCGATCGGCCGCTGGGCCATCTGCTCCCAGGGCGTAAACCCGGCCGCGTAGAGGAATCGGTACGCAAGGCTCATCTGTCCCCTCCCACGCTCGTTGGGGGGAGTGTCGCATCCCGGGAGAAGCTGACCGGCCGGGTCAAGTGAATCCGCGCCCGGAAACCGGGACTGAATTCACTCGACCCGCCGATGTCGCACCTCATTCCCGGGTCGGTGCAATCCGCGCCCGACAGGTGGGCTTGGATTGCCTTGACCCGCTTTATGACACAGGAGCGGCGGTGTACTCCTCGTCGCTGACGTGCTCGCCCCACGTGGCGGCCCTGCCGTCGTCGTCGGTGTCCTGCATTGCCAGGTGGGTCATGAAACGGTTCGGAGCTGCCCCGTGC
>JBKPHA010000036.1:0-15718 GCA_046729615.1 Actinomycetota bacterium
CGTCAAGGCCTCCCCGCTCGCCCGGCGCATCGCTCGCGAGCGCGGGCTCGACCTGAAGGCTCTCGCCGGATCGGGGCCGGGCGGCCGGATCATCAAGGCGGACGTCGAGCGCGCGATCGCAGCGGGCCCGGCCGTCGCCCCGGCGCCGGAGGCCGTGCCCGCTCCCGCGGCGACGGCCGCCGGCCCGACCCCCGGTGTCGCCGAGCGGCCAGAGACCGCCAAGGGGACCGCGTCGTTGGAGGAGCTGACGCGGCTCCAGTCGACCGTCGCCCGGCGCATGGCCGAGTCCAAGGCGACCGCGCCGCACTTCTACCTCTCGGTCGAGGTGGACATGACCCGCGCGGTCGAGGCCCGGGCTCGGATCAAGTCCGCCGCTGCGAAGGACGAGCCGGTGCCCTCGTTCAACGACATGGTTGTGAAGGCCTCGGCGATCGCCCTGCGCGAGCACCCGCGCGCCAACGGCGCCTACCGCGACGGCCGGCTCGAGCTGTACTCTCGCATCAACGTCGGGGTGGCGGTCGCGGCGCGCGACGCCCTGGTGGTGCCCACGGTCTTCGACGCGGACCGCAAGGGCCTGCGCCAGATCGCGAGCGAGACACGCGCGCTGGCAGAGCGCGTCCGCGAGGGGACGATCACGCCGCCCGAGCTCTCGGGCGGGACCTTCACCGTCTCGAACCTCGGCATGTTCGGGATCACCAACTTCGCCGCGGTCATCAACCCGCCGCAGGCGGCGATCCTCGCGGTGGGGGCGATCGCCGAGAAGCCCGTGGTACGGGACGGCGAGATCGCGATCGGCAACGTGATGCCGATGACGCTCGCGTGCGACCACCGCATCCTCTACGGCGCCGATGGCGCCCGCTTCCTCGACCGGATCCGGAGCCTGCTGGAGGAGCCGCTCGGGCTTGCGCTCTAGTGGTACGTCACAAAACGTTGCACCAAGCGGCGGCTAGCCCGGACCGTAGATGCTCAACGTCCCAGTTGTGGAGTGGTCGTTCGCATCGCCGCTCGGCAGGTACGCGCGGGCGCCGACGACGATCGGGCTGTTCCAGTGCCCGGGCGGCGCCGGCAGGATCCGGACCAGTCGCCCGCTCCGGGCGCGGTAGACCGCTAGGCCCCCGCCAGGGTCGTATACCCACAGGAGCTTGCCGGCGACCACCGGGCTCGTCCCGGCGCGGTCAACTCTCCATATCACGTGCAGTCGCCCGCCTCGCAGCCCGTAGGCGGCCGTGCCCCCGCCGGTGGCAACGAAGACGCGCGTGGAGCCACGCCGATGAAGGACGGCCGGGGCCGTGAACATGTCCTGGCCGCCGGGCAGCGGGAGCGTCTGCACCTGACCTCCGAGGCGGCGCCCGGCGCGTCCGTGGACGCCCGACAGGCTCGTCGGCAGCCTCAGCAGGCGGAGCTTTCCATCCTTGCCTCCCTGAAGCAGGAACCGATGGCCGCCGCTACGGGGTGAGGGCACGAGTGCCGGCGACGTGGAGCCGAGGTCGCCGTCGCTTTGCTCCAGCGCCCTGAAGTTGCGGGGCGTGTAGTGGCGGCGGAGGTGGGCAGCGCCGGGCGAGAGCTCGAGCACCGAATCGCCCCATTTGGTGCGCCCGTCGAACGGTCCATTGCCCGTGGTGACGAAGATGCGGTGGCTCGCCGGATCGACGACGGCGCCGGCGCGGCCCCAGATCGCCGAGCGCTGCGCGGGACAGCTGTCCGGCTCGATGATCCGGCGCCGGTCCGAGCACAGCGAGTTGAAGACGTGCCGATGCGGCCGGTACCGCGGTTGATCGCAACGACCTTTCCCTGGTAGGGCGGGGCGTCGCCGATGTAGCCCCCGGTCCCGACCAAGACGAAGGGGCCGGCCAGGTTGAGGGCCGTCCCGATCTTCTCGTGCGTCGGATCACGCGTGACGGAGGCGGGCCAGCGGCCCGATCGCACCTCACCTCCGTCTCTCGAGCGCAGCTTGTGGATGAGCCCGTCCGGCGAGGCCGCATACACGTAGCGACGGTCGGGGCTCGCGATGGGGCTTGCGTTCGTGATCTGGGGCGAGCCCGCGAGCGAGCCGTAGGAGCCGGGTGTGAAGCTCCACAACGTCTCGCCGCTCGCAGGTGCCAGCGCGAGAGTCCGCCCGTAGCTCGTCGTCACGACGAGGGCGTTTCGGGGTCGATCACCGATGCGAGCACCGTTCAAGTAGATGGGCGAGGAGTCGACCGTTCCGGGAAGGGTCACGCGGTGCTCGTGGAGGCCTCGCACGTCAGCGGCATCGAGGCCGCGCGGCGCATGATTGGTGCGCGCAGCGTCGTACCCGAAGCGCGGCCAGCTGGGTTCGCGAGAGGCGGCGGGCGCTCGCGAGCTTACGTGGGCGTCTGAGGGACGCGAGGCCGGGCTCGCAGCCTCCGTGGTGGACGAGCCACCCCCGCCGCAGCCGAGCATGACCGTCGCCAGTCCGAGCGCGAGCGCGGGCGAGGGCGCCATCCAGCGCATGCCGACGAGGCTACTCGGCGCTCGAAAGCCCCCTGCTCGGCCGTCAGGGATTCGACGCGGCGCCGCTTGAACCGGCGCGTCGCAAATGTAGAATCGGGTACTGATTGACACATAGGGGTACGGGCAGAACCCTCGTGCCCTGGTCCGTAGGAGCCGCGATCGGAGATCCCGTAGCGGCGACAACGGCCCGGCAGACGGAGATCCCGTCGCGGGGCCCGAGCGAAAGGCGGACGGGATATGGAGACAACGGACGCGAGCGTCGTCGCACGTGAACGCGTACGCGAACTCGTTGACGCGCCCCTGACGAGGGAGGATCGGGCCAACCTCTTCCGCTACATGGTGATGATGCGGGCGTCGGAGGAGCGCGCCCTGACCCTCTACAAGCAGGGCAAGGTGCCGGGGTCGTTCTACGACGGGCGCGGGCAGGAGGCGATCTCGGTTGGAGCCTCCTTCGTCCTTCGGCCCGAGGACCGCATGTGCATCCTGCACCGCGACCTCGGCGCGCACTTCGTCCGGGGGGTGACCCCGGACCGCTACCTGGCCAACTACATGGGACGCGCCGACGGGGTGACGCGCGGCAAGGACGGGAACATGCACTTCGGCGACCGCAAGGTCGGGTGCGTCGGGATGGTCTCGATGCTGCCCGACATGGCGCAGGTCGCGACGGGCATGGCGCTGGCCTTCAAGATGCGCCGCGAGCCCAGGATCGCGATGACCTTCTTCGGGGAGGGCGCCACGGCCAATGGCCAGTGGCACGAGGCGATGAACTTCGCCGGCATCCACCGGCTGCCGATCGTCTTCATCCTCGAGAACAACCGGTTTGCCTACTCGACCCCGAACGAGCTGGAGTTCGCCGTCGATCCGGTCGAGCACGCCCACGCGTACGCATTCGCCGGTGTCAACGTGGACGGAAACGACGTCGAGGCGGTCTTCGAGGCCGCACGGGACGCCGCGGAGCTCGCCCGCTCAGGTGGCGGCCCCACGCTGATCGAGTGCCAGACGATGCGCATGCACGGCCACGGCGCTCACGACGACATGCGCTACGTGCCGAAGGAGCTCTTCGAGGAGTGGGCGCAGCGTGACCCGATCGACCGCTACGCGGAGCGCCTCAACAAGGACTACGGGTTCTCGCCGGAGGAGGTCGAGGGCATCACCAGCGAGGTCCGCGCCTACGTTGAGGAATGCGCGAAGAAGGCTCTCGCGTCGCCGATGCCTGATCCCCAGCTCGCAACCCAGGGCGTCTATGCCGATCGCTTCGAAGCGCTGGGCGACGGCAACGCCCCCTGGTCGCGGTGGTCTCAGGACGGCGCCGGCAATGGAGCCGCGCCGACCGAAAGGGGGGCGGCATGAGCGCCACAGAGACAGCCGGCGGGGCCGCCGCTGCATCCGAGGTCGCCGCGCCGCCTTCCGGCGCCCGCGAGATGACCTATCTTGAGGCGATCTCGGATGCGCTCCGCTACGAGATGCGCCGCGACAGCTCCGTCTTTTGCCTCGGCGAGGACATCGGGGGCTTCGGTGGCGCCTTCAAGGTCACCGAGGGCTTCGTCGAGGAGTTCGGTGCCGACCGCTGTCTGGACACGCCGCTCGCCGAGAACTCGATCATCGGCGCGGCCGTGGGCGCGGCGGTCGAGGGGCTACGGCCCGTGTGCGAGATGCAGTTCGCGGACTTCATCTCGTGCGGGTTCGACCAGCTCGTCAACGTCGCGGCGAAGCTCCACTATCGCCAGGGGATCGCGGTGCCGATGGTGGTCCGGCTTCCTTCGGGCGGCGGGTTCTCCGGAGGACCGTTCCACTCGCAGAATCCGGAGGCGTGGTTCGTGCACGCGCCGGGCCTGAAGGTCGTCGCGCCGGCGACGGCCGCGGACGCGAAGGGACTGCTGATAAGCGCGATCCGCGACCCGAACCCGGTCTGCTACCTCGAGCACAAGGGCCTCTACCGGCACGTCCGCGATGAGGTTCCCGAGGGAGAGCACGCTGTCCCCTTGGGCGAAGCCCGGATCGCGCGCAGCGGCGAGGAGATGACGGTGATCGCCTACGGGTCGAGCGTGCACCTTGCGCGCCGCGCCGCGGAGGAGCTGGGTGAGGACATCGAGGTGCTCGACCTGCGAACGCTGGCGCCGCTCGACACCGAGGCGATCCTCGCGAGCGCCCGCAAGACCGGCAAGGTGCTGGTCGCGCACGAGGCCACCCGGTCTGCCGGCATCGGCGCCGAGGTCGCGGCGCTGATCACCGAGAAGGCGTTCGAGTATCTCGACGCGCCCGTTCGGCGGCTCACCACCCCGGACGTGCCGATCCCGTTCAGCCCGCCGCTCGAACAGGCCGTGCTGCCACAGGCAGACGACATGAAGGAGGCGTGCCGTGAGCTCCTCGCCTACTGAGCAGGCCACCGGAAACGCGGTCGACGTCGTAATGCCCCAGATGGGCGTTTCGGTCGCCGAGGGAACCATCGTCGAGTGGCGAAAGCGCCCGGGCGACTGGGTCGAGGCCGACGAGCCGATCTGCGACGTCACCACCGACAAGATCGACGTCGAGATCCCGGCTCCGGCCAGCGGCCGCGTGCAGGAGATCATCGTCGAGCCGGGCACCACCGTCGCCGTAGGAACGCCGCTGGCTCGAATCGACGCCGAGGCCAAACCCGGTGAGGCGCATCCGGACGAGCATGCTGCACGCAGCGCGCAGCAGGCAAACGCCGAGACCGATGCCGGCGGCGATGGCCAGACGGCATCCGTCGCTGCCCCAACAGAAGCGGCTCCGCCAGGTCCCGCCGAGGCCGCACCCGCTGAGGCCGCTCAGGAGGGTGAGGAGGATCGCTCCCGCTTCTACTCCCCCGTCGTCCGCCGAATCGCGGACAAGCACGGCGTCGATCTCTCCCAGGTGAAGGGCACCGGGATCGGCGGCCGGGTGCGAAAGAAGGACGTCCTCGCATACATCGAGGCGCGGGAAGGCGCTCCGGATGGACGGCCGGAGCCCGTCCTGCATATCGAATCCCCCTACAGACCCGACGAGGCGGAGGCGGTCGAGCCGAGCGAGGCCGGGGGCGAGGCAGCCCCGGTTGCACCGGCCGCCGCCCCGCCTCGAGGGGTCGACGAGCTGATCGGCCCGACCCGCCGCGAGCCGATGCCCGCGATGCGGCAGGCGATCGCCCGCCACATGACCGAGAGCCGCCGCACGGCGGCGCACTGCACGACGATCGTGGAGGCGGACTTCTCCCGCGTTGCTGCGCGGCGCGCCGAGATCCGCGAGCCGATGCGCCGCCGCGGCGTCAACCTGACCTACCTCGCGTTCGTCGCGCGGGCGACGGTGGAGGCGTTGCAGGAGCACCCCCGGCTGAACGCGTCGGTTGAGGGCAGCGACATCGTCTACCACGACGACGTAAACCTCGGGATCGCGGTGGCCCTCGGCGACGGGCTGGTCGTCCCGGTAATCCGGCGCGCGCAGCGCCTGAGCCTCGAGGGGATGGCGGCGGCGATCAGCGACGTGGCCGAGCGAGCCAGAGCCGGCAAGCTGGAGCCGGACGAGGTCCACGGCGGCACGTTCACGATCACCAACCCGGGGCAGTTCGGGGCGGTGCTGGCGACGCCGATCATCAACCAGCCGCAGGTGGCGATCCTCGATCTCGAGGCGATCGTCAAACGGCCCGTAGTCGTGGAGGGCCCGGACGGCGACTCGATCGCCATCCACCCGCTGACCTACCTGTGCATGTCGTGGGACCACCGGGCGCTCGACGGCGCCGATGCGGCTCGCTTCCTCGCCGACGTCAAAGCACGCCTGGAGCGCTGGGAGGTGTCGGAATGAGCGCGGTCGCCACGCCGCAATCGCAGACCCAGGCGCCGGGCGCGGCCCTGCCGGGCCGCGATTCCCAACCCGGGACCGTGGCGCCCGTCCCGCTCGAGCACGAGGACCTGGTCGTGCATCGCGGGGCGCGTAGCGGCCGCTATGTGATCGTCGCGATCCACTCCACGGCGCTGGGCCCGGCGCTGGGCGGCGTGCGGCTGTGGCACTACCCCGCGACGACTGACGCGGTGCGCGACGCGCTGCGCCTCGCGCGCGGCATGACGTTCAAGGCAGCGGCGGCGGGGCTCGCGCTGGGCGGCGGGAAGGGAGTCATCTGCGGGCCGCCGCACGCCCCGACCGGCCGGGAGCGGCGGGACCTGCTGCTGGACTTCGGCGATGTGATCGAGTCGCTCGCGGGCCGCTACATCACGGCGGAGGACGTGGGCATCTCGCCACCGGATCTGGTTGTGATCCGCGAGCGCACCGCGCACGTGACGGGTCTGCCGCCCGAGCGCGGCGGCTCCGGCGACCCCAGCCCGTTCACGGCGCTCGGCGTGCAAGCCGCGATGCGCGCCTGCGCGCGCGTGCGCTTCGGCTCACCCGAGCTCGCGGGGCGGCGCATCGTGGTGGCCGGCCTCGGGCACGTCGGCGAGAAGCTCGCCCGTCGCGTCACCGAGGACGGCGCTCGGGTGGCGGTCTCGGATATCGACCCCGTCAAGCGGCGCATCGCCGAGGAGCTGGGCGCGCGGTGGCTCGAGCCCGACGAGGAGATGGTTGCCGAGTGCGACATCCTCGCGCCGTGCGCGCTGGGCGGGGCGATCGACTCCGGCAACCTGCCGCTCCTGCGCTGCGAGATCGTCTGCGGCTGCGCGAACAACCAGCTCGCCGACGAGTCCCTCGCCGAGGCCCTCGCGGCGCGCGAAATCCTGTACGCCCCGGACTTCGTCGTCAACGCCGGCGGCCTGATCCACGTCTACCGCGAGATCCGCGGCTACAGCGAAGAGCACGCGCGCGAGCTGGCGCTGGGCATCGAGGAGAACCTCGAGGGCATCCTCCGAACGGCGGAGGAGCGGGAGATCACGCCGCTCGACGCCGCGCGGGCGGTTGCGCTGGAGCGCCTCGAGGCTGCGGGCGCAAAGCAGCCGGCCGCCGCGTGAGACACTGAAGCCGGTGAAGGAGATCTGGATCGTCCGACCGGGGCTCGTGCCGTACGAGGACGCGCGGCGGCTGCAGAAGGAGATCGAGCTCGCGCGCCAGGCAGAAGCGGTCCCCGACGTGCTGCTTCTGCTCGAGCACCCGCCCGTGTACACGAAGGGGCGCCGCGCGACGGCCGACGAGCTGCCGATGGGCGCGGACTGGTACCGGATGCACGGGATCGAGGTGATAGGTACGGATCGCGGCGGGCGCGTCACCTACCACGGCCCCGGTCAGCTCGTGGGCTATCCGATCGTGAGCCTGCGCCCGTACCACGACGACGTCCATGAATACATCCGCCGCATGGAGCGGGTGATCATTGCGGCGCTGGGGGATTGGGGCGTCGAGGCGGAGGTCGTCGAGGGACTCACTGGCGTCTGGACGCCGGAGCGGCGAAAGATCGCCTCGATCGGCGTCCACGTGAGTCGCGGAGTCACGACCCACGGGTTCGCGATCAACGTGAACAACGACCTCCAGCCGTTCGAGTGGGTCGTCCCCTGCGGCATCGAGGCGTGCCGCATGACTTCGCTCACGCGGGAGTCGGGCGCCGAGCAGGACCTCGAGGCGTTCGCGACGACGGTGCGCGAGTGGTTCGGCGAGATCTACGGGCGGGCGCCTCGCGAGGTCTCGCCGGATGAGCTCCGTGCTGCGCTCGAGCGAGCCGTGGCGCTAGCGTAGATCGAGATGGAATCCGACACGCTTCACGTGACCCGTTCCCGCGCCAGGCCCGGCGGCGCGAGAGTGACCGAGGGTCGGCCCTTCCGCGAGCGAAAGCCGCCATGGCTGAAGGTTCCGGCGCCGGGAGGCCCGACCTACCGGCGGCTGAAGTCCGCCATCGAGTCCGACAACCTGCACACGGTCTGCCAGGAGGCGAACTGCCCGAACGTCGGCGAGTGCTGGGAGCGCGGCACCGCGACGTTCATGATCCTCGGCGACGTCTGCACGCGTCGCTGTGGCTTCTGCAACGTCCAGACGGGCAAGCCGACGTGGAACGACCCGCTGGAGCCGATGCGGGTCGCCAACCAAGTTCGGAAGATGGGGCTGCGCCACGCGGTGGTGACCTCGGTTGACCGCGACGACCTCCCGGACTACGGCGCCGGCGCGTTCGTCGGCGTGATCCGGTCGATCCGGATGCTCGCTCCCGGGTGCAAGGTGGAGGTCCTGACCCCCGACTTCCGCGGTCAGGAGATGCCGCTGGCGAAGGTCATCCACGAGCGGCCCGATGTCTTCAACCACAACGTCGAGACGGTCCCCCGGCTCTACCCGAAGGCTCGGCGCGGGTCTGACTTCATGCGCTCAGCGCGCGTCCTGCGACTCGCGAAGGAGATGGGCGGGGATGAGGTCGTGACGAAGTCAGGGCTCATGGTCGGGCTGGGCGAGACGTTCGAGGAGATGGTCGAGGCGTTCGCGATCCTGCGCGAGCACCGCGTCCAGATCCTCACCGTCGGCCAGTACCTGCGGCCGACCGAGCAGCACCTGCCGGTCGTGCGCTACTGGCACCCGGAGGAGTTCGACACGCTCAGGGACGCCGCGTACGAGCTCGGGTTCGAGTCGGTTGCCTCCGGGCCGCTCGTGCGCAGCTCCTACCACGCGGACGAGAGCGCCCGCGAGGTGAGCGAGCGCCGCGCCGCGGCGGCGTGAGGGCCTCCGCGGCGCTATCGCTGTACGCGGCTACAGCTTGATCGTCGGGCTGTACCCGGCCTTGCAGCCGGACGAGCGCTTCGCTTTCGCGTAGAACTTGCCGTGCGTATAGCCGGTGTTGCCGACGTCCCAGACGCCCTTGTCACGGTGGCGCTCGGAGATGTCCGCCCTTCGTGGTGGTTCTCCGCCCAGAATCTTTCCCGAGCGCTCACGGCAGGGTAGGGCGCGGCGATCCGCGCCAGCCGATGCGGCTCGGCCTTAGGCTTGGCGCGCCTTGATCCCCGTCAAGGACAATATCCCCACGCTCCGGTTCCCGATCGTGACCGTGGCGCTGATCGTGATCAACATCGCGGTCTTCGTCTGGCAGCTCACGCTGTCGGGCAGTCCGGGCTCGAGCACCTCACCGCACATCAGCGGGCTCTCGCAGAGCGATGAGATCACGCTCGAGTATGGGGCGATCCCCTACCGGCTGACGCACCCGGGCAAGGACTGTGGCGTCTCGATGAAACGCATCGTCTGCCAGGGCCAGTCCGGGTATGCGGGATCGCGCAAGCTCGACTCGCCACCGTGGTGGGCGACCGTGGTCACGTCGATGTTCCTGCACGGGGGGATCCTGCACATCGCGTTCAACATGCTGTTCCTGTGGATCTTCGGGAACAACGTGGAGGACTCGATGGGCAGGGCGCGCTTCATAGCGTTCTACCTGCTCGGCGGCGTGGTCGCGGCGTACACCCAGGCGCTCCTGACCGCGTCCTCGACGGTTCCGGCGATCGGCGCGAGCGGCGCGATCGCCGGCGTCCTTGGCGGATACCTGCTGCTCTTCCCGCGCGCCCGCGTGCTGACCCTGGTGCTGATCATCCTCTTCGTAACGGTCATCGAGATCCCAGCGGCGATCCTGCTCGCCATCTGGTTCGTGCTTCAGTTCCTGCCAGCGCTGGGCCAGGTGACGACAACGGCGGCGGGCGGGGAGGGCGTGGCGTACTGGGCGCACGTCGGCGGCTTCGTCTTCGGCCTGGCCGCGATCAAACTGTTCGCAAACCGCTACGGCGAAAAGGCGGTCAGTCCGCCCGGATTCGCGTAGTGCAGCACTTGCGATGAACGGAGCCGCCTCCATTTTCGGCGGGGCCGCCGGTGCGTAACGCGCTGCTCTGGTTGGTGCTCGTCTTCTGCTTGCTGTTCGGGGCCGCCACCGCCACCGTAGCCAGCACGTCGGGCGTCGACATCTTCACGGTTGTCTCCTTCCTGATCATCATCATGCTCATGCTCGCCGTGCTGGGCGCGCTTCGGAATCCGCCAGGCAGGTAGCCTCCGATCCGCGCGGCGCGGTAGAACCTGCCGGGATGAAGGCGTGGGTGGCGACGGGGGCGATCGTACTCGTGGCCGGGGCTGCGGTGGCGCTCCTCATGGTGGACCCGAATCTGTGGCATTCCGCCGCCCACCACCAGCACCACCACCGGTCGAGCACCCACCGGGGGGCGGATCGCCCGTCCCACGAGCAGCACCACGCCCGCCGGCGGTCGCGCTCGCGGTTCGTGCTCAAGCCGGCGGGACGCAACCTTCCGGTGAACGTCAAGTTCGCTCCCGGGAACGACCCACGTGCGGGCGTGCTCTTCAACGTGGACACCGGCCGCGTCCTGTGGCAGCACAACGCGGGCCAACGGCTGCCGATTGCGAGCCTCACCAAGATGATGACCGCGCTCATCATCGCCAGGCGGCACAGGCCCGACGAGCCGGTGCTGATCACGCCACAGGCGCTGGCCTACGAGGGCTCCGGCATGGGCGTGCTTCCGAAGGGGAAGAAGGTGCCCCTGAGGGACCTGTTCGACGGCCTCTTGCTCGTGTCGGGAAACGACGCCGCGATCGCGCTCGCCCAGCACGACGCCGGCACGGTGGGCGCGTTCGTTCGCCGGATGAACGCCTGGCGCGAGCGCCTGGGGCTGCGCTGCTCGCGCTTCTCGACGCCGAGCGGGATCCTCGACCGGGGTAACTACTCGTGCGCCAAGGACCTCGCCGCGCTGGCGCGCGCCGACCTCGCCGATCCGTGGATCCGTAGGGTCGCCGCGACACGCGAGGCGCGATTTCCCTTCCCGATCAAGGGCAACTACCTCGACCTCTACAACAACAACCCGTTCATCCTCCAGCGCATGAAGGGGATCACGGGGGTGAAGACCGGCTACACCGACGCCGCGGGGCGCTGCTACGTGATCACGCAGCGCGTCGACGGCCACGAGCTGGGCGTCGTGCTGCTGAACACGCCGAACCCGCTCGACCAGGTGCCGGCGCTGCTGCACGCCGGCGCGAAGACGGAATCGGCGCAGGACAAGCGCGGCTGAGCCTCCCGTGCGGCGCGGCGCCTCCCTCTCCCAGGCGCTCCTGGCGGATTCTCAACCTATGCGGTGGAAAACATGCCAGGCGCGGCCCATCCCACGCGGCGCCTACGGCGCGTAACGGCGTTGCAGACCAAGCCATTGACGGACTGCCGTGCCCTGCGATGTCGAGTGGAGGATTGGGAACGCTATGCGTACCGAATCCTCCATTCGACGCGCAGACGATGGAGCCAGCGGGATTCGAACCCGCGCCCTTCGCGTTGCAAACGCGACGCTCTCCCAACTGAGCTATGGCCCCAGCCCGTCTAGTGTGGCATGCGCCCTTGCAGCCTGGGTAGGAGGCGGCCAAGCCCTTTGCCGTCGCGCACGGCTTGTGCGACGATGACACGTGCGGAGCGACTTCGAGGAGGGACATGGCCGAGACCAAGACCGCCACGGAAGCAGTAGGCGAGCGCGAGCACCCCGACAAGTCCCCGCTCGCGGTCGAGGAGGCCCAGGCTGACGCTGCGGCGGCCGCCAAGCCGAAGCCCGGTCAGCGCGCCGAGGTCTCCAACCTCGAGATCGTCCACCACTACTTCAACGCGGCGTGCGATCGCCTCGGGATCTCCGACGACCTCCGCGTCGTCTTCTGGGCCCCGTATCGCGAGGTGACGGTCCAGATCCCCATCCGCCTCGCCGACGGCAAGGTCCACGTCTACTCGGGCTACCGCATCCAGCACAACGGCGCGCGCGGACCGTACAAGGGCGGCATCCGCTTCCACCCCGAGGTCGACATCGATGAGGTCCGGGCGCTGGCCTCGTTGATGACCTGGAAGACGGCGGTCGCCGGCGTCCCGTACGGCGGTGCGAAGGGCGGCGTCAACTGCCCGGCCGGCAAGCTCGGACCAGAGCATGTCGAGAAGATCGCCCGCTCGTTCATGGACAAGGTCGAGAAGATCCTCGGCCCCACCCGCGACATCGCGGCCCCGGACGTGCACACGAACGCGCAGGTGATGGCTTGGATGATGGACGAGTACGGGAAGCTCCACGGCCACACGCCGGCCATCGTCACCGGCAAGCCGATCGCGCTCGAGGGCTCCTATGGGCGCGAGGCCGCAACCGGCCGCGGCTGCGTCTACATGTTCCGTGAGGCGGCCCCCCACCTCGGGCTGAGCCCCGCGGACACCACCTTCGTCGTCCAGGGATTCGGCAACGTCGGCTCTTGGGCGGCGCGGATCATGCAGCAACTCGGCGCGACGCTGGTGGGCGTCTCAAACGCGAGCGGCGCGATCCGGAACGATGCCGGCATCGACGCCAATGCCCTCTATGGGCACATCAGGCACGGCGGGCGGATCACCGAGTTCGCGGGAGCCGAGGAGATATCGGCCGAGGACCTGATCGCGATCCCCTGCGATGTCTTCATTCCCGCGGCGCTCGGCGGCATGATCCACGAGGGCAACGCCGACCGGATGCAGTGCAAGGTGATCCTGGAGGGCGCGAACAGCCCGAGCACCCCGGCCGCCGACCGGATCCTCCGGGACAAGGACGTCTACATCCTTCCGGACGTGATGGCGAACGCCGGCGGCGTTGTCGTCTCGTACTTCGAGTGGGTGCAGAACCTCCAGCACTTCCGCTGGGACGAGCGGGAGGTCAACGACAAGCTCGGCACGATCATGCGCCGTGCCTACCGCGAGGTCTCCGCCCGCGCGCGCGAGGAGGGCATCGACCTGCGCGAGGCGTCGTATCTCGTGGGCATCGAGCGCGTCGTCGAGGCGGCACGAACGCGCGGCTACGTCTAACCCGCGACGCTAGAAATCAAAGTCCTTCGGTTCGCCCTGCTCGAACCACAGCTCGTCGTCCTCGGGCTGATCCTTCAGGAACTCGGGCGTGTCGGCCAGTACGTCCTCGTCTGAGCCCTCGGCGTCCTCCTTGCCCTCTCGCTCCGGCGGCTCCTCCTCCTGCACGGCGTGCTCGTCCGAGGGGGCACCTTCCTCATGCTGCTCGGCGGCCGTGATCTCGTCCGGGAAGGGGTGCTCGACGGTCTCCAGCGACTCGATCGGAGCGTCGAGCGGCGCCGAGCCCTCGGGCTCGGCGGGTGAATGCTCCTCGGACGGAGCTTCCTCCACCGCCGCCTGGTCCTCGGCCGTGAGATCTACGCCGAGGTCCATGCCTTCGTCCTCGGCCTGGTCGTAAAGCGGCACCGCCTCCGCGCTCATGCCTGCCGCCTCGCCCGGATCCGGCTCGCCGGCGGGATCGATCGGCGGCTCGCCGACGATGGGATGCTCGCTCGCAACCGGCTCATCCTCCGCGACCTCGGCAGCGGGCTCCTCCCCCTCCGGCTCGCCCAGCACCGGCTCGCCCTCGGCGTCGGCGACGTCCCCGGTGACGTGCGCTCCAGTCGGCTCCTCCAGGC
This sequence comes from Actinomycetota bacterium, assembly GCA_046729615.1. Taxonomy (GTDB): domain Bacteria; phylum Actinomycetota; class Thermoleophilia; order Solirubrobacterales; family 70-9; genus AC-56. The sequence continues at coordinate 13,801 of JBKPHA010000036.1, forward strand.
CCGTTCCGGCGGCCTCGGCGGCCCGCTCCTCCCCCTCCTCAGTCGGCAGCAGCGTGGTCGCGTCCTCGTGCGCCGCGTCCTCCCAAGACGGCTCCTCGGCGGCGAACTCTGCCGCTGCGCCGTTGCCGGAGGTCGCGCCCCCTTCGGATTCGGGAAAATCGGCCTCATCCGGGCGGGTCGGGGGACCGAACGCCTCGTCCTCGAGACGCCGCATCTCCGAATCGGTAGCGCCGCGCTTGCGAATGAGCTCGAGATGGTCGCGAATCGCGTCGTCCAGGATTCCCATAAGCGGTCAGCCGAAAAGACTAACGCGCTGGCAGGAACCGGCGGGCACGCTTTCCTGCATGCCCACAGCCGTCCGGAACTCCCCCAGAGCTGCGTTCGCCGGCAGCTGACCGGTGCTTCGCAGCTAGGGGCGTCCTGCTTGGCTTCTCGCAGGCGCCGTGACCACGCGATTCTTGCCGGAGCGCTTGGCCTCATAGAGGGCGGCATCGGCGGCTGCGATGAGATCCTGCGCGTTTTCGGCCGAGGCGGGCATCGAGGCGGCCCCGAGGCTCGCGGTGACACGCAGCGGCGATCCGCCATCCACCCCCCGAACGCGCTCGGCCTGGATACGCGATCGGATCCGCTCGGCTACCTCACCCGCGCCCTCCAGATCCGTCTCCAGGAGCGCGACCGCGAACTCCTCGCCGCCGTAGCGCGCCGGCTCGTTCGATGCCTCGCGACTCCTCGTCGAGGATGCGACCGACCGTGCGCAGCACCTCGTCCCCCTGCAGGTGCCCGTGCTCGTCGTTTACCCGCTTGAAGTCGTCGATGTCCAGCATGATCAGCGAGTGGTCGTGCCCAAACCGCTGGGCCCGCTCCCCCTCCTTGGCCTGCTGCACCTTAGATCGGCAGCCTGGCGGGTATCCTCCGGAACCGCACGCACGCTCGCGTTCCGCCTCGGGGCTATAGCTCAGTTGGGAGAGCGCCTGGATCGCACCCAGGAGGTCGCCGGTTCGAGTCCGGCTAGCTCCACTCTCACCAACCGCATGATGATGGGGTTTTGGCGAAGACTCACACGGCTCTGCTGACTTCAGCCTCTGGACGCATTCGGGCACCATTGCCCAAATAAGCTCGGAACCCGGGGGAGACCGGCCGGTTCGACCAAGGTTGAAGGTGAGCCCATGCGTAAGCGATCGGCGATATCGTGAGATAAGCGCGGCATGCACGACATCGCGGAGTTCCTGAGAACCCACGACCCGTTCAGCGGACTCGACGAGGAGGCCTTGGAGCGGCTTGCCGAGCGCGTGGAGGTGGAGTTCTTCGAGCTGGGCGCCACCATCTTCGAGCAGGGCGAGCGGTCTCAGGGCAGGGTGCTGGTCGTGCGACGAGGGGCGATCGAGCTGGTCGATGGCAACCGGGTCCTCGATGTGCTCGGGGAGGGGGAGCTGTTTGGACACCCCTCGGTGCTGTCGGGTCTGCCGTCCGAGGTCGAGGCGCGCGCCCAGGAGGACAGCCTCTGCTATTCGATGGCGGCTGCCGATGTGATCCCGCTGCTGCCGCCCCGATCGAGCCTGTCGTATCTGACGCGGTCGTTGCTGCGGCGTCGCGAGCCGGGGGGCGCGGCCGCCGAGGCCGACGTCGCCAGCGCCGAAATGGCACAGCAACCGGCCAGGGCCCTGATACGTCGCGAGCCGGTGACCTGCGTGGCGGATCGCCCCCTTCGCGAGGTGGCCCGGCTGATGTCGGACGAGAACGTCAACTCGATGATCGTCCGGGCGGAGAACGGAGAGCTGGGAATCGTCACGGACGGCGACCTGCGCTCCCGGGTTATAGCCGAGGCGATGTCGGTAGACACCCCGGTGGGCGAGGTCGTGTCGAGACCCCTGACCACCGTCGGTGCGGACGCTGCCGGCGCCGACGTGATGCTGGCGAT